>JAFZRM010000181.1 GCA_017619885.1 Clostridia bacterium | reverse complement strand
GACGCCGAAGAGTTCCGCGCGGCGATAAAGGGCGTCAAAGAGGACGTGCGCCGCTGCAGCGTCTGCTGCGATCTGTGCGATTCCGACAAATGCGCCGTCTGCTCCGATCCCGGCAGGGATCAGAGCGTGATCTGCGTCGTCGAGGATTCGCGCACCGTCTCCGCGCTCGAGCGCTCGCATGAATTCCACGGCACGTATCACGTGCTCGGCGGCGTCATCTCGCCGATGAACGGCATCACGCCGGACAGACTCAACGTCAAAGAGCTGATAACGCGGCTCAACGGCACGGTGAACGAGGTCATTATCGCCACGAACCCGAATATCGAGGGGGAGACGACGGCGGTATACCTTTCAAAGCTGATCCGTCCGCTCGGCGTCAAGGTCACTCGGCTCGCCTACGGCGTCCCCGTCGGCGCCGATCTCGAGTTCGCCGACAGCGAAACGCTCGCCCGCGCGCTTGAAGGACGCAGAGAATTTTAAAATCAAAAATCCGCCGTGACGTTCGGCGCGGCGTGATAAGGAAGTTTTTGAATGATTATTTCCGCGCCGAAAATGAAGTCGCCCTTCGGGCTAATGAAGACGCTTCGCTAATGAAGGAATGAAGTCGCTCACTACGTTCGCTGATTAAGGAACGAGGGCGACTTCGCTTCATTAGTGAGCGCCGGAGTGCGAACGTCTTCATTAGGGCGTTAGCCCGTCTTCATTAGTGAGCGAAGCGAACGTCTTCATTAAACCGACTGAATATGAAAAGCAGACTGATTTTAATTTCAGCCTGCTTTTTAAGTGCGCACTTACTCACCACACGGACTTGCGGTGAAAAAAACTGCCTTATGACGGTCGCGGCTTGTGTCACAGCGGATTTTTTGTTTCAGCCGGATTAAATTCGCCTCTTGAAGCTCGCCGTCAGGCGAATTTAGCTTGCGAAGCAAATTCAGCTGACCGAAGGTCAATTCAGCTCGCCGTCAGGCGAATTCAGCTTACTCCGTAACCATTTCATATATTTTATACACGCCGTCGATCTTATGCAGATAGATCGTGAATTCGCAGTGGTCGACGTAGTCCTCGCGTCCTTTTTTTGTCAGGTGATGATCGAAGGTGACGCGGCACGACATCGCCTCTCCGTAATCGAAGAATTCTGACGCGGCCTCGTTTTCGAAGAAATATCCGTCGTGCTCCCAGACGAACGAGTTCGGGTTGTCGTAAATGTTCTGGTACAGATCCGTATCTGGATCGAGATAATCCTTGACCGTCTTGAATCTCGCGTCGTCCTGCATGTATATCGCGTAGTGCTTCATCGCCTCGAGGACGTATTCCGAATACTCCTCTTTGAGCTGTTCGCTGTATTCGTATCTGCACGAATACAGTTTTTTCTCCTCGTCGTATTCGAGGGCGACGTCGGCGCCGTTGTAATCTTTGACCGTGATCTGCGGCTGATCGTAAAGCCCCGTCAGCATATACGCCTTGTACGTGAACAGAAACGCCCCCGCGGGCACTGTGTCGCGAACATCGTCCTTCACGCCGGACGAGGTGAGCTGCTCTTCGCCTAACTGCATCGAGCCGGCGTAGGCGGTGAAACGCTCCGGCAGGATAACGCTGACGTAATCCGTCGGATCGTCGTAGTAAAGCGTGACCTTGTCGAGCTCGTAGAAGACCATACCGCGCTCGCTCTTGCCGTCCTTCGGCTTTATCGAAAATCTCGCTATGCGTTCGCCGTCGGCACGGACGTTGACGACCATGCGCTCGGTACCGGCGACGTAGCCGTACGACATTTGTTTGCCCTGCAGGCGCTGTGCGAAATGCCTGACCGCGCCCTCGTACGTGTCCGGCTCCTTATATTCCGGGCCGACTCCGTAAAGGTCTATCAGCGTCGCGGCGTCGGGATGCTCGAAATACTGCTCGAATATCCGCTGCACCTCGTATTTGGGCTGCGACGCCTCGTATTCCGCGAGCCATTCCTTCACCGGTTTCTGCAGAAGCAGTACGGCGATGAGTCCCGCGGCGATTATGACGCAGAGCGCTATGTAGAACAAAAGCGACGTCCATCTGAATCCGAATGCTCTCTTCATATCACTGCCCCACCATAAAGAACGTGGGCAAATACCGCGGGCGCGTGAACGCCTTGTATTTGTTCACCAGTCCGAGACGCTGATACTCGTCGAGCTCGCTCTCGTTGACGTTGTACTTGCTTATGTAGTTTTTATAATACATCATCGACGACGAGCCGCCGTCGAGCATCGCGGCGGTGACGGCGCCGTATTTGACCATCATGTCGATCACGTCGTCGTAATCGGCTCCGATCGACGACGCGGAGCGGCCGTCAGTCACTATGAAGACGAATTTTCCGTCTGCGCGCTGACCTATCGCCGTCCTCTGCGCCTTGCCCTTGTTGTTCGGCGCGTAATAGCAGACCGTCTTGCCGTCGATCGTCTCTATCAGCACGTTTTTCGTCTGGAACGACAGACCGTCGCGTATATTGAGCGCGTCCGCCTGTTCGCGTGTCATGGATTCTGCGACGACGAGCTTGTCGTTTTTGTCTATTCCAATAAACGTGCGCTTGCGTCCGTCGTCCCAGACGCATTCGCCGCGCGAATACGTCAGGCCTATCGGGCGCTCGCCGAGACCGACGCCGCCGGTATCCTGGAATTCTCCGCCGTTTATCGCCGCTATCGCGTTGTATTTCTCCGCCGCGTCGTATATGCGCATGCCGCGGACCGCGTCCTTGAACCTGCTGCTCGAGACGCCGACGAAGACCTTCGACGGGTCGTGAACGATCATCACGTAGGCGCGGAACGTGCCGGCGGAATCGAGATGAAGCTCGATCCCGTCCGAAATATCGGGCGGCGGCGCGTCGGGATCGTCATTGCCCGGGATCACCACGGGGCCGGGGACGTCGGAGTGAGTCTGCGTCGGGTCGACGTCGACCTCCTCGATCACCTTCTCACCGCTCGCGTCGACTATGCTCTGCACCTCCTCGTCCGACAGGAAGAGCCCCGGCACCCATTTGGTCGCGGACGCCTGCATCGCTGACTGGACGAGAAAATCGCGGAAGGTGTCTGACGGTCCGTGCGCCACGGTGTCTAGCGTTTTGAAAACGCCGAACAGGGCTATGAACAAAAGCGTGACCGCGATAAGGATTATGCGGTAAAAAAGGCGCAGGAAAAACCCGGCGTAATACTTTGCGCCGTATTTTTTCTCCTTCGCCTGAGTGCGAACTATTTTGTATCTGCGCTCGTCGCCTTCGCTCTGGCGTGCGTGCAGCGTCCGCTCCTTTTTTTGTTTTTTCATAACGTGTCCGTCTTTTTCCGACAAAATTACCGATGATAATTCATTATATCATATACTCTTTCAAAAATCAACCCCCTTTTTTCATGTTTTATCACTTATGTTTGCAAGTATTGTCTTGACATTTCGTTTTCGCGGTAGTATCATAAATGCGATCGGAGGTGAGTTGCCACGGAACAGCTCGTCATGAGGTGGAAAAAGGGCGATACGCCGGCGCCGCCCGACTGGGGAGATTTCGTATGCCGCACCTTCAGCGGCACCGACGAGGATATCGGAAAATGGCTCGACATCGTCGCCGACGGTCTGACCGACGGCAGGCGCGACGCGGACTTTTTCAGAGAATGTATGTACAGCCACGGCCCGCTCGAATATGACAAATTCTTCATCGTCGAATACAACGGCGAGCCCGCGGCGACGCTCGCGGTCATCTGTGACTACGAAAAGCGCGAGGGATATATTCACATGGTCGCCTGCAGGACCCCGTTCCGCGGGCGCGGCGTCGGCACGCGGCTGAACACAGAAGCGGTGCGGGCGCTGATCGGCGCCGGGATGGAGACGGCGTATCTTACGACGGACGATTTCCGCGTCCCCGCGATAAAAAGCTATCTGAGGGCGGGATTTTATCCCGATATCATAAACGAAGAACACGAAAAAAGGTGGGCGGCGATCTTCGCCGTCACGGGAGGCAAACAGCAATGAAAAAGACAGTCTGCGCGCTGATCGTCTGCGCCGCGCTCCTCTTCTGCGGATGCGGATCGGCGGCGATCACGGATTTCCCTTCGTATCTGTCCGAGAGCGATTACACCGTCGCGACCGGCACCGTTAAGGCGGCCGATATAAAGCAAATCGTGATCGAATGGGTAAGCGGAAGCGTGCGCATAGAGGAATCCGACGTCGATCAGATCACGTTTTCCGAGGTCAATTCGCTTGACGAAAAGACCGACTCACTCGGCGAAATCCGGAAAGACAAGGAGCTGACGGAAAGCCTCAAAATGAGGTATAAGACCGAGGGCGGCACGCTGACGATACGCTTTTGCAAATCAGGTCTGCGCGTACGCGCCGGAGCGGTCAAGAATCTGAAAAAGGATCTGACGGTTTACGTTCCGCAAGGTACGGAGCTCGATCTGACCGACGTCAGCGTCGTATCGTCCGACGTCTACATGAACGGTATAAGATCGGCTAAGACGACTTTAAACGGCGTCTCCGCGACGCTTAAGCTCGCCGACTGCACGACAAAAGAAGCGGTCATCCGCACGGTATCGGGCAGCGTCGGCATAACGGCCGGCACGGCGCCCGAAAAGATCGAGATAGAATCCGTATCGGGAAAAGCCGCGCTCGATCTGCCGTCTTTATCGGAGCTGAAAGTCGACTGCGTATCCGCGGACGTCTCGCTGTCACTGCACAGCGCGGATTTCACGCTCACGCTCGCCGGGGTCAGCTCGGCGCTTGACGTAAACGGTTTCAAATATGATAAAAAGGAGGATCGGACGTACGTTTTCGGCAGCGGTGAAGGCACCGTAAGCATCCAGAGCGTTTCCGGAAACGTAGTCATCGAATCGAAATGAAAAAACTAAGCATAGGCGTCATAGGTCTCGGGTCGAGAGGCTACTACATGCTCCCGCTGCTCTGCGGGATGGACAATTACGACGTGGTATGCGTCTGCGACCGCTGTCACGACAGAACGGAAGCCGGCGTAAAATGTGTAAGCGAAATATACGGCAGGCCGATAGCGGGCTTTGACGACTGGGAAAAGGTCATAGAATACAAGCCGGACGCGATACTCATAATCACCGGCTGGGAGGATCACGTAAAGATAAGCCTCGCGGCGCTCGAGGCCGGCATCGCCGTCGGCTGCGAGGTAGGCGGCGCGTACAGCGTCGAGGACTGCTTCAAGCTCGTGCAGACGCAGAGAGCGACCGGCACGCCGTTCATGCTCCTTGAAAACTGCTGCTACGGCAGATACGAGATGATGGTGATGAACATGGTGAAGCAAGGTCTTTTCGGCGACATAGTCAACTGCGAGGGCGGCTACCGCCACGATCTGCGCACCGAGATCCTTTACGGCGAGAAAAACCGCCATTACAGGCTCGAAAACTACAAGCACAGGAAATGCGAGAACTATCCGACGCACGACCTCGGACCGATCGCGCAGGTCCTCGACATAAACAGAAGCAATAAATTCATGACGCTGACCTCGTTCTCTACGAGAGCTGCAGGCCTGAACGACTACGCGCGTCTGCATGAAGACGTCCCTGCAGAGCTGCGGGATTATCCGTTCGAGCAGGGCGACGTCGTAAAGACGGTGATAGAATGCGCCGGCGGTCAGCTTATCACGCTCACGCTCGACACGACGTTGCCGCGCCCGTACAGCCGCAATTTCACGATCCAGGGCACGCGCGGGATGTACTGCGAGGACGGCAACTTCATCTACCTCGACCGCGATCACGACGAGACGATGCACTTCGACTGGCCGAAGCGCTGGAACAACGCCGACACGTACTTCGCCGAATTCGAGCACCCGGTCTGGCAGAAATTCCTGCACGACGGCGTGCGCGGCGGTCACGGCGGTATGGATTACCTCGTTTACAACGATTTCGCCGAATGCGTGCTCGAGGGCAAAGAGCTGCCGATATCGATCGAGGACGCCGCCTGCTGGATGGCGGTGACGCCTCTGTCCGAGATCTCTATCAGGCAGAAAAAGACGCTCGCGTTCCCCGATTTCTCGCTCTGAAAATAAAGCAAAAAAATAACGGAAGCGGCCGCTTCCGTTTTTTGTTATCCTGTTTTTCAGTCGTTGAGCTCGCTTACGATCGCGCGGTAAAGTTCGAGCGCGGTGCAGTCGGGATTCGACGCGACGTAGCTCTGTGCGCGGAGCATGCTGACCTCGGTGTTCTCGGTCACGGCGTAAACGACGAAATTGCCGAACACGCTGACCTTGCCGGTGTCGATCATTTTGGCGTTGGTGCCTTTATCGTCGTCGTAAAGCTTGAAGTCGCCGTTGTTCTTCTGCTTTTCGCGGCGGTAATCCGCCATTGCCCTGACCTCTTCAATATCGGCGGCGTCCTTTACTTTAAGTACGGAGACCTCCATGATATACTGGCCCTGAGCGATGCGGAGGACGTAGCTGTCGACTTTGGTGAAGCCCTCGGGCATCTTGATCTCCCACGTCTCCGGATCGAATTCGGTCTTTTCGTTGAACCACTTCGACAGATTCGTGTTGTCCGCCGGTTTGAAGCCCGTCGCCTCGGCGGTCGCCGCGTCGGCGTAGACCTCGGCGGGTACGTAAGTCATCGTGACGTCCGGTACGGTGACGTCCTCGACCGTGGAGGGAGTGCCGCTTTCCGCGGTATCGGCTCCGGTGTCGGAGAACGGCTTGTCGGTTATCGCGTCAGTCGTTACGGTATCACCGCCGCCGCAGGACGCGAGGACGGTCACCGCCGCGATCATGAGGACCGCCAGTATGACCGGGATCAGTTTTTTCATATCAAATAACCTTCCTGTTGTAGAAAATGATAAAATAAGCGCTTTGCTTGTGTCCGATTTTACCACTTTTTGCGGGAAAGTCAAGCGTAAAACCCGTTTGTTTACAATATTATCGTATGATTTTACAATGCGGTATACGGTTTTTAATATTACTGCCTGATCTTTACGTGTATCGAGGATATCTTCTTATACAGCTCGAAATCGGCGCGTTTGAATATCTCTTCAAGCTCCATATCGCCCATCGCTATGGTCCTTCCCTCCTCGTACATGGCGTCGACCTTCTCTTTTATGGCGGCGATTATGGGCGCGTGCTTGTCGATGCGCTCGTCCCCTTCAAGCGAGTAGAAGCCGTTCATCCAGTGCGCGATGCCCGCGGCGCCGCTGTGCGAATCGACCGCGACCATTGCCGGGCGTTTGAGGATCTTTTCGGTGTTGAATATGTTGTAGATCTCCTCGTCCTTGAGCAGACCGTCGGCGTGGATGCCGGCGCGCGTGGTGTTGAAGCTCCTGCCGACGAACGGCGTGCGCTCCGGTATCTCGTAACCGATGTTCTCCTCGAAATACCGCGCTATGTCGGTTATCACGGTAAGATCCATGCCGTCGTCGGTGCCGCGCAGCGACGCGTATTCGATGCACATCGCCTCGAGCGGGCAGTTGCCCGTGCGCTCGCCTATGCCGAGCAGCGCGCAGTTGACGGACGAGCAGCCGTAAAGCCACGCCGTCGCGGCGTTGGTGACGACTTTATAAAAGTCGTTGTGTCCGTGCCATTCGAGCATATCGGACGGCACTCCGGAATAGTGCATCAGGCCGTATATTATGCCGGGCACGCTTCGCGGAAGCGCGACGCCGGGGTAGCTGACGCCGTAGCCCATCGTATCGCACGCCCTGATCTTTATCGGCACGTTGTATTTCTGGCCGAGCTTCATCAGCGCCTCGACGAACGGAACGACGAAGCCGTAAAAGTCGGCGCGCGTAATGTCCTCGAGGTGGCAGCGCGGATGTATGCCGTAGTTTATGACCTCCTCGACTGAGCCGAGATATTTCTCGAGCGCGCTTTTCCTCGTCAGACCCATTTTCTTGTAGATATGATAGTCCGAGCAGGACACGAGTATGCCGGTCTCCCTGATACCGAGATCCTTGACGAGCGCGAGATCGTTCTTGTTCGCGCGGATCCAGCTCGTGACCTCCGGGAACTCGTAGCCGAGCGCCTGGCACTCGCGCACCGCGTCGCGGTCCTTTTCCGAATACACGAAGAATTCCGACTGTCTGATTATACCCTTTTCGCCGCCCAGCTTGTGGAGCATCGTGAAAATGTCGACTATCTGGCGCACGGTGAACGGCGACGTCGACTGCTGACCGTCGCGGAACGTCGTGTCGGTTATCCAGATCTGATCCGGCATGTTTATCGGCACGTGGCGGTGGTTGAACGACACCTTCGGCACCGAATCGTAATCGAAAAGATATCTGTAAAGATTCGGAGTCGACCTCTCCTGAAGCTGATATTTATAGCCCGACTGCTCGAGCAGATTGCTTGATTCCGAATAGTGCAGCGATATCTCGCCTACCCTCGATTCCCTGTTCTGTTCCATTATATAAACTCCTCCTCGGATGATTTCGGTTAAAGTTTTGTTATTATACCACACTTTTTGCAATTTTGCAATAGCAATCCTGCATTTTTTTGCCGTTTTTGCGGTATTTTTTTTGTTTTTTTAAAATTTCCGGTATTTTCTTATTCATACACAAAATTTTTGCTCCCGCACTTGACTTGACGAGGTTTTTATTATATAATAGATTAACCACAAATACAAAAGGAACGGTAAACCCTATGAAATCCATAAGACCGATAGCGCTGCTGCTCTGCGCCGTTATGGCGCTGACGGCGATCGCCGGCTGTACGACGGAGCCCGACGTTACGGACACCCTGCCGGTACCGACCGGGGCTGATATAACGACCGAGCCGATCGACGATCCGGCGACGACGGTCACCGACGAGCCCGGGACCGATCCCGGCACCGTCACCTCCCCCGCGGACACGACCGCGTACACGATCCCCGACGAGGATCTTTCCGGTAAAAACGTGCCCGAAAATCCGCTCGAGGACGACGGCGACGGCGCCGCGATCCTTGCGAGGCTCAAGAAATCCTCGCATATCAAAAACGCCGACGCGAAGCCCGAGGACCTTGTGACGCGCGACGCGTTCGCGTACGACGTCATCTACTGGGCGGGCTTCTACGCTCAGCAGGGCATCTATATATGCGAAAACGTCTTCACCGATCTTGAAAGATATTCGGGCGAGATGAGACGCGCCGAGATCGCGGTAAATCAGGGCTATATGTTAAAGCCCGCCGGGACCGAATTCAAGCCGGCGGATCCGGTGACGTACGGCGAGGTGCTGCGCGGCATACTCTACGCGCTCGGCTACAGGGAATACGCGGACGGCTACGGCGTGGCGAAGCTTTCAGCCGAGATCGGCGTCAGCAACTACATGGATCTTTCAAAGAAGAATTCCGAGACGATAACTTACGGCGAGTATGCTCAGGTCGTGTCCAACGCCCTGCAGCTCAAAATAGTCCAGTGCATCAGGCGCGACGGCAAGATCTACACCGTCTCCCGCGGCGACAGCTACAAGCTCGAGACCGCTTACACCAAAAACAGCGTATCGGAGAGCGACGCGTTGTTCTTCTGTGCCAACGAGGGCTGGGACATCTATCCCGGCGGCGGCTACAGATACGGACCGTCGATGATAATCAACGAAGACGGCACGATCGACGCGTGGCTCGCCTCCAACTCCGGAGTCAGCGGCGAGATCGACTGGGGCAAATACCGCAGGAGTTACGACCACGGTATGACCTGGACTCAGGACACCGGCGCGGTACGCCCGACGTCCGCGTCCGAGGACTGGAACTGGTCCTGCGACCCCGGCGTCATCAAGATAGGCGACTACTACTACGCCGCGTACACCACGATACTCTGGCACGACGGACTTGACAACAACCTGTTCGTCGCGAGGAGCAGGACGCCGCAGGGCGCGTTCGTCGAAAAATGGACCGGCAGCGGCTGGGGCTACGGCGATCCCAAGGCGATAATCACCTACGACGGATTAAAATCGAGCTGGGGCTGCGGCGAGGGCGCGATGGTCGTGGTCGGCGACACGATCTATCTGTACGCGTCCTGGAACGACAATTCCGGCGACTACACGATCGTATATACCGGCGACGCGACGTCCGAGAACTGGCCGGGCACGCTGAGATACCGCGGCATCACTTACAAGCACAACAGCGCCGAGGACAGCGCCGACGTCAAATATATCGACGCGTACGGCTGCTTCATCTCCGTGGCGACGGCTTCGCGTTTCTCCGCGAACTGCTTCGTCCGCGTGATGATCTCCTACGACGGCATCTATTTCCGTCAGGAATGCGTGCTCAAGCACACGACAAAATCGTCGCTGATCCAGACTAACATCCACAACATGGGCATTACCGGCGACCCGCTCGGTCACATAGACATATTCAACACTCAGCAGTACATCGGCTACGCGTATCAGCCCGCGGGCTTCGACTGGGGCAACTGGCCGACGAGGCTCACTCCTGTCGTGTTCGTCGGCACCGACGCGTACGGCGATCCGTCCGGCGTCATAAAGAAAGAAGGCAGTTCGAAGAACCTGCTCGACAAGACGAACACGCCGACGATAACGCAGTTCCGCATCACGCCGACTTCCGGCACCGGAAGGAACATCCAGATAAAGAACAAGAATAAAGCCGTGCAGTTCGTGGCGTACGCGTCGAGCAAGACAGGCGTCGAGAAGAAGCTGAATGAAGCTCAGTACGCGTCCTTCGAATACTTCTACGACGAGACGAAGGTCGAGATCGACAAAGAAAAGCACACCGTCAAGCTGCTGTCCGACAGTGTGGAGCGCGTATACGTGAAGTATCAGGATCTGATGTGCGAATTCGCCGTGATACCCGCTTACCTTGACGTGAGCAAACCGGTGGAACTGTATCCCGAGAAAGATACGGTAACGTTCTATATCAGGAACGAGATCAAACAGCCCGCGTTCATAGCGCGCAGCGCGCAGAACCAGTATCTGATGCTCTGGGGCAATACGTCGAGTTATACGGCGGCAAAAACGAAAGACATACCCGACGTTCTGAAGAAATGGGATCAGAAGATCGAACTTTCCGGCTGGGACGAGAGCATCATCTCCGTCGACGCCGAGGGCAAGATAACCGCCAAAGCCGTCGGCGAGACGACTATCACCGCGAAATACATGGGGCTTGAAGCGACGGTAAAGATCGTCGTGGCAAAGCTGCGGTAAACCTGTAAAACAAAAAAACGCAGACGGTTCGTCTGCGTTTTTTTCTATACCATTTTTTCCTGCTTGACTTTCTTGTCGATGACGTGCCGGGATGCAAGCTCCTTCGTCACGTCGTCTATAGTTATCCCGGTCTGCGCCATCAGCACCATTACGTGATAGCAAAGATCCGCGATCTCGTATACGGTCTCCGCCTTGTCCTCGTTCTTTGCGGCGACGACGACCTCCGTACTCTCCTCTCCGATCTTTTTAAGGATCTTGTCAAGACCTTTTTCAAACAGATACGAAGTGTACGAGCCCTCTTTTTTCTCGGCCTTTCTGCCCATGATCAGACCGTAAAGCCCTTCGTACGAAAATTCCTCCGACTCGGCTTCCGTCACAGGATATTCAAAGCACGACTGCGTGCCGAGGTGGCACGCCGGGCCGTCCGGGTTGACGCACACAAGCAGCGCGTCGCGGTCGCAGTCCGCGGTTATGCTTACTATGTGCTGATAATTGCCGCTCGTCTCGCCTTTAAGCCACAGACAGCGGCGGCTGCGCGAGTAAAAGCAGCACAGCTTCTTTTCAAGGCTTATGCGCAGACTTTCCTCGTTCATGTACGCTAAAGTCAGCACCTTTCCGGTCGCGGCGTCGGTGACGATCGCCGGGATCAGCCCTTTTTCATCGAATTTCAGTTCTTTTATATCAGTCATATCCTTGCCTCTATCCCGTTTTCCTTCATTTCGCGCTTCAGCGCGTTTATTTCGACCTGGCCGAAATGGAACACCGAGGCGGCGAGCCCCGCGTCGATCCTCGGCTCGGCTTTGAACAGCTCTATGAAATCCGCGGCGCATCCGGCGCCGCCCGACGCTATGACCGGCACGTTCACCGCGTCGCAGACCGCGCGGCACAACTCTATGTCGAATCCGCTTTTCGCGCCGTCCGTGTCGATCGAGTTAACGACGACCTCGCCGGCGCCGCCGCCGACGCAGCGCTTAACCCATTCGATCGCCTCCATGCCGGTGTTCTCGCGGCCGCCCTTGGCGAACACCGTGAAGACTCCGTTCACGCGCTTGACGTCGACCGACAGCACGACGCACTGGTCTCCGTACAGCCGCGCCGCCGCGGGGATCAGCGACGGATCCCTGATCGCGCCGGAGTTCACCGAGACCTTGTCGGCGCCGCATTTGAGCACGCGGTCGAAATCGTCGAGAGTGTTTATCCCGCCGCCGACGGTCAGCGGTATGAAAACGCACCGCGCCGTCTCCGTAAGTATATCCGTGAACAGTCCCCTGCCCTCCGCCGACGCCGTGATGTCGTAAAACACGAGCTCGTCGGCTCCGGCGCCGCTGTAATACTCCGCCAGTCTGACCGGAGAATCGACGTTTTTCAGATCTTTGAAATTCACGCCCTTGACGACGGTGCCGTCGCGCACGTCAAGGCACGGTATTATCCTCTTAGTTATCACGCGCCGCCTCCTTCGCCTCCGCGATACCGAGCGCGTTTTCATAATAGGCGCGCCCTATTATCGCCCCGTAAAGCCCGAGCGCGGCAAGCGCCCTGACGTCGCCGACGCTCGAAACACCGCCGGAGGCGACGACGTCGAGCCTGTACTGCTTCTGAAGCCGCGCGTAAAGCTGTCTGTTCGCGCCGCGCATCGCGCCGTCGCGGCTTATATCGGTGCAGATCAGCGTGCGGACGCCCGCGCTCTGCATCGTCTGACAGAAGGCGTCGAGCGTCACGCCAGAGCTCTGCAGCCAGCCTTTGACGGCGACGTCCTCGCCGCGGACGTCGGCGCCTACGGCTATTTTATCGCCGTATTTTTCGAGCGCTGCCGCCAGAAACTCGGGATCGGTCACCGCCGCGGTGCCGAGGATCACGCGGTCGACGCCGGCGTCGAAATATGCGTCCGCCGTTTGCATATCGCGGATTCCGCCTCCGACCTCGATGAAAAGCCCGGTCAGCTTTTTTATCCGCCTGACGTCGTCCACCGCGGCGGGCACGCCGTCGCGCGCGCCCGAAAGGTCCACCGCGTGCAGATATTCCGCGCCCTCGGACCGCATTTTCAGCGCAACAGCCGCCGGATCGGTCGAGTAGACTGTCATTTTATCATAATCGCCGTGTAAGAGCCGCACGACTCTGCCGCCGTACAGATCTATTGCCGGAAAAATCTTCATATCACAACTCCGTGAAAGCTTTAAGGATCGAAAGTCCCGCCGCGCCGCTCTTCTCGGGGTGGAACTGGCAGCCGTAGACCGAGCCGCGCCGCACCGCCGCGGTCAGGTATTCGCCGTATTCGGTATCGGCGATAACGTACTCGCCGCAGCCGACCGCGGCGTACGAGTGGACGAAATAGACGTATTCGCCGTCGCGGATATATTTGAATATCGGCGCGTTGCCGTGCAGCCGCAGCGCGTTCCAGCCCATGTGCGGGATCTTCAGCGTATCGGGGATGCGCCCCGCAAGCGGCGCGACGGTGCCGGGGATGAGCCCGAGCCCTTTGTGCTCTCCGTATTCGAGACTGCGCTCGAACAGAAGCTGCATCCCGAGGCAGATGCCGAGCAGGGGTTTTCCCTCCTCCGCCGCCTCGCGCACCGGGGCCTCAAGCCCCGACGCCGAAAGCTTACGCGCCGCGTCCTCAAAAGCTCCGACGCCGGGCAGAACTATCCTCTCCGCCGCTCTTATCACGTCAGGATCTCCCGTCACGGTCACGTCCGCACCGACCGCGCGCAGCGACGAGCAGAGCGAGAACAGGTTCCCGACTCCGTAATTGACCACGGCGATCATCACAGCACGCCTTTCGTCGACGGGACGCGTCCCGACAGCCTCGGATCGGGTGAGACCGCCTGGCGCAGAGCGCGCGCCGTCGCCTTGAACACCGCCTCGGCTATGTGATGCGAATTCTTCCCCTCGAATTCCTTGACGTGCAGCGTAACCGCCGCCGAGCGGACGAATCCGTAAAAGAACTCGCAAAACAGCTCCGTATCGAAATCGCCGACCTTCTCCGTCGGGAACTTCACGTCAAAATTCAGAAACGCGCGCCCGGAGACGTCGACCGCGGACAGCACGAGGGCTTCGTCCATTGGCAGGATCATGCTGCCGTAACGGTTTATGCCCTTCTTGTCGCCGAGCGCTTCGGAAAACGCCGCCCCGAGCGCGATGCCGATGTCCTCGGTCGTGTGGTGATAATCGACGTTCGTGTCACCTTTGCAGCTCACCTCGAGCCCGAAGGCGCCGTGCGAGGCGAACAGCGTGAGCATGTGATCGAGAAAGCCGATGCCGGTATCGATGACAGATCCGCCGCCGTCAAGGTCGAGCGTCAGCACGATATCGGTCTCCGCCGTTTTTCTTTTTACCGTTGATCTTCGCATTTCATTCACCTCGGATTATCAGTTTAAGACAGTTTATAAGCGTTTCCATCTGCCCGTCCGTGCCGACGGTGATCCTTAAATGATCCTTTATCCTCGGCACGTCGAAGCGGCGCACGAGCACGCCTTTCTCTCTCAGGGCTTTATACAGATACTCGCCCGAAAACGCCGGATGCGCGGCGAAAATGAAGTTCGCGCTCGAATCCGTCAGCTTGAAGCCGAGCGCCGAAAGCGCTTCTGCCGCCTCCGCCCGCGTTTTCATGATCTTTTTACAGTTTTGATCCGTGTATTCCCGATCCAGCAGCGATCCGACGCCCGCCGCCTGCGTGACGGAGTTGACGTTATAAGGATTTGTCGAGTTGCGCAGTGTGTTCAGATCCGTTATCAGCGCCGCGTCGGCTATCGCGAAGCCGAGGCGCGCGCCCGCGAGCGACCGCGATTTTGAAAACGTCTGCACGACTATCAGATTCCCGTATTTTTTTGTAAGCGGCACGCATGAATCCGCGCCGAAATCGACGTAAGCCTCGTCAATTACTACGATGTTATCCGGGTTGTTTATTATTATGCCCTCGATATCGCAGACCGTCAGTGCTATGCCCGTCGGCGCGTTCGGATTCGCGATGAACACCGTGCCGCCGGCGTCATAATAATCGGCCGGATCGATCGTGAAGTCGTCTTTTAACGGTATTATCCTGTAGGGCACGCGGTTGTACTGAGCGAACACTTTATAGAATCCGTACGTTATATCGGCGAACACCGCGGGGACTTCATCGTCGCAGAACGCGGAGAACGCGAAATTCAAAAGATCGTCCGAGCCGTTGCCGCAGATCACGTTTTCCTCGCCGACACCGTACCGCTCGGCGAGCGCCGACCGCAGCTTATAACACTCCGGATCCGAGTAAAGCATCGTTTTTTCGATCGCCTCCGCCGCGTATCTCTGCGCGTTCGGCGACGGCGGGAACGGCGACTCGTTCGTGTTGAGCTTTACGTATCTGCTCTTGTCCTTCGGCTGCTCTCCCGGAACGTACGGGATCAGCGCCGAAAACTTATCGCTTATGAATCTGCTCATTTATTTCGTCTCTTATGACGGCGCTTCTGGCGTGCGCCGTCAGGCCTTCCTTCTTTGCAAAATAATCGACGTCGTCCTTATACTCCGTCAGCGCCTGCGCCGTGAAATACGAATACTGCATGGTCTTGCAGAAATCGTCGACCGAAAGCGGGCTTGAAAACCTCGCCGTGCCGCCGGTCGGCAGCGTGTGGTTCGGTCCCGCCATGTAATCGCCGAGCGGCTCCGGGCAGTTCCTGCCGAGGAAAACGGAACCGGCGTGGCGTATGCTCTGAAGCAGATCAAACGGATCGTCAACGCACAGCTCGAGGTGCTCCGGCGCCAGCTCGTTGCTGATCTGCGCCGCGCGATGCAGGCTGTCCGCTATTATTATCTTTCCGTTCGACTCGATCGAGGCGCGCGCGATTTCGGCTCTTGACAGCCGCGGGATCTGCTCCTCGATGCAGGCGGCGACCTCGTCCGCGAGCTTCTCCGACGTCGTGATCAGCACCGCCGACGCCGATCTGTCGTGCTCCGCCTGAGCGAGCAGGTCGGCGGCAAGGACGCGCGGATCGGTCTTTTCGTCCGATATCACAAGCACCTCCGACGGTCCGGCGATCATATCGACCGACACCGCGCCGTATACCTGACGTTTGGCTTCGGCGACGAACGCGTTGCCCGGGCCGACGATCTTATCGGTCTTCGGCACGCTCTCCGTACCGTACGCGAGCGCCGCTATCGCCTGTGCGCCGCCGATGCTGAATACCCGGTCGACCCCCGCGATCTTCGCCGCGGCGAGGATCGCGTCGGGGACGCATCCGTCCTTGCCGGGAGGGGTGACCATGATTATCTGCCCGACGCCCGCGATCTTTGCGGGTATG
>JAFZRM010000025.1 GCA_017619885.1 Clostridia bacterium | reverse complement strand
CCGGTGTACTTTCCGGCGTGTCGAGACAGCCCGGTCCGCGGCCGATGAGAGCGATCCTGCCGCACTTTACCAGCGCGGCGCGCACCGCGGCGTGGGTCTGCGGACGGTTGAACTGCAACAGCGCCCGCTGCATCCGCTTTTCCTCAGGCGATGGCGCGACGTATACCTTTTTCATCGTGAACGGATCGAGCCCGGTGTAGTACATAACGGTCGACGCCGTGCCGGGCGTCGGATAGAAATCCTGCACCTGCTCCGGCGCGACCTTCAGCTGACCGGAAACGTGGTCTTTGACGAGTTTTTCTGAAGAATTCGCCGCTCTTGTCCGCTTTCTTATTGAATAGGCGGCAGTATAACTATAACGGTCTCTCCGCACAGCTCACAGGTTTTTATGCCTTCTCCTTCCTCGGTCGCAGTCGGTATTTTTATTACGCTTTCACAGTCAAACGTTACTATAGGAGTTCTTGTTTTTATCAAATAGCCGTACTGATCATAATACCATTCATCCTCCGGAAGATCAACTGAGACCGCCATGGTGTATGTGTGATTGCCGAATACGTGTGCGTTTTTGTCAACGGGTATTACTTCCGTTTCTGTATGGCCGCATTTTCTGCATGTCAGAATTTTCTCTCCCTCAGCCGAACACGTGGCTTCCTTAACTGTATTTTCATCGTATTCGTGGTCGCCTGTTGCGGGAATTGCTTCCGAATAACTATCACCGCATTTTTTACATACAAATTCTTTCAGACCGTCCTCACCGCAGGACGGTTCTTTTATAACGATTTCCTTATATTCGTGCGTATGGCTGCAGCCGGTGAATACGGGTACTATAAAAACAAATATAAGAATAAATACGATCGTTTTTTTCATGTTGTTCTCCTTTTTATGTGTCTTTTCGGAAAATGAACGGCAAACGTCGGTGCCCCGGCGACCCGCCTGCAGGGGAGGGGTTTCCCCTCCCGGGTCAAGAGTTCAGAGCTTTTTACGGCGCGGCTCCGGCGGTACCAGACAGTCCGGTCCGCGGCCGATCAGATCGGTCCTGCCGCACTTTATCAGCGCGGCGCGCACCGCGGCGTGGTTCTGCGGACGGTTGAACTGCAGAAGCGCCCGCTGCATCCGCTTTTCCTCGGGCGTGGACGCGACGTAAACTTTTTTCATCGTGAACGGATCGAGCCCCGTGTAGTACATCACGGTCGACGCAGTGCCGGGCGTCGGGTAGAAATCCTGCACCTGCTCCGGCGTGTAGTGACTTTTTTTAAGATACAGCGCGAGCTCCACCGCGTCGTCGAGCGTGCTTCCGGGGTGGCTCGACATCAGATACGGCACGATATACTGCTGCAGTCCCAGACTTTTGCAGTACCCGAAATACTTCTCGCAGAATTTGTTGTACACCGCTATATCCGGTTTGCCCATGTACCGCAGGACGCTCGACGAGCAGTGCTCCGGCGCGACCTTGAGCTGGCCGGATACGTGGTCCTTTACGAGTTTTTTGAAGAATTCGTCGCTTTTGTCGGCGAGCATGTAGTCGAACCGTATGCCGGAGCGGATGAAAACCTTTTTGACGCCCGGGACCGCCTCAACCTGCCGCAGCAGCTCCACGTATTCCGATTCATCCGCGATCAGATTCTTGCACGGCGTCGGACACAGGCATTTTCTGTATTTGCAGACGCCGTCCGTCAGCTGCTTTTCACAGCTCGGGTAGCGGAAGTTCGCCGTCGGGCCGCCGACGTCGTGTATGTATCCCTTGAAGCCCGGAAGCGCCGTCAGAAGCTTCGCTTCGGACACGACCGATCCGATGCTCCGCGACACGACTGACCGCCCCTGATGGAACGCGAGCGCACAGAAGTTGCAGCCGCCGAAACAGCCGCGGACGTGAGTGATCGAGAATTTCACCTCGTCGAGCGCAGGGATCCCGCCATGCTTTTCATACGTCGGGTGATACGCACGCATATAAGGCAGCGCGTAAACTTTATCAAGCTCCTGACGCGTCAGCGGCGGCATCGGCGGATTGACGACGAGCATGCGGCTGCCGTAGTATTCCGTCACCGCGCGTCCGTTGATATGGTCGCATTCCGCGTACTGTTCGGCGTAAGCCTTCGCGTACAGCTTTTTGTCCTTTCTCAGGTCCTCGAATTCGTATCCCTGCACGACGTCGAATCTGATCTTGTCGTCACGGCCCGTCAGATACGCCGTGCCGCGCACGTCGTGGATCTTTTTGACCGGGACGCCTTTGCCGAGCAGATGCGCTATGCGGCGCAGGATGTTCTCGCCCATGCCGTAAGTGAGTATATCCGCGCCGCTGTCGACGAGCACGGACGCGCGGACCCTGTCGTCCCAGTAATCGTAATGCGCGAAGCGGCGCAGGGAAGCCTCAAGCCCGCCGAGGATGATCGGCACGTCGCCGTAAGCCTGACGGATCCTGTTGCAGTAGACGATTATCGCGCGGTCGGGACGCTTGCCCGTTTTGCCGCCGGGCGTGTAGTAGTCGTAATTCCTTTTCTTTTTAGCCGCGGTGTAGTG
>JAFZRM010000180.1 GCA_017619885.1 Clostridia bacterium | reverse complement strand
GACGGCGAGGCGCTGATCGAAACGGTCGTCTCGGCGGATAACGCGACGTACGTCAACCCCGAATATATAATCAAAGCGATATGTAAATATCTCAACGCAGACCTGACCGATCCGTCGTCGTGTCTTTACACGGTGACGCGCACGTGCGTTTACGGTCAGGGCGGAGAAATTTTCAGATAAGGAAAGGTATGAGTATGCAAAGCAAATGGATCTGGTACAGAGGAGACTACGAGATTTACCACGGACTCAAACTCCATGAGCGCCGCCGCGAATTCGACGTGATGATCCCGGCGTTCTGGTCTCAGCCCGCGGTATATCCCACCGTCACGTTCTCGAAATCCTTCGAGTGCGATAAGGACGGATACATAAAGATCCTCGCCTGCGGGCAGGGCTATATCAATTTCGACGGCTGGAAGAAGTTCCCCGTCGGCGGCGATATCTTCTTCGGTCCCGGCAAACACAGCATGACCGTGACGGTGACGAGCCGCTCCGGACTGCCGTGCATCTACGCCGTGTCCGATACGGTCTGCACCGACCGCAGCTGGCTCGTTTCCGACAACACCTGCGAATTCATAAACGCCGGAGACAACCCGGCTTATACGGATCCCGCCGTGACGCCCGAGCAGTTCCCGTTCTCGTACCGCCGTATCTTCCCGGTGAGCAGCAAGCCGTACGGAGAGGGCATGCTGTACGACTTCGGCTCGGAGACGTTCGCGGAGCTTTTCATCGAGAACTCCGTCGACAACGCCGGGCTCACCGTCTATTTCGGCGAATCCGCCGAGGAGGCGACCGATCCCGACAACGCTTATCTGTACGAGCGCGTCGAAGGCATGATGAGCTACCGGCTCTCGTCGCGCGCGTTCAGGTTCGTCTATATCCCCGAAAAGCTCGCCGCGAGCCTTAAGCTCAGCGCATATTACGAATACGTACCGCTCGAGGACATCGGAAGCTTCGAGTGCGACGATAAACTGATAAACGACGTGTGGAAAACGTGCGCGTACACGTTCCACCTCTGTTCGCGCGAATTTTTCATCGACGGGATCAAGCGCGACAGATGGGTCTGGTCCGGCGACGCGTATCAGAGCTACATGATAAACGACTACCTCTTCCACGACAACGACATAACGAGAAGGACGATAACGCTGCTGCTCGGCAAGCCGCCGTACAAACAGCATATCAACACGATAAACGACTATTCGCTTTACCTGATCTGCGGCGTCTGGGATTACTATTTCAGCTCGGGCGACGCCGATTTCGTGAAATTCATAATGCCGCGCGTGAAGGCGCTGTACGATTTCACCGTGTCGCGCCTCGATGAGCGCGGATACGTCGTCGGGCGTCCGGGCGACTGGATATTCATCGACTGGGCGGAGCTCGACAAGGACGGCGCGATGGCGGCGGAACAGATGCTGCTCTACAAAGCCATGCGCGCGATGAGCCGCCTTTCCGCTGTCTGCGGCGACGACGGCGCCGCGTACGATGACGCGGCGGATAAGCTCCGCGGCTCGATCGTAGCAGACTTCTGGCGCCCCGAGCGCGGCGCGTTCGTCGACTGCCGCGACTCCGGACGCGAGCGCGTCGGCAGACATACGAACGTCCTTGCGCTTATGAGCGGCGTCGCGGACGAGGCTCAGAAGGCGCTGATCATCGAAAAGGTGCTCAAAAACGACGAAATACCGCATATCACGACGCCGTATTTCGGATTTTACGAGCTCGATACGCTCTGCACCGCGGGTGAGCTCGGTTACGCCGTAGAACAGCTCCGCTCCTACTGGGGCGGCATGCTGAAGCTCGGCGCGACCTCGATCTGGGAACAGTATCTGCCGCAGGAGAACGGAGCGGAGCACTACGCGATGTACGGCATGAAGTTCGGCAGATCGCTCTGCCACGCGTGGGGCGCCGGACCGATATATCTGCTCGGCAAATACTTCCTCGGCGTCAGGGCTACGTCAGTCGGCGCGAAGACCTTCGAGGTCAGACCGCAGACCGGCGGTCTTGAGAAGATAATGGGCACCGTACCGCTGAACGGCGGCTACGTCTACGTCGAATACGAGGACGGCAGACTGAAGGTCTACACGGACAAGGCGGGCGGTACGCTGATCATCGGAAATAAAAAACTCGCCCTTAAAAAGGACGAGAATCTGATAGTGAATATCAAAGAATCATAATTTCCGCAAAAGCAGTCTCTTCGCGGGGACCGCGGCGGGCGTTACGATCGCCGAAAGCACCGCTTCCGGCAGAGCGTTCGTCAGTATCGTGATGCCGATCACGGCGGCGATCGTCGTGGCGCCGTATTCGTCCATCGCGTAGAGCATGCTGAATTCACGGTGCATGAAAAGCACGATGCCTCCGAGCACGCCGATCGTGTTGACGGCGGAACCGGCAAAGCCCGCGACGGCGGCGCCGGTGATTCTGACGGCGTTCTTATCGGTCCTGCCGGCTATCGCCTTGTAGACGAGCGCGGAGACGGTGCCGACGAGGATCCTCGGGACGAAGCAGATCACAAGTGACCAGACGCTTCCGCCGATGACGGTGTCG
>JAFZRM010000179.1 GCA_017619885.1 Clostridia bacterium | reverse complement strand
CTCCCCTTCCTTGCTCATCAAGGTCTTGCCCGTTATGTTCCTGCACTCGACGCCCGTCGCGTGGCACAGCTGACGGAACGCCTGCGTGTATCCGAGGCATACGGCGGTCCCGTTGATCAGCACGTCGTACGCCTGGAACGGATCGGCACTGGTGGAGTACGCCGTATCGTACGTGCACAGCTCGCACAACAGCGCCGCGAAGAACATACATTTCTGATAGTTGTTCAGCCCCCCGGGCGTCAGCTTCAGGATAAGATCGAAGATCTTCTCGTAGATTGCGACCGCCGCCTTCACCGCCCCGACGTCTTTCGAGGTCTTGGAAAACTGATTCGGCATGAAATACCGCGCGTGGTGAACGTTTTCGAGCGAATCGGAATAATACAGCTCGGTCAGCGGAAAATCGGCGTATATCGCCTGCTCCACGCCGACTATATTGCCCCAGGTCACCGGGCATCCGGGATCGTTTTCGTCAATATCGTAATCGCCGAACGACACGACCGCCGGCGCCATGACGTCATAACATTTTTTCTGATTTTCGCTCAGCGTCTCGTACGCCCGAGGGTGCTTAGACGGATCGTAATCGCTTACCTTGAAGATCTCGCGGCCGCCGTATTCGTTCAGCACGTCGATCGCGTGATTTACGGCCCGCACGACGCGCTCCGCCGCGGACCGCTCGACGCCGGCCTCGTATTCGTCAAGATCCGCTTCGACGTAAGAAAACGCAGGCTCCGTCTCAGGCGGCTCCGTTTCAGGCTCCGACGTCGTCTTAGCCGCCGTGGTGCCCGAGCTGATCGTTATGATCCCGCAGGACGGCAGAAACAGCGCGAGCGCGAGCAGAATCGACAGTATTCTGTGTTTAGCAGTCATTTTACCCACCTTTAAAGGCAGTCCCCGCCCTTGCCGGACGGGGACTAATATTATTTACAGCTGGCTTCTGTACAGAACTTCTATCTCGCCTACGCTCGTCTCTCTCGGGTTGCCGGGACGGCAGGCGTCTGCGTACGCGGACTCGGACAGGAAGCGGATATCCTCTTCCTTAAGGATCCCCTGCAGATTCGCGGGGATACCGACGTCGGCGGAGAGCTGACGTACGGCGGCGATCGTCGCATCGGCGGCTTCAGCGTCGTTCATGCGGTCGATGCCCGGGACTTCCATCGCTTTGCCTATCGCGCGGTAACGCGGACCGGCTACCGTCTTGTTGTATTCAAGACCGACGGGCAGAAGTATCGCGCAGGCGACGCCGTGCGGCGTGTCGTACAGAGCGGACAGTCCGTGCGCCATGCTGTGCACGATGCCGAGGCCGACGTTTGAGAAGCCCATGCCGGCGATATACTGGCCGAGCGCCATCCCTTCCCTGCCGTCGGGCGTGTTCTGTACCGCGCCGCGCAGATTGGCGGCGATGAGGCGGATCGCCTCGAGGTGGAACATATCGCTTATCGTGCAGTGAGCTTTGGTGATGTAGCCTTCGATCGCGTGCGTGAGCGCGTCCATGCCGGTCGCGGCGGTCAGGCCTTTCGGCATCGACGCCATCATATCGGGATCGACAACGGCGACCTCGGGGATATCGTTTGTATCGACGCAGACGAATTTGCGCTTCTTCTCAACGTCCGTAATAACGTAGTTGATCGTGACCTCGGCTGCGGTTCCCGCCGTCGTCGGCACGGCTATCGTGAAAACGGCGTGGTTCTTCGTCGGCGCGACGCCTTCAAGCGAGCGTACGTCGGCGAATTCGGGGTTGTTGACGATAATGCCTATCGCCTTGGCGGTGTCCATGCTCGAGCCTCCGCCGAGCGCGATCATGCAGTCGGCGCCGGATTCGTGATACGCCTTTACGCCGTGCTGTACGTTTTCGATCGTCGGATTCGGTTTGATCTCGCTGTAAACCACGTACGGGATCCCGCCTTTTTCGAGCAGGTCCGTGACCTTCGCGGTCACGCCCGTCTGAACGAGCACCGCGTCGGACGTTACGAACGCTTTTTTGAAGCCTCTTTTTACGATCTCCGGTACGATATTCTCTATCGCGCCGTGTCCGTGATATGAAATTGTGTTGAGAACAATGCGGTCTGCCATGTGTTTTGCTCCTCCCGGATTTTATTTCATACCGATTATATCACAAAAGATGAATTTTGTAAACCGCGTCGGGTTAAGATTTCAAAAATTTCCTGTAAAAAACGCTCGCATGCGCGAGCGTTTTTATCAGCCGTTTATCTCGTCGAAAGTATACGCACGAGTCATCGCCTTGTTGTTGTGCGTGTCCTTGACTTCAAGGCGGAAATAACGGTAGTTTCCGCTGACGTCGAACACGGCCTCCGTCATATCGTCGCCGTGCGTGTGAAGCACTCCGGTGCGCCTCGTCTCGAATCGCAGGCAAACCGAGCAGGCGGGCGAGAATCTCGCGTAAAGCTTGTTGTCCTCGACGTAAAGGGAATATATCTCCGGCCCCGTCGTCGCGTAGCAGTCGCCGCGCTTCAGCGCGGAAAACACGGCGCCATATGTCAGCTCCGGCGAGAACACCGTCGTCCAGCCGCCGAAAGAATCGTCGTAAGGACTCGCCGGGTCGCCGGCGCCGTTGTGGTTGTCGTCGGTCGCTACGGCGGCGGGATATTCTTTTCCGTCGCGGCAGATTATCTCGTATTCGCGGTCGCCCCAGCCGTCGTGCATCTCGAGCTCGCAGCCGGTGTTAAACACCTCGAACGCCCAGAGCCCTTTGAGATCGCGGTATTCCTCCGCCGACTGGAACGACCAGCGCGGATGGTTGTACTGGCAGATGAAGCCCGCTTCGTTCGCGGCGGCTATGAGCCTGTTGACGCCGTCGACGCTGTAATCCCGCTCGAACGGCGGGAAAACGCTTCTGTCTTTGTCCTCGGATATGAAATTCAGATGATAGCAGCGGCCCGTGCGGTCGTCGATGCCGTGCTCGACCGCAGTCAGCGGGATAAAATCGTCCGAGAAAAGCTCGGGATGCGGGATCAGCCTGTCGTGATCGCTGAACGCGACGATACTGTATCCGCGATCGCGGTAGAGCGTCTTCAGCTTCGCGACGTCGTATCTGCCGTCGGAGAGCGTGCTGTGACAGTGGAGATTCGCTTTATAGGCTTTGCAGTTTTCAGGTAAAAGCAGTTTTTTCATACCGGTCCTCCGTCAAAGGTATTTTTTGCCCGAGCCCCACGCGTCGCCGACTTTTTCGCCGATGACGTGGTACGCGTTGTTGAACGGATCGAAGCAGACCGGCGCGGCCTTCGCCATATCGAATCTGCCGTTCGTCATCGCCGCCTCGTCGACGCTGACGTTAAGTATCTCGCCTTTTAATATACACGTTTCCTTATCAAAGCTTTTGACCCTGCATTCGATGCAGACGGCGAGCTCGTTTATGACGGGAGCGTTGCAGAAAGCGCTTTTCGTCGCCGTAAAGCCGGCTTTGCTGAATTTTTCGGGCACTTTGTTTCCCGACGCGATGCCGACGTAATCGCAGGCGGCGATATGCGCCGCGTCCGCCATGCTGACGGTGAAAGCGCCGGTGCGCTCGAAATTTCTGCACGTCTTGTGACCGGGAGACAGGCAGACCGAGATCTCGTTCTCCTCGCTTATGCCGCCCCACGCGGCGTTCATCGCGTCCGGCACGCCGTTCTCGTCGTACGTGGCGATTATCCATACGGGCTGCGGACAGCTGTAAGCCTTTACTCCGAAATCCACTCTTGCCATTTTTTATTCTCCTTATCTTTCGTCTTCCATATCGACCTCGGCGTATCCGAGTATGCCGTCGGTCTTGTCTATTTCTTTGAAAAGGACCTCGTGATTCAGCTTTGTCCTCGGACGCAGCGACACGTACGCGCGGTAACACGGCTTGCCGTTGTCCGCCGCCGATACGACGTGCAGATTCGTTATGGACAGCCGGAGATCCTTGCAGCAGCGCAGAACGTTGTCGAGCGCCGTCTTCTCCTCGTAGCGCACCTCGATGCGGAATTCCGGATCGCGTTTGATCTTGTTCACTATGCCGCCGAGCGTCGTTTCCGCGAGCAGTACGAGCAGCGCCGCTATGACCGCGCCCTCGTAAAATCCGGCGCCAACGGCAAGTCCGATTATACCGGACGTCCAAAGGCCCGCGGCGGTGGTCAGACCTTTTACTGTATAGTTCTTGGTCACTATTATCGTTCCGGCGCCGAGGAAGCCGAGCCCGGATACGACGGCGGCGCCGAGACGCGAGATATCCGCCGGCAGATTCGCTTCAAGGCAAAGATACAGTCCGGAAAGCGACGCGACGGTCGCGCCGAGCGTTACGAGTATATG
>JAFZRM010000178.1 GCA_017619885.1 Clostridia bacterium | reverse complement strand
GCGAACCGGAGAGCAACGTGGGTTCACGTAAGCCCCCGCCCTACTGAGGACGGTTTGTTCAGTTCCGTAGGGGTCGGCGCCCACGACGACCCGTTTCAAACAATATTCTGCACGGCTGGGATTCGCCTCATCCACCGCAAACCGCGAACCCCCGAAAACTCGTTCCTCGTTTTCGGGGAACCCCGGCGCGGTCCCCCATCCCCTAGTGGGGAAGGTTCAAGCGCGCCCCCTCAAGTCGTTTTGCGACTTGTGGAGGGGAACAGGGGGTTTGGGGGTGGCACGGCATTGCCGTGCCTTGAGGGGTGGGGACCCCCAAAGAATGTCGCGCAGCGACTCCTTATTCCGCCTTGAAAACCGTTTTTCCGCCGCAGACGGTCATTTTGCAGACTCCGTAGAGTCTTCTTCCCGCAAACGGCGTCGATCTGCCAAGCGAATGAAACGATTTCGGGTCGACGGTGAACGTCTCGTCGAGCGCCCAGGCGCTGAAATCGTCTCCCGCGGGGATGCCGAAGCGTTTTCTCGGCGCCTCGCTCATCATATAAACGAGCCGGTCGAGCGTTATCACGCGGTTACGCACCAGCTCCGTATAAAGCACCGGGAACGCGGTTTCCAGGCCTACTATGCCGAAAGCGCTGTCCTTCAACCCTTTCGACTTCTCCTCCCTCGAATGCGGCGCGTGGTCCGTCGCGATCATATCGACGGTCCCGTCGGCGACGCCTTCGACGAGCGCTTCGCGGTCCTTTGCGGAGCGCAGCGGCGGATTCATCTTGAACCTGCCGTCCTCCCTTATATCCATATCGTCGAGCAGCAGATAATGAGGCGCCGTCTCGCACGTCACGTCGACGCCGCTCTTCTTCGCCTCGCGAATCAGTTTCACGCTTTCCTTCGTCGAGACGTGGCACACGTGATACGCGCAGCCGGTCTTTGCGGCGATCTGCAGGTCGCGCTCGATCTGCCGCCACTCGCTTTCGCTGCTTATGCCGCGGTGGTTTTTCAGCACCGCGTATTCTCCCTGATGCACGTATCCGCCGTCGAGCAGGGAGTTGTCCTCGCAGTGGGCGGCGATCAGTTTGCCGCACGCCTTCGCCGTGATCATCGCCTGCTCCATCACGCCGTCCGCCTGCACGCCCGAGCCGTCGTCCGAAAACGCTATCGCGTAAGGTGCGAGCGCTTCCATATCGACGACGCTCATGCCCGCGCGCCCGAGCGTGATCGACGCGTACGGATGCACGCGTATGACCGCGTCTTTTTCTATTATCTGCAGCTGTTTCCTTATATTCTCCACGCTGTCCGGCACCGGATCGAGGTTCGGCATCGTGCAGACGTCCGTGAATCCGCCGGCGGCTGCCGCCGTGCTTCCGCTTCCGATCGTCTCTTTATAAGAAAAACCCGGTTCGCGAAAATGCACGTGCACGTCGCAAAAACCGGGTAAAACCGTATATCCTTTTTTAACGCATTCGTCCGCCGACTCCCTGACGGAGGCGGAAAAATCAAAGCCGGGCGCCTTTGCCGTACCTTCTTTTAACGTCGTTCTCTGCTCGATCCTTTCCATGGTCCCTCCGAAAAACAAAGCCCTGCCGGACGGCAAGGCGGTAATGCAGAGAAAATAAGGCGGGCGCCTTATCCGTATCACAATCTTGCCGATATCTCGGTATCGACTTAAAAATCATCGTTTGACATACTATACCACAAAAGGCGCGTTTTGTCAATTGAAAAATCCAATATTTCAAAAATATTTAACTTTAAAGGCATAAAAGGAGCGGGCGCCGGGTCGCGTCCGCTCCTGTCATTCATTTAAATCTTATATCAGGGCTGAAATGCTCGAAGATCACGGCGTCGGAATACTCCTCTTCCTTTCTGCCGTGCGCCGTCCAGGTGACGCGCATCGCGCCGAGTGCGTACGCGAGCCTCACCGGCAGCGTCGTTTTGCCCGATCTGTGCGCTATGAAGTTCGGGCGGGCGATGAAGTTGAAGAAGCACGCGCCGAGCAGCGCGGCGGCGGGTTTCGGCACGGCGCCGGCGTAATCGCGCGGCAGCTGGCTGAGTTGACCGCGCAACACGCCGCGGGCGTTTTTGCGAAACCACCCGACGATGAACGGGCTGAAGCTCTCGACGCAGTACGCGCCGTCGTATCCCTTGAGTATTTCAAGCGTCTTTTCGCACAGCTCGCCGTTTCTTTTGCCGTTCTTAAGCTCGACTATGACCGGGACTTTACCGCCGAGCACCGACAGCACCGATTCGAAGTCCGGTATTCGCTCCTGTGTGCCGAAAAGCCGCAGTGCCCGCAGTTGTTCAAACGTCAGCTCGCAAACGCCCGAGGCGACGCCGCAGGCGCGGTCGAGCGTGTCGTCGTGGAACACCACGACGCGCCCGTCAGCCGAAAGCTGCACGTCAAGCTCCACGCCGTAGCCGGCGTCGACCGCGCGCTTAAAAGCCGGCAGCGAGTTTTCCGGCACGGTCTGATCCGCCGTGAATAGTCCGCGGTGCGCGAAATTGCGGCCGTAAAACTCCTCTTTCTGCCCGGCATCCGGTTTTTTCGGCGCGAACAGGAACAGGCAGAGCGCCGCGAGTACGACTATGACGGACGATATGATTATCGCGGGCAGCACGGTCAGTCTCCGTCTATGGCTTCAAGCCCGTGCGCGTTTGTGATCTTTTTCGATTTGATGTTCTTGACTATGATCGAGAACACGAGGCAGCTGAGCGCGAACAGCGCGGCGGAGTATATCGGCAGCGCGTACCACACGAGCGAGGCTTTGAACACGAGGCCGAGCAGCACCGGGGTGACGGTCTGCGCCGACATGCTTGCGGCGTAGTAGAAGCCGGTGAATTTTCCGATCTTCTCGTTCGAGCAAAGCTCGACGACCATCGGGAACGAGCAGTTGTGGACGAGCGCCATGCCGAAGCCCTTGACCGCCCAGACCGCGAACAGCAGCGCCGGGAACGAGAACTCGCCCTGCGCGCCGGTCACGACGCCGGTCGGCTTGACGAAGCACATCACGACCATCGCGGCGACGGTCAGCGAAAGACCCGAGACGACGGTCATCTTCCTGCCGATCTTGTCGGCGATAGTGCCGGCTATCGCGAATCCGGCAACGCTGGCGACGCCGCCGATTATCGTCATTATCATCGTCGCGCTCGAAGCGGAGTTCAGATAATATATGACGTAGTTGCCTATGTACGTGCCTATCGCGTTATCCGCCATGAACCAGAGGAATTCCGCGCCGAGGATGCCGAGGAGCATGCGCTTGTTCGCCTTCGTCATCGGCGCGCCGTCGTCGACCGGGTCCTCGATCGCCGCCAGCTGTTCGCCGAGCTCCATCTCCTCTTTCAGCTTCGCGGCGAGCTCGTTCTCACGGATCGTGATGAACAGTACGATCGCCGATATGACCATCAGCACGGACGCGACGATGAACGGGATCTCGATGACCCAGACGTTGCGGGCCTCGTCCGCCTTGTTGATGTAGCTGGAGAGCGGGAGGAATATGCCGAGCACGGTCGCGAATGCGCCGCCGAAATATCCCATTATGTTGATTATGCCGTTTGCTTTGGCGCGCAGAGGCTTCGGCGTTATATCCGGCATCAGCGCGACGGCGGGGTTGCGGTACATCATCATGAACAGCAGGACGATCACCATCACGGCTATCATGCCGGCGGCGTTATTCTGATGGAACAGCAGCGGGATGAACGGGAACGCTATCGCCGCCGTGAACGTTCCGACGAGTATGAACGGCATACGCTTGCCTATCGGCGTTCTCGTCTTATCGGAGAGCGAGCCGAATATCGGCAAAAGTATCAGCGCCGCGAGATTGTCGCACGCCATTATTATACCGACTATCCACTGAACGTTCAGTATCTTGTCGGGATCGGCGGCTTTGAGCTGAGCGGAGCTCATGTCGTACATCCTGCGTGCGAAGATGTCCGTCAGAAACGTCGGGCACCACGAGTCGTAGACCTGCCACAGAAGCAGGATGCCGAAGAACGCGAAGCCTATGAGGAACGTTCGCTTGAGATTGAGCTTTAGCCCGTTGTTTTTTGATCCGATCATATATATCTCCTTTTATTCCGCCGGCACCGTCTTCGTCGCGATGACGTCGACTCCGGTACCCGCCGCGTTTTCTATAACGGTGTCGCCGGATCTGACCGGCGCTTTTACCGCGGTTTTTTTGATTTGCGCCATTATATCGAATATCTTTTCCTTAGGCACGTCCGTCCGCGTCCTCACGGGCAGGCGCGGCAGCGCTCCGCCCTCGAGCGGCACTGTCGAGGTCACGGTGCGGCTCGGATGCGTGACTTCCTTTTCGCCGTAAGCGGCTCCGCGCGGGCAGGTGTTGCCGGTCACGGTCACCTCTCCGCCGTCGCCGACCGTCACGGTCAGCGCGCAGCCTATCGGACACTGTATGCAGGTCAGCTGATAACTCTTCATATCTCAGTCCTCCACGCAGACGGTAATTTTTTTCGGGATCCCCGCTTTGAATCCGTCTTTTCTGATCGTTATCTGCTCCATTTCGCCAGGCGCCATGATGCGCTTTTTCCGCTTTGAGACGCGCACGCCGTCGTAATACACGGCGACGCTTCTGTCGCGGAACACGTCGCTTACTCGGAAACGCACGGTCACGCTGTCGGCCATGTTGTCCGGGCGTATGAACTGCGGCACGGTATACCGCACGCCCCCCGCCGCCTCGAGCGTGACGACGGTCTCGCCGTCGCCTCCGCCGCCTCTGACGTACTCCGCCGCCTGTCTGCCGGCGCGCTCCGCTTCCTCGGAAACGTAGTCGACGAGGTCGTGTACGTGAAGCACGTTGCCGCAGGCGAAAACGCCGGGAACGCTGCTCATCAGCTTATCGTCGACGACGGGACCGCCGGTCACGCGGTCGAGCTTCACGCCCGCGGCGCGCGACAGTTCGTTTTCGGGCAAAAGACCGCACGAGAGCAGCAGCGTATCGCATTCGTAGAATTCTTCGGTTCCCGGTATCGGGCGTCTGTTTTCGTCGACCTCGGAGACCGTTACGCCCTCGACGCGGCGCTTGCCGTGTATGCGCGTGACGGTGTGCGACAGACGAAGCGGTATGTTGAAATCGTTGAGGCACTGCACGATGTTGCGGTTGAGACCGCCGGAATACGGCATCAGCTCCGCGACGCAGCAGACCTGCGCGCCCTCGAGCGTCAGGCGTCGCGCCATTATAAGACCTATGTCGCCCGAGCCGAGTATGAACACCTTTTTGCCGACGGAATAACCCTCGACGTTCATCAGCCGCTGAGCCGTGCCGGCGGTATATATGCCGGCGGGGCGGTATCCCGGGAGCCCGAGCGCGCCTCTCGGCCGCTCGCGGCAGCCCATCGCGAGGACGATCGCGCCGGCCTGCACCGTCTGAACGCCTTCTTCGGCGTTCACGTACGTGACGATCCGGTCCGCCGAGACGTCCGCGACGATCGTTTTGAGTTTATAAGGTATGTGAAGTTCCTCTACCTTATCCGCGTATCTTTCCGCATATTCCGGGCCGGTCAGCTCCTGACCGAACGTGTGGAGCCCGAAGCCGTTGTGTATGCACTGGTTGAGTATTCCGCCGAGTCTGACGTCGCGCTCGAGTATGAGGACGTCTTCGACCCCCGCCTCGCGCGCCGCTGCGGCGGCGGCGAGTCCCGCCGGTCCTCCGCCTATGATAATAATGTCGTGACGGTTCATAGTCTCTCCTTTATCAGCTCCGAGCCCGGCGCGTTCTTTCTGACTTCTTCCATTTTTATCCCGAGTTCTCTTGCGAGTATCGCGGCGGCGGCCGGCGTGCAGAAGCCCGCCTGGCATCTTCCCATGCCCTGGCGCACCCTGCGCTTGACGCCGTCGAGACTGACGGCGCCGGGGCGTCTTCTGACCGTGTCGGCTATCTCGCCCGCGGATATATTCTCACAGCGGCAGACGATCTGCCCGTATTCGGGATTTTCCTTTATGAGTCTGCTCCGCTCCTCCGCGGGAAGCTCCGCGACGCGCGGGATGCCGACTCTTTTGTCTATATGATCTTTTTTCGGCGCGGCGCCGGACTTTTCCGCTATCAGCGCCGCGATATACTCGCCGATCGCCGGCGCGCTCGTCAAGCCCGGCGACTCAATGCCCGCGGCGTCGAAAAATCCGGGGGCGGATTCGCCAATCACGAAATCGTCGCCCGCCTCGTGCGCGCGCAGGCCCGTGAAGCCGGTTATCACTTTATTGTAAGGCACGCCGGGAACGCTCCGCAGCGCTTTGCTTTTGACGTCCGCGGTGCCGTCCGGCGTCGTTTCGGTGTCTTCCCTGTCCTCTATGTCCTCCGCGCTCGGTCCGACGAGCAGATTGCCGTGGACCGTCGGCGTGACGAGCACGCCCTTGCCATACGCGCCGGGAAGCTGGAACACCGTGTGCGAAACGAGATCTCCGACCTCACGGTCGAGCAGCACGTATTCGCCGCGGCGCGGCGTGATCTTCAATTTTTGCTCGCACACGAGATTGTGGATCTTATCGGAGTAAACGCCCGCGGCGTTTACGACGTATCTGGCGCGGACCGCGCCGCCCGACGTCGTCAAGGCAAAGCCTTCGCCGCAGCGCTCTATATTTTTTACCTCAGTCAGAAAACGGAAGCGCGCTCCGTTGTCGGCGGCGTTCTCGGCGAACGCTATCGTCATCCCGAACGGGCAGACGATGCCCGCCGTCGGCGCGAGCAGCGCCGCGCAGACTTTATCCGACACCGCCGGCTCCAGTTCTCTTGCCTCGTCGCCCGAAATTATCTTCAGCCCGCGCACGCCGTTTTTGATCCCGCGCTCGTAAAGCGATTCGAGCACAGGGATATCGCCTTCGTCGAAGCACAGAACGAGCGAGCCGTTTTCGCGGTAGCTGAAATCGAGCGTGCGGCTGAGCCGCCTTATCAGCTCGGCGCCGCGCACGTTCATCCTCGCCTTCAACGTGCCGGGTTTCGCGTCGTAGCCGGCGTGGACTATCGCGCTGTTCGCCTTGCTCGTGCCGGAGCAGACGTCCTCCTCCTTTTCGAGCACGCAGACGGACAGATCGTATCTGCAAAGCTCCATCGCCGCGGCGCATCCGACGACGCCAGCGCCGATCACGCAGACGTCGAAGAACTCTTTGTCATTCACATTCACCGTCGTTTTCCTCTTTTGCCCAGAATTCGGCGCATTTCACGGCCCGCCGCCAGCCTTTAAGCAGCTTTTCGCGCGTCTTCTCGTCCGCCTGCGGCAGAAATTCGCGCTCGCGCCGCCAGTTCCTTCTTATCTCGTCCTTGTCCGCCCAGTAGCCGACCGCGAGCCCCGCGAGATATGCGGCGCCGAGCGCCGTCGTCTCCACACAGCTCGGGCGCTGTATCGAGATGCCGGATATATCGGACTGGAACTGCATCAGAAAATCGTTCGCCGAGGCGCCGCCGTCGACGCGCAGGGAGTTTATCTCGATGCCCGCGTCCTCCTTCATCGCAGCTATCAGATCGTTCGTCTGATACGCGAGCGACTCGACCGTGGCGCGGACGAAATGCTCCTTTGATACGCCGCGCGTCAGCCCGACGATCGTCCCTCTCGCGTACTGCTGCCAGTACGGCGCGCCGAGTCCGGAAAACGCCGGAACGACGTATACTCCGTTGGAATCCGGCACCGCGCGGCAGTATTCCTCGGACTGACTGCTCGTGCGGAGCATCCTCATCTCGTCGCGCAGCCACTGTATCGCCGCGCCGGCGACGAAAACGCTGCCCTCGAGCGCGTAATTTACCGTTTCGTCGGCGGACGCCGCGACCGTGGTGAGCAGACCGTTCTTCGATCTGACCGCGTCGCCACCGGTGTTCATCAGCATGAAGCCGCCGGTGCCGTACGTGTTTTTGGCGTCGCCCGGTCCGAATCCGCACTGCCCGAACAGCGCCGCCTGCTGATCGCCCGCGACGCCGCAAACCGGTATGCTGCCGCCGAACCTGTCCGTGTATCCGTAGACGCCGGACGAGGGTCTGACCTCGGGCAGAACCGACTTCGGTATGCGGAAATATCCGAGCAGATCGTCGTCCCAGCGGAGTTTTCTTATATCGAAAAGCATCGTGCGCGAGGCGTTTGTGCGGTCCGTCGCGTGGACGCGGCCGTCCGTGAGGTTCCACAGAAGCCAGCTGTCGACGGTTCCGAAGCGCAGCCTGCCGGACTTTGCGAGATCTGCCGCCTCGGGCACGTTATCGAGTATCCAGCCGAGCTTCGAGGCGGAAAAATACGCGTCGGGCAACAGTCCCGTCTTCTCCCTCACAGTTTCTTCCCAGCCGTCGGCCTTCATTTTATCTATTATCCCCGAGGTGCGGCGGCACTGCCAGACGATGGCGTTGTATACGGGCCTGCCGGTCACGGCGTCCCATACGACCGTCGTCTCGCGCTGGTTCGTTATGCCGATCGCCGCTATCTCGTCGGCGCGCGCGTCGATGCGCTGCATCGCCTCCATAGTTACGCCCATCTGCGTGGACCAGATCTCCATCGGGTCGTGCTCCACCCACCCGGGCTTCGGGTATATCTGTCTGAATTCCTTCTGAACCATGCTGACGATACTGCCGCTTCTGTCGAACAGCACCGCGCGCGAGCTCGTCGTGCCCTGGTCCATGGCTATAACGTATTTTTTATCCGTCATTCCGCTTCCGCCTTCCGTCGTTCTTTCTTTTTATGATACCATAAGACGGTGAAAAAATCAATATTAAATCCGTTTATTTTACGCCGGCGCGCGTTATTTTCGTGAATTTATTCCGTTGATGTTGACAAAACCGATATGCGTGGTATAATGATACCGGACAATTTATACGAAAAAGGGTGATTTATATGAGAAAAACTGTCATTCGCATCGCGGTGTCGGCGCTTTTGGCGCTGCTTTTCGTGCTGTCGTCCGTCATGCCGGCGGCGGCTTCCGGCTCGACGGTCACGCTGAAGCTCAACAAGACCGCCCTCGAGCTCGTCGTCGGGGAGACTTACCCTCTCACCGTCAGCGGCGCGGACGGCTTGCGGTGGTCGTCGTCGGACGAGGGCGTAGTCAAAGTCGACGCCGACGGCAACCTCACCGGCGTATCCGCCGGAGTCGCGACGGTAAAGGTCGAAAACGACGGCGGCTCGGCTGAGGCGACGGTTTACGTGGTCGAGAAAGAATACGGCTTCGACGACAATATCATGATATCCATATTCTGGCCGCCCACGCAGAAATATATAACCGAAGAACAGTATCAATACATGGAAGATGCCGGCATAACCTGGATAATGGGCTCCGGCGACAACCTCGGGAACAAAAACGTACAGCTTAAAATGCTGCAGCTCGCCTACAAGCACGGCATACACATGACCGTCGGCGACGGGCGCCTCGGCGGCAACCTGCCTTCGATGACCGCGAAGCAGATCCAGAAGGTCGTCGACGAATATAAAAATATCCCGGGCGCGAACGGCTATTACATGCTCGACGAGCCCTACAACCCGAACGACTTCATAGCCGCCTACAAAGTGCTGAAGGAAGCCGATCCGGGCTCGTATATGCACCTGAATTTCCTGCCGTACGCCTCGTATCCGTCCGTGAAGACGTACATGAGTCAGATGAACGACTGGCTGAAACTCTGCGCGGAGACCGGTTATCCTCAGGATTACCTGATGTACGACCTTTATCCGTACGGAACCGGCGCGGGCTCGATGAACAGGACGGGATTTCTGATCAACCTCGACGCCGTGCGCAAGGTCGGCCTTGCCAACAACGTGAAGACGGCGACGTATATCCAGTCCGTCTGCATCCCCGGCGCGTACAGATCGCCGAACAGGGCTGAAACTCTGTACGAGATCAACATGGCGCTCGCGTTCGGCGTGAAACAGCTCTCGTACTTCACGTGGTTCACGCCTTACGCCAGATCGGAACCTTTCGAGGACGGCATAATCACGAGCGACGGCAAGCCGAACCCCAAATTCGAATTCATCTGCGAGCTCGACGCGAAGGTACTCAGGATCGGCAAAACGCTGATAAGCTGCGACGCGGTCGAGGTGTATCTGAGCAGAGACAGATACGGCAGCACTGTCGAAAAGCTGCCGAAGAGCTATTTCGTAAGACCCGATAACGCGAAGAACGATTTCACGCTCTCCCGCCTGCGCGACAGGAACACCGGGAGAAACTATATAATGGTGGTAAACAACAGCTTCACCGACGCGCAGACGTTCACGCTGAAATTCAGCGAGGACATCAAATCGCTGCAGTATCTGTCGTACGACGACGGCGAGCTTCATCCGCTTGAGATGAACGACGGCGCGGTAACGCTGAATTTCGAGGCGGGCGGCGCGTACATCCTCGCGATGCCCGAGGGCTTCGACCCCGGCACGGGCGAGGCCGAGCCGCAGAAAGGCGAGAATCTGGCAAAATACGCGCAGATCAGCTGCGACTCCTCCACAGGCACGGGCGGCTGCTACATGGACCATCTCAATGACGGCGAGAGATTCACCGCCGGCGGCAAGCGCGGCTGGCGCTCCAATTCGTCCGACGGCAAGGCGGTCGTGACGGTAGACCTCGGCGCGGCGCGCGAATTCGACCGCATAGACCTGTACCCCGCCGGCACCTCCGACGAATACGGCGCGAGATTCCCCGCGGCGTTTGTCGTTTCGGCGTCGGAGGACGGTCAGATCTGGGAGAAGATAGCGGAAGCCGAAAACTTCGCGATAATTAACAACACCGTCCCGTCTCTGCGCTTCGGCGCGACGCGGGCGAGATATATCAGAATCGAAGCGACGGCGCCCGCCGGCGGCGTGATCGAGCTGTGCGAGATCGAGGTATACGACGACGACGGCTCGGTGCCGTCCCCCGACCGCATAGACGTCGTGCAGGCTCCGCCGGAGCGCGGATCTTACGAGATAAGGTATACCGGCGGCGAGAACGCAGCGCTCAACAAGGACGTCTCCGTATCTTCTTATCCCGAATCCGACAGCTACCGCACGTGGGGATGGTATCCGTCGTTCCTCGTCGACGGCAAGGTCAAAAAGGGCTGGACGTCCGACGTAAAAGCCCACATGAAAGAGGAGTATTCTACGGAATACGCGACGATCGACCTCGGCGATTTCTTCAGCATAGACTCCGTCACGGCGATACCGCTCGGCTGCTGGCCGGTCGATTTCAACATCGCGGTGTCCGAAGACGGCTTCTCGTGGGTCGTGATCGCGTCTGAAAAAGACAGCAAAGAGCCTGACGACGAAGGGTACACGGCGACGCCCGAGTCTGCGGTCAAGGGCAGATACGTCAAGTTCACCGGCACGAGACTGCGCGGCACGTCGGCGGACGGTTATATGCTCCAGCTCGCCGAGATCAAGGTGTCCGGCACTCCGTACAAGGATCTGGACGAAGCGGAGCGGATGATCGCCGAGTACGTCAAAGCCGGCGGCTCCGAGAACAGCGAATCGTGCGCAAAGGTGAAAGAGCTGATGAACGACGCAAACGCCACTCAGTCGCAGCTCGACACGGCGATGAAAAAGATGCTCGGCGAATTCGGGCTCGCGCTGCAGCCGTACACGGTCGGCGAAGCCGGCAAGGACGTCGAATACGAGTTCAAATTCCTGAAGCAGACCGCGTCGGCCCCGGACACGACGGCGCCCGATACCGAACCGGCGCCGGCTACGGAGCCGGATCAGACGGACCCCGTTACGACCGAAGCCGAGGGCGAGCCGGCGAAAACGAGCACTGCGGCGATCGTTGCTGCGGTCGTCGCCGGGGTCGTTATCGCGGCCTCCGCGGCGGTCATAATCGTAACGCTTGTCAAAAAGAAAAAATAAAAGGCCTGAAAATCAAGCCTGATAAAAATCCGCCGCGGTATCTTCCAAACGCCGCGGCGGGTTTTGTATAAGCTAAATTGAAAACCTGCGGTTTTCAGCTAAATTGAAGCCTGACGGTTTCAGCTAAATTGAAAACCTGTGGTTTTCAGCTAAATTGAAAACCTGCGGTTTTCAGCTAAATTGAAACCTGACGGTTTCAGCTAAATTGAAAACCTGCGGTTTTCAGCTAAATTGAAGCCTGCGGCTTCAGCTGAATTAAATTCTCCTCTTACAGCTCGCCGTAAGACGAATTTAGCTCGCCGCAAGGCGAATTTAGCTCGGCGTAAGGCGAATTTAGCTCGCCGAAGGCGAATTTAGCTCGCCGTAAGGCGAATTTAGCTCGGCGCAGCCGAATTTAGCTTTATCTTGATCACGCGTTTTCTATAACGCGGGTACTGTTTTATTTTTCGTTATGGTTTCAGACCGTTAATCTGCGTATCCCGCGACTTTGACGACGTACCTTTTTTCATCCCATTGCGCGGAACCGTCTTCTTCGTCATAATAGGCGCCTTTGATCCTCACGTCAACCCACAGACCGTCCTCCGCCGCCAGCGCGAAAATCTTCGTTTTGTGGCATATCTCGGGTCCCGGCGCGGAATATCTGCTGTCAAACCTGTCGAATAACGCTTCGGCGTCAATCTCGACGCTGCTGAACGGCTCAAACGCTTTGTCGTAAACCTCGCCTCTTACCTTAAGCACCTTACCGTCGTTTCCGATCACGGCGCTGACGTCGTCGGCGCGGGGCACGCCGCTGATAGTTTTATAAAATCTGAACGTATACTCGGCGTCAAATTCCGGATCGTCTTTGTTGAAGTTCAGAAAACCAGACTTCCAGTCTTCCGCGCTGTAATTATAAGTCGTGTAATAAATATAAGTATCGACGTAGTATTCCCATTCTCCGCAGTCGATTCCGGTGCATTCGAGTATTGCAGATCTTGCAAGATCCGCATAATCCTTCTCGGTCGAATCTTCATTTATCGGAGCGATAAAACCGGGCAGTCTGCCCCTGGAACCATAATCATATCCGATCAGTTTGCCCGTTTTCTCGTTAAATATTACCATTATAATGTTATAACCGTCGCTTGTTTCAAATCTGTCTGCACCGCAGCCGCGCATGAAGTTTTTTTCAGTATTAAAATAGTGAATGTCGTAATCTTTACCGAACAGTGTCACGTTCCTGTTTTTGACATTCTTCTTTTTACAAATCTCAACATCGTACAGACGATACCCCAGAAAATCGCTTTCCTTGGACTGCGGATCTTCTGTTTCATAATAACCGTGAACTTCATACCGGGACAAAGTCTCGGCGTTTTTACTGCCGCATGACACTGAAAACGTTGCAAGTAATATCGCGATAAAAACGAGTGCGGTTTGCTCTGACGCTTTGATTATTCTTTTCATACACCGACGTTTCCTTTCTCGAATTACCGGTTATATTATATCACCGAAACGGTTCTCTGTCAACACGTATGACTGCAAAAAACATAACTATTAGCATATGTAACGCTTTTTTTACAATATTTTAATAAGTCAACCGAATAACAATCGCCGCGGTATCTTTGAGATGCCGCGGCGGCTGTATTTGAGCTAAATTGAAACCTTACGGCTTCAGCTAAATTGAAAACCTTGCGGTTTTCAGCTAAATTGAAAACCTGCGGTTTTCAGCTTAACAGTATCACGCGTTTTCTATTACGCGGGTACGGATGATGTTTTCGAGCGAGTTTACCTTGTCGACCGAAGACTGCGGCAGCGAGCCGTTTATCTCGATTATCGTATACGCGTTGTCGCCGCGGCTCCTGTTCACCATGTTCGCGATATTGAGCTTCTCGTCGGCGACGACCGTCGCGAGCTGAGCCACGATACCGGGGGTGTTCTTGTGCAGGACGCACAGGCGGTAGTCGCCGCTGTGAGGCAGCGAGGCGTCCGGGAAGTTAACGCTGTTCTTTATGTTGCCGTTTTCGAGATAGTCGCGCAGCTCGTGCGCCGCCATCACCGCGCAGTTGTCCTCGGATTCCTCGGTAGAGGCGCCGAGATGCGGGATCGCTATGACGTTCTTCATGTTCGCCGTCTTCGCGTTCGGGAAGTCGGTCACGTAGCGGCTGACCTTGCCGGACTCGAGCGCTTCGGCGAGCGCGTCGTCGTCGACGAGCGCGTCGCGCGCGAAATTGAGTATGACGACGCCGTCCTTCATCTTGTCAAACGCGGCTTTTCCTATCATCTTCTCGGTCGATTTCGCCGGGTCGGCGTTCTTTATCAGCGGCACGTGAAGCGTGATATAATCGCAGGTCTCGAAGATCTCGTCGTTGCTCTTGACGCGCTTGACGTCGCGGGAGATGTTCCACGCCGCGTCGATCGTTATATACGGGTCGCAGCCGTAGACCTCCATGCCGAAATGGCGCGCGGTATTGGAGAGCGGTCCGCCTATCGCGCCGAGACCGATGACGCCGAGCTTCTTTCCGCGCAGCTCCGAGCCGGCGAATTTGGATTTATTCTTCTCCACCGATTTGGCGATGTCGGGATCCGACGCGTTCTCGCGCACCCATTCGATGCCACCGACGACGTCGCGCGCCGCGAGCAGCATGCCCGCTATGACGAGCTCCTTGACGGCGTTGGCGTTTGCGCCCGGGGTGTTGAAAACGACGATGCCCTCCTCGGCGCAGCGGTCGGTCGGGATATTGTTTACGCCGGCGCCGGCGCGCGCGATCGCGAGCAGTTTTTTGCCGAACTGCATGTCGTGCATCGCGGCGGAACGGACGAGAATGGCGTCGGGATCTTCGACTCCTTCGCCGTAAACGTATTTTTCATCGAAAACGTCGGTGCCGTTTTTGCTGATCTTGTTCAAGAGTTTGATATTATACATGACTTTACCCTTTCGGATTGTTCTTTGCGAATTCTTCCATGAACGATACGAGCGTTTTGACGCCTTCCGTCGGCATCGCGTTGTAGATCGACGCCCTCATGCCGCCGACGGAGCGGTGGCCTTTGACGTTCTTCAGTCCCGCCGCGGCGGCCTCGGACGCGAATTTCGCGTCAAGATCCGCGTCTCCGGTGACGAACGTCACGTTCATCATAGAGCGGTAGGGTTTCTCGACCGGCGCGACGTAATAGCTTTGGCTGTCGAGATAATCGTAGAGTATCGCGGCCTTTTTCGCGTTGTATTCCTTCATCGCCTCAAGTCCGCCCATCGAGGCGACCCAGTCGAAGACGAGTCCGGCGATATATATCGGCCAGCAGGGCGGCGTGTTGTACATGGAGCCGTTCTCCGCCTGGACCTTATAGTCCATCACCGTCGGGATGTCCTCGCGCGCGTGACCGATCAGGTCCTCACGGACGATGACTATCGTCAGACCGGCGGGGGCGACGTTCTTCTGCGCGCCGGCGTAGATCAGACCGAATTTCGACACGTCGACGGGCTCGGACAGGATGCACGACGACATATCCGCCACGAGCGGCACGTCGCCGGTGTCCGGGATATAGTTGTATTTGGTGCCGTATATCGTGTTGTTGAAGCAAATGTGCAGATAATCCGCGCCATCTCTTATATCCGAGCGGCTGATCTGCGGGATGTACGTGAAATTTTTATTCTTCGACGAGGCTATCGCCGCGGCGTCGCCGTACTTCTGGCCTTCCTTGAACGCCTTCGTGGAAAACTGGCCGGAAAGGATATAGTCGGCTTTTTTGTTTATCATCAGGTTCATCGGGACCGACGCGAACTGAAGCGACGCGCCGCCCTGCAGAAACAGCACTTTGTAATTGTCCGGTATACCCATGACGGAACGGAGCGAGGCTTCCGCGCCGGTGATGATCTTCTCGTAGGGCTTCGACCTGTGGCTCATCTCCATTACCGACATTCCGGAATCGCCGTATTCGATCAGCTCGGCGGCGGCTTTTTCAAGCACGGGAAGCGGCAGCATTGACGGACCCGCGGAAAAATTAAACACTCTCACTTTCATATTTCCTTTCATTTCAACGGTATTTGCGGTAATTATATAACAAAAATTGCAATTTGTCAAGTGTGAAAATTGCAATTTTGATATATTCTGCATTATCAACAAATAAAACCGCCGCCCGCCACTGTATTTCCGTCGTAAAATACTACCGACTGCCCCGGCGCCGCGGCGCGGACGGGCTCGTCGAAGACCACGTCGGCCT
>JAFZRM010000177.1 GCA_017619885.1 Clostridia bacterium | reverse complement strand
GTTCGAATACTTGTTCAGATCCTCGTCGATGAAGCGTTCGTAATGACCGAGGTCCAGGTCCGTTTCCGCACCGTCCTCGGTGACGTACACTTCCCCGTGCTGATACGGGCTCATCGTTCCGGGGTCGACGTTTATATAAGGATCGAGTTTCTGCGCGGCGACCTTCAGCCCTCTCGCCTTAAGCAGTCTGCCGAGCGACGCCGCCGTTATGCCTTTTCCGAGTCCGGAAACGACGCCTCCGGTAACAAAAATATACTTCGTCATGATCTTCCTCCTGTCATTTTCCGCTTTCTCCGTAGTTTGAAAGGACTCTCGCGGACGGATCGTTCACGTCGCAGCCCTCCCATTCTTTATTCGGCATCCAGAAGTCAACCACCATATCTGACTGATCCGGATAGTATTTTTCAAAAATTTCTCTGTACAAAAGCGACTCTTTCGTGAACGGCTGCGCGTGAGTGTATTTTCTGCGCTTTTCTTCAAATTCCGCGTCCGTGTACCGCGTCTCCGCGTATTCTTTCAAGTAATCGACCATAGAATGGCCCACCGCGTCGGAAAACGCCGCTTTTTCACGCCACAGGATCTGATCGGGGAGATATCCCGTGTCCTCGAACGCGCGGCGCAGCAGGTATTTGCCTTTGCCGTAGCGGTTGAGTTTCATCTCCGGGTCGAGGCTCATCACGTATTTGACGAAATCGAGATCGCCGAACGGAACGCGTGCCTCGAGCGAGTTGACGGATATGCATCTGTCCGCCCGCAGAACGTCGTACATGTGCAGTTCTCTTATGCGTTTTTCCGCTTCACGCTGGAACGCTTCGGCGTCGGGCGCGAAGTCCGTGTATTTGTATCCGAAAAGCTCGTCCGAGATCTCGCCGGTCAGAAGCACTCTTATATCGGTCTGTTCGTGTATGGCTTTGCATACGAGATACATGCCCATGCTCGCGCGGATCGTCGTGATGTCGTACGTGCCGAGCAGCTCGACTACCGTTTCAAGATTTAATATGACGTCTTCCGGCGTCATATAGACTTCCGTATGATCGGCGCCGATGTGATCCGCGACCTGCCGCGCGTATTTAAGATCTATCGCGTCTTTGGTCATGCCTATCGCGAACGTCTTTATCGGCCGTTCGCTTTTCCTCGCGGCGATCGCGCAGACGAGCGACGAATCGAGACCGCCGGAGAGCAGGAATCCGACCTTCGCGTCGGCGACGAGCCGCTTCTCGACGCCGGATATCAGCTTTTCTCTTATATTCCCGCACGCGTCTTCGATATCAGTATAGCAGACGCTTTTGACTTTTGCAATATCGCAATATGAAATAAATTCGCCGTTTTTGTAATAATGACCGGGCGGGAACGGCGTTATCTTATCGCAGAGCCCGACGAGGTTTTTCGCCTCGCTCGCGAAAACGGTCACGCCGTTTTTATCGTATCCGTAATAAAGCGGACGTATGCCGATCGGGTCGCGCGCGGCTATGAATTCGCCGCTTCTGCCGTCGTATATGACGCAGGCGAACTCGGCGTCGAGCATCGGAAACATATCGACGCCGTATTCAAAGTACATCGGCAAAATAATCTCGCAGTCGCTGTCGCTTTTGAAAGTATATCCCTTGCTTCTGAGCTTTTCCCTCTCTTTTTCGAATCCGTACAGCTCTCCGTTGCAGACGACGCAGCTGCCGTCGAGTTCAAAAGGCTGCATGCCGGAAGGAGTCAGGCCCATGATAGACAGGCGGTGGAAGCCGAGAAGACCTTTGCCGGCGTCTGCCACCCTGCTGTCGTCGGGACCGCGCGATCTCGTCCGCGCAAAGCCCTCCTCAAACGCGGCGCGGTCGGATACCTCGCCGCAGTAACCGAAAATCGAGCACATTACAGATCTCCCCATTCGGCGTCCTGCAGGGCGTCGTAGCCCTCTTCGCCGGTACGCACCTTGACGACGTTCTCAACGTCGTATACGAATATCTTGCCGTCGCCTATATGGCCGGTGTAAAGGATCTTCTTCGCCGTATCTATGACGACTCTGACCGGCACCTTGCTGACGACTATGTCGACCTGTATTTTTGGAAGCAGATTCGCCTCGACCGGGACGCCGCGGTAATACTCGGGCTGTCCCTTCTGCGCTCCGCAGCCGAGGACGTGAGTGACCGTCATACCGGTTATTCCTATCCCCATCATCGCGTTCTTCAGCGCTTCAAAACGCGGCTCCTTGCAGATTATCTCGACTTTGGTGAACTTTGGCGAGCCGTCGTCGAAGGCGGGCACGCGTTTGACCGGTACCGCCTCAGCCTCGGGCGTTTCGCCGCTCACCGCGACGGCGCCCTCGTAGCCGTAGTCAAGACTTTCGACGGCGGGAACGAAATCGGCGTATGCGCTCGGCAGACCGTGTTCGGTCTTGTCGAGACCCTTGATCTCCTCCTCGGCGGACACGCGCAGACCGACCGTCTTTTTGAGGATGAAGAACGTCGCCGTCATCATCACCGCGGTCCACGCGAGGATGCTCACGATGCCGAGCGTCTGCACACCGAGAAGCTTGAAATCGCCCGTATAGAACAGGCCTTTCAGCCCGGCGGGCGCCGACGGGTTCGCGAGCAAGCCGACCGCTATCGTGCCCCAGACGCCGTTTGCGAAGTGGACGCCGACCGCGCCGACGGGATCGTCGATGTGGAGCTTCAGATCGAGCAGCTCCACCGCCCCGACGACGAGCAGACCGGAGACGACGCCGACTATGGCGGAGCCGCCGGCGTCAAGCGCGTCGCAGCCCGCGGTTATGCCGACGAGCCCCGCGAGCGAGGCGTTCAGGCACATCGAAACGTCGGGCTTTTTGTTTTTGATCCAGGTGAAGATCATCGTCGTGCACGTGGCGACCGCCGGGGCTATCGTCGTCGTGACGAAGATCGAGGACAGTGAGTTGCCGTCCCACGCCGCCGCGCCGTTGAAGCCGTACCAGCCGAACCAGAGGATGAAGCAGCCGAGCGCGCCGAGCGTGATCGAGTGGCCCTGGATCGCGTTTACCTTTTTGACCCTGCCCGCGCCGTCCTTTATGTATTTGCCGAGACGCGGACCGACCATTATCGCGCCGATCAGCGCGGTGACGCCGCCGACGGAGTGTATCGCCGCGGAGCCCGCGAAATCATGGAATCCGAGCTGATAAAGCCACCCCTGAGAGTTCCAGACCCAGCCGGCTTCTATCGGGTATACGAAAAGCGATATCACGCCGGAATATATGCAGTACGACAGGAATTTCGTCCTCTCCGCCATCGCGCCGGAGACTATCGTCGCCGCCGTCGCGCAGAACACAAGGTTGAACACGAACGACGGGGCTTGACCGTCCTTCAGGAATCCGCCGAAATCGGTCAGTATCTTCAGATTCGGCACGCCGACGACGCCGAGAACGTAGTCCTCCGCCATCATAAGCGAAAAGCCCAGCAGTACGAACACGACCGTCCCGATGCAGAAATCCATCAGGTTTTTCATTATTATGTTGCCGGCGTTCTTCGCTCTCGTAAATCCTGTCTCGACCATCGCGAACCCCGCCTGCATAAAGAACACGAGCGCTGCGCCGATCAGAAACCATATCCCGAATGCCTCTTTTGTTACAGTTTGTTCTATTATTTTTGTGATCTCTTCCGCTGCCATGGAAATCGCCTCATTTCACGCTGAAAAGTATATCGCCGTAAGTCGGGAAAGGCCAGTAGCTCTTCGCCGTTATCGTCTCCGCCTCGTCGCAGGCGACCCTCAGCTCGCACATCTTCGGGAGCACGTCGTCGCGTATCATCTCCGAGCCCGCGAAAACGTCGTCGGTGCCGTGGAAGGCGATCATCGCCTCCTCGAGCGCTGATACCTTCTCCGCGATGCTCTCTGAAAGCGCCGAGAGCTTCAGCACGAGTTTCTTCTCGTTTGCGCACGGCACCGCTTCGTCGAACGCGAGCTTTGCCGTGACGTCGCGCGCCGTATCCGCGGCGAAACGGCGTATCGCCGGCGCGATCTGCGTCTTGGCCATCTCTATCATCGTACCGGCCTCGATCGCCACCGTCTTGACGTAGTTCTCGAGCATTATGTCGCAGCGCGAACGCAGTTCTTCGATCGAGAACACCTTGTGAGAGGTGAGCATGTCGACGTTTTTTTTGTCGAGCAGATGCGGCATGCAGTCTGCGGTCGTGCGGTAGTTGAGCAGTCCGCGGACCTCCGTCGCCTCCTTTATCCACGCGTCGTCGTAGCCGTTGCCGTTGAAGATTATGCGGCGGTGATCCTTGATCGTTTTCTTTATCATATCGTGCAGCGCCGTCTCGAAATCCTCCGCGCCCTCGAGTCTGTCCGCGTAGATCTTCAGGCTCTCCGCGACCGCGGCGTTGAGCATGATGTTCGCGCAGGCTATGCTGTTTGACGAACCGAGCATACGGAATTCGAATTTGTTGCCGGTGAAAGCGAACGGCGACGTCCTGTTTCTGTCCGTGGTGTCGCGGTTGAACTTAGGCAGCACGTCGACGCCGAGCTTCATCTGCGTCTTCTCCGCGCCGTGATACGGCAAATCGTTCTCTATCGCCTCAAGCACCGCGTTGAGCTCGTCGCCCAGGAACATCGAAACGACCGCGGGCGGCGCTTCGTTTGCGCCGAGTCTGTGATCGTTGCCCGCCGTGGCGACCGAGATGCGGAGCAGATCCTGATAATCGTCGACGGCTTTTATGACGGCGCAAAGGAACAGCAGGAATTGCGCGTTCTCATAGGGAGTGTCGCCCGGCGACAGCAGGTTCTGACCGCTGTCCGTGGCGATCGACCAGTTGTTGTGCTTGCCGGATCCGTTCACGCCGGCAAACGGCTTTTCGTGGAGCAGGCAGACGAGTCCGTGCTTCGACGCGACCTTCTGCATGATCTCCATAGTCAGCTGGTTGTGGTCCGTCGCGACGTTCGTGGTGGAATAGATCGGCGCGAGCTCGTGCTGGGCCGGAGCGACCTCGTTGTGCTCGGTCTTGGCCATGATGCCGAGCTTCCAGAGCTCGTCGTTAAGATCTTCCATATAAGCGGCGACGCGCGGCTTGATCGCGCCGAAATAGTGATCGTCCATCTCCTGCCCCTTCGGCGGTTTCGCTCCGAAAAGCGTTCTGCCGCAGAATCTCAGGTCGGGACGCGCGTCGTACATTTCTTTCGTTATGAGGAAATATTCCTGCTCCGGTCCGACGGACGAAACGACTCTTTTTACGGTGTCGTTGCCGAAGAGCCTCAGGATGCGCAGCGACTGACGGTTGAGCGCTTCCATCGAGCGCAGAAGCGGCGTCTTTTTATCGAGCGCGTGACCGCCGTACGAGCAGAACGCCGTCGGGATGCAAAGCGTCCTGCCTTTTATGAACGCATAAGACGTCGGGTCCCACGCGGTATAGCCTCTCGCCTCGAACGTCGCGCGCAGACCGCCCGACGGGAACGACGAGGCGTCCGGCTCGCCTTTAATGAGCTCTTTGCCGGAAAACTCCATGATGACACCGCCGTCCGGCGACGGCGAGATGAATGCGTCGTGCTTTTCGGCGGTTATGCCGGTAAGCGGCTGGAACCAGTGGGTGAAATGCGTGGCGCCCTTCGACAGCGCCCAGTCCTTCATGGCGTCAGCCACGGCGTTGGCCACGCCGATGTCGAGCTGCGCACCCTCGTCGATCGTCTTTTTGAGCGAC
>JAFZRM010000024.1 GCA_017619885.1 Clostridia bacterium | reverse complement strand
ACTTCGATCTGCGGTACTCCGCGCGGTGCGGCGGGGATCCCGTCGAGACTGAATTTGCCGAGCGTGGTGTTGTCGTCAGCTCTCTGACGTTCGCCCTGAAGAACGTGGATCTGCACGGACGACTGATAATCGGACGCGGTCGAGAAGATCTGGCTCTTCTTTACCGGGATCGTGGTGTTTCTCTCGATGATCCTCGTGCATACGCCGCCGAGCGTCTCGATACCGAGGGACAGAGGCGTTACGTCGAGCAGGAGCAGGTCTTTTACGTCGCCGCCGAGGACGCCGCCCTGGATAGCCGCGCCGATCGCGACGCATTCATCCGGGTTGATGTTCTTGGACGGCTCTTTTCCGGTGATGTTTCTGACGGCGTCCTGCACCGCCGGGATCCTGGTGGAACCGCCGACGAGAAGGACTTTGCTGATCTGGGACGGAGTGAGCCCCGCGTCGGACAGAGCCTGTTTGATCGGGCCCATAGTCGCTTCGACGAGGTCTCTCGTGAGGTCGTTGAATTTAGCGCGGGTCAGAGTCGCTTCGAAGTGCTTCGGACCGGTCGCGTCAGCCGTGATGAACGGCAGGCTGATGTTGGACTGCATCATGCCTGACAGTTCGATCTTCGCCTTTTCAGCCGCTTCCTTGAGTCTCTGCATGGCCATCTTGTCGTTTGACAGATCTATACCGTTGTCGGCCTTGAACATATCGACCATCCATCTGATGATCCTGTTATCGAAATCGTCGCCGCCGAGACGGTTGTTGCCGGCGGTCGAAAGGACTTCGACGACGCCGTCGCTGATCTCGAGGATCGATACGTCGAACGTACCGCCGCCGAGGTCGTATATGATTATCTTCTGTTCGGAATTCTCCTTGTCGACGCCGTAAGCGAGCGCTGCGGCGGTCGGCTCGTTTATGATCCTGAGAACTTCAAGGCCTGCGATTTTGCCGGCGTCCTTTGTCGCCTGTCTCTGAGCGTCAGTGAAGTACGCCGGGACGGTTATGACGGCCTGCGTGACGGTGGTGCCGAGGTACGCCTCCGCGTCGTCCTTCATTTTCTTTAAGATCATCGCCGAGATCTCCTGGGGCGTGTAAGACTTGCCGTCGATCTCGACCTTGTGGCCGGTACCCATTTCACGTTCGATGGACATTATAGTCCTTTCGGGATTGGTTATCGCCTGTCTTTTCGCCGCGGAACCGACGATCCTTTCACCATTCTTAGAGAAAGCCACGACGGACGGGGTCGTTCTCATTCCTTCGGGATTCGGTATTACGGTGGGCTCTCCGCCTTCATATACCGCTACGCACGAGTTAGTCGTACCTAAATCTATTCCTATGATTTTTGCCATTTTATTTTCCTCCTGTATATCAGTTCGCTACCTTTACGGTCGCGTATCTTATTATTTTATCACCTTTCTTGTATCCCTTCTGGAATACCTCGGCGACGGTGTTTTCGCCGAGCGTCTCATCCTCAACGTGCATCATGGCGGAATGCAGATCGGCGTTGAACTCATCTCCGACTTCACCGAACTGTTCTATCCCCATTTTGCCGAGGGTGTCGTGGAAGTGTTTTATGATGAGCTGAAGTCCGTTTTTGCTCTGTTCGTCCGACGCGTAATCCGCCGCGCGTTCGATGTTGTCGAACACCGGCAAAAGCGCCTGCACCGCATCGGCGTAAGCGTTTGAGTATTTCGCTTCGCCCTCCTTTGCGGTACGCTTTTTATAATTGTCGAACTCCGCGAGCAGTCTCAGATACTTGTCGTTGTTTTCGGCTATCAGAGCGTTTGCCTTTTCAAGCAGTTTGTCTGAATTCTCAAGCTTCGCCTCAAGCTCCTTGACTTTTTTTGAGAGTTTCTTTTTATCCTTAGAATGAAGCTCCTCGCCGGGCTCCTCCGGGTTCTCCTCCGGCTCCGCTGCGACCGGCTCTTCTATCGGTTCGTTTTCGTTCTGCTTTTCGTTATCCATCTCCGTCTCCTTCTTTCTTTTTACCGTCTCCGTCAGTCAAGGCGTTAGACGAAAGCAGTTTGCTTATCGTATCGGCGATGTATTCGACGATCTTGACGACCTTCGGATACTCCATCCTGTTCGGTCCGACGACTCCTATCGCGCCGACTACGCTGTCGTTGCGCTTCAGCGGCTTTACGATGATCGAAGAATTGCTCATCACCGGCGTTTCGCTCTCGCCGCCGATGTAAACGGAGACCGAATCCTTGTCGGAGCCCTGAACGAGTTCGACGAGGTCTTCCTTCTTCTCAAACAGCGACAGAAGCTCGCGCAGCTTTGAGGTGTCCGAATATTCGGGATATTCGAGCATGTTCTCAACGCCTTCGATATGCACGTCGTCGATGCCGACGTCGCCGATGATCTCGTACACGCATTTGATCACGTACGGGATCAGCGCTTCGTTTTCACCCATCTCGGACTGCATCTTCATGATCATCGGCAGAGTTATCGAATCGCTGGTCCTGCCGGATATGTTGTTGTTAAGTACGCCGCAGAGCGTGTTGAGTACGTCGTCTGTGACTTTGAACGGCACGCTGACGAACTTGGATTTGACCTGGTTGTCGTCCATGATGAACGAGATGACGAAGTTGTTCTCATCTATCAGCGCGGTGCGGTAGTACTTCACCGACTGGCTCGTCTGCCTCGGCTTGACCGCTACGCCGGTGTAATTGGTTACGGCGGCGGTGAGCTTGCTCGCGGTCTGCAGTATCCTGTCGAGCTCCGTCATCTTTATCTGCTGGAGCTTGTTTAAGATGCTCAGATCGTTTGCAGTCAGCGCGTATTCGTTCATAAGACCGTCAACGTAGAATCTGTATCCGAGCGTCGTCGGAACGCGTCCGGCGGACGTGTGCGGATGCTCGAGATATCCGAGCTCTTCAAGCTCCGCCATCTCGTTTCGTATCGTGGCGGACGAGAACCCGATATCGGTCGACGCCGTGAGGTACTTGGAGCCGACCGGCTCGCCGAGCTCTATGTGCGCGTCGATGACCGCTTTCAGTATTTGCTTTTTGCGCGGTGACAATTCATCTCCGAAAGACATATTATCTCCCTCCGGTTAGCACTCAATATAACGCAGTGCTAATCTATGATTGTAATGTACCACCAACGGCGTCGAAAATCAAGGAAATTATGTGTAATATTTATGAAATATTTGTAAATCCGAACGGCCGAGTGCCAAATCAGGCTCAAAGATACATGAACGCCAGTATGACTGCGACGATATGGATCACCGCAAAGATCGGAAGCGGTATCATGAACTTCGCGTGCTTCGTTTTGTGGCGTATGAGAAGCATAGTGATGAACATAGCGGTCGCTCCGCCGAACAGACCGAACAGGAGCAGAGTCTTTTCCGGAACTCTTCTGTTTTTAAGCTTCGCGGCGGCTTTGTCGTGCACCGTGATGATGATCGAGATGATCGAGATGACAGCGAGATAGCCGAGGATAACGTACAGGATGGGATTCATGGTATAGTCTCCTTTAAATTTGATTTTTACTTGACAAAAGTCAGCTGTAATGATATAATATTGAAAAATCCGGCTGTGCCGGATATTCTCCGGGGGTATATATGAAACACAAGTTTATTGACATGCATTGCGATACGATTTCGGAGCTGTACCGCAAAAAGCTCGAAGGCAAGCCTTATTCGCTTTATGAAAACGATCTTGATATAGATATAAAGCGGCTCGGCGCCGGCGGAGCTTATATACAGTGCTTCGCGATGTTCACGTATCTTATGAAGGTCGACTCCGCGTACGAGCATGCGAACGCGCTCACGGATCTGTATTATGAGGAACTTGAAAAAAATAAAGAATATATAGCTCCTCTGCTTTGCCGCGGTGATATGGAGAAAAACGAAAAGAACGGAAAGATATCGGCTCTGCTGACGCTCGAAGAGGGCGAATGCGTCGAAGGCTCAGCCGAGAAGCTGAAGCATTTCTACGACCGCGGCGCGCGTATGATGAATATAACGTGGAACTTCAAGAACAGTCTCGGTCACCCGAATCTGGTAGACGTCAACAACGGCAGCGTAAGCCCCGACACCGTGAACGGTCTTACGGAAAAAGGCAAAGAGATAGTGGAGTACATGGTCGAGCTCGGCATGGTAGTCGATACGTCGCACAGCTCCGATAAATCGTTCTACGACGTCGCCGACATCGTCAAAGGTCCTTTCGTGGCGTCTCATTCAAACTGCCGCGAGCTCTGCGGTCATACGAGGAACCTGACCGACGATATGATCAGAGTGCTCGCCGAGCACGGCGGCGTTTCCGGAATCAACTACTGCCCCGCTTTCGTGCGCGAAGACAGGCCGGAGGTGATAACGGCGCAGGATCTCGCGGCGCACGTTATGCACTTCATCAAGGTCGGCGGCGAAGACGTCGTCGGTATCGGTACCGATTACGACGGTATTAATTCAAGAAGGCTCCAGGTACGCGATCCCTCGTACGCTCCGATGCTCTGGGACTGCCTCGTCGGCATGGGACTGAGCGAGGATCAGGCGGATAAAGTGTTTTACAAGAACGTAAAAAGAGTTCTGACGGAAGTATTGAAATAAGATCATGAAAATAAAAGTTTTAATCGCTTCCCTGCTTTCGCTCGTCCTTTTGTGCTCCTGCACCGGTAACGTGTCGAAAGATACGGAAGCAGTAACGACCGGGGCGCCGATAACGGACGCCGATACAGAGGCGATCCCGGAGCCGGTGTATCTCGTTGAAAGCGTTGAATGCAACACGGCGCCCGTTTATAAAGAGGCCGAAACGAACAGATCCGGTGAAGTCAAGCTGAGCGGCCTGAAACTGAAAGTATCTTACGACAGCACTTTCTACGGCGCTCATTCCGCGATCCGTCATCCGTATACGGTAAGCGCCTCTATGTTCACGGCAAAATCCGTGTCGGGCAATGGCGATTTCTCGTCGCAGATAGCGTCAGCCGATTTAAACGGCGACTCGTTTGCCGACGTCATAACGTATAACGGCGGCGTCCTGTCCGCTTATGCGATAACGATGACGTTCAAAAAGGACGTTTCGTACGTTTTCGATTCAAACAACAAATATAACAGCGAAGAGCTGTTCAGCGTATGGATCGGCGACGGCGCGACGCTCTGCGGCGCCGGTGATTTTGACGGCAACGGATATAACGACGTACTGCTTTCAATGAACGGCGAAACAGTTATTTACTACGGAAACGAAGCCGGTTTCGCGATGTCTTACTTCAAGCTTGAAGGACTTGACGGCGAGCTTCTCTGCGGCGACGCGGACGGCGACGGGCTATGCGATCTGCTGACCGTGAAAGGCGCGCTCGTAACGGTCTACAGACGCGCGGGCGACGGTTTTGAAAAACTGTCGGAAAAAGAAATAAAGCCTTCGTCCGATGCGTACGAAAAAGTGCTGTGCGCCGATTTCAACAGCGATAAATACGCCGATATACTTTATTTGATAAAGAGCGGAGACGTTTATAAAACGCTTACCGTTTTCGGTCGCGGCGACGGGACGTTCGGTACCGATACCGATAACAAAAATCTGTATTCCGAATCTGAATTTGACGAGAAAAACTATCCGATAAACGTAGCCGCGGGCGACGTCACCGGCAACGGCGCGGCCGATCTCATCGGATACGGGACCGTCAACAAAAGACTGCATAACACGGTTTATTTCAACAACGGCGATCTCGCGTACGACTATTCCCTTTTCGGAATGATAGTTGACGGCGAATACAGACTGTATTCCGGCTGCCGCTGGGGCGACGCGAATTTTGAGCAAAGCGACGGCGACCACATAATGCTTTCGACGTCAAGAGACGGAAAAAACTGGTACAGGTATATCGATAAGCCTATGTTTTACCTCGGCTGGGAGCTCGGGATCGAGGACTGGTGGAGAGACAACACGCTCGAGCCGGAGGTGCTGTACGTCGACGGAAAGTACCATATGTACTGGCAGTGCTCGTATATTACGCCGAAAGGCAACTACGGCGACAAGATCGGATACGCAAGCTCCGACGACGGCGTCAACTGGGAGCGCAAGACCGACGAGCCCGCGATAATCTGCGACAATCCCGAGATCGGCTTCAATCACGAGGAGGTCATATACGTGGCGGACGACCCGGACGGCAAGCCGTTCTGGATGTATACCGGGCATTTCGTCAACGGTCAGTTCCACGGATATATCCGCATAAGATCGGCCGACCCGACGAGGTACGAATACAAGGATAAGGAAGCCACGAGCGGATTTTCCGAGATCGGAAATCAGATAGGTTATCTGACGGACAAAGACGGAAACCGTATCTTCATCCGCGTCACGTTCGGCAGATATAAGGAAAACGGCGAAGAGCTGACGGCGCCGACGCTCCAGTTCAGCCGTGACGGTCTGTCGTTTTCCGGCAGCAGCAGTCTCCTGTTCGCTTCGGTCGATCAGACTGACCCGAGAAACGCGCTTAACAAAAATGTGTTTTTCCTCGGTCTCGCGACCGAAAACGGCACGGGAGAGATCAAACAGAACGACGACGGAACGTATACGGTAATGTATTTTGCCACGACGTGTGCGACGTCTGTGGCGCCGGAGATCTTCTGGTCGGATGGCGGCGTCGGCATCGCGACGCTTACGCTTTCGGGTACATAATACTTTCAGGGCTGCCGAAACGCAGCCCTGATTTTTTATTTTTCATCTTTAAAATAATAAATGCAGTCGGCGATCGTCGACGGGTGGATGAACATGCCGCCAGTGTTTCCGGTCACGGAGTTGAACGTGTCGGAGAAACAGCCGTCGAATTCTCCGCGCTCGTACGCCGGATATGAAGACGGGATGTTGTGCGGGCGCCAGTTGTTCTTTTTGTGGTCAGCCATCCAGTTGTAAGTCGCGGTCGTCACGCCTTCAACGTAAGTCAGCCAGTCAAGACCGGGATCTATCTCTTCCCAGCGTATACCAAGCGATTTTGCATGAACTATGCAGTGCAGTACTTCCCACTGTACGAAATCGCGCACCCAGTTCGCGAAATACCAGTCCGAGCAGCACAGACACGGTTTGGTGTTGTATAGCGACGGTACGTTCTTCGGGCGCCGCAGATGCGTGAACGCCAGAAGCGTGCGCAGAAAATGAACGGCGCGCTCGCGGTATCTTTCAACACCGTGATTCTTATAAACGTAATAATACGTGTTTGCGGCGTGACCTGCCGCGAGCAGGTTCGGCGCGTGAAGCGGCGTTTCCCAGTAGTCTCCGCCCTCCGGTCTGATAGCGTCAAGAAACAGATCGAGCGATTTGCAGGCGGCGTCGAAATACTTCTTCTCTCCTGTCTTCTCATAAATGTGAATCAACTCGAGCGCGGGCACGGTGTTAAGATACAGCGCCGTATCGCCGCCGTGAGCCATCGGATCGATGAAGGAACGCGCGACGACGAAATCGTCCTTGCCGTAATGGCGCCCGTCCGGATCGAAACAAAACGCGCCGTCTTCTCTCTGCCAGCCGATTATCGTATCGCCGCGGCGGCAGAGCTCCTCCTTAGTCGGCTTAGGTCCGGATTGAGCGGCGGCCGAGTCGGATTCCGCGATCTTTTCGCGCAGCTGCGCAGAAAGAGTTGTGCCGGGGTTGTCGGCAATAAACCTGCGCAGAAACGTCGGCGGCGTCCGTGTTATCGAAACCGATCCACCCTGAACGTAACCGAATCCTTTGCCATCATGGTATAGATTCGTATTATAAGCCGTCGCGATCCGCTCAAGCGCCTCGTCGGGAGTGTATACCGGTTGCGGTTTCGGCATCCCTGAACGCTTCACAAAATCGGCGAGCGCGTCGATCGAAGTGCCTTTGCCTACCGTGATCTGGGCGGAAAACGTGATCCTCTGCCCCTTGTGTATCTCGAACGGCGCCGCAAACGGTTTATTTTCCTGATCCTCGGTCTTGACGTCAGGTATCATGATACCGAGAAGACTGTTGTTCTGTCTTTCAATGAAATTAGGCGCGGCGAACACCGGCTGAGCGTAATACTCGTTGTAGTTGAACCAGCGCATGACGGGCGTGTCAAGGCTGTATTCGACTGAAACACAATCGCCGCCGTGCGAAACCGCCATGAAAGGCGAGGCGATTTTGTTCGGATGCGGGATGCGTCTGTCCGCCCACGGATCCTTGAAAAAATCCGTGCCGGACGACCATTCATCGCCTACGGGCCAGTCTACGCCCGGTAGCAGCGCGTCGGTCTTGGCGATGCCGTAACTGCCCTCGCCGCAGTAAAGCCAGAGCAGGCGCAGATATTCGGCGTAAACGTTATAATCCGAATAAAGCTCCGTTTCAACGCGGAGGCTTTTTTCTTCGAGTTTAAGCTTCACGGTACCGTGAAGGACCGGATTTTCAAACGGATACCCGATCCACGGGGCGAAAGACGTGTTTTCAAGCCGCTTAGCAGGTGTGCAGGAAAAGACATTGAACGTGTATCCGTCATCGGTCTTCTCTGCTTTTTCCGCCTCGAGACGCATGGGGATATCCTGATCCCTCAGCTTTACCTCACCGAAGTGGTCGAGCACGGCGAGCAGTCTGCCTTCACCGGAATATATCTCGGCAAAGCCGTAGCCGCTGATCCTTTTGCAGACGTTTACTTTGATATTCTCGTTTTCGAGTACGACAGACTCGCCGGAAAACGACGCTCTTTTGTATTCAGGCATGATCTCCTCCGAACTTTTCGATAAACATAAGAGTTGCGCGAGACGATATGTCTGCGGCTTTGCCGCACATCGTCGGAAAATCTATTTTCGCCCCGTCGTCGGCGCCGTCGGAAATGCATCTGCATATCACGCACGGCGTACTGTTGACGTAACAGACGTGCGCTATCGCGGCGCTCTCCATATCGCATACAGACGCGCCGAACCGGCGCGCTATGCGCTTTTTTCTGCGGGCGTCGGCGATGAAAGCGTCGCCCGACGCGATCGTGCAAGACACCGGCTCTTTGCCGGTTTTTCTGCAGCAGTCGCGGAACAAATCGGAATACGAAACGTCCGTCTCAAAAAACACCTTGTTCACGCCGGATATCATGCCGACGGGATCGCCGAGCGGCGAGGTGTCCATATCGTGCTGGACGCACTTGTCAGCCACCGCGCAGTCAAGCACGTGAAGCTTGTCGGACAAAGACCCTGCGACGCCGGTATTGATTATGACGTCGGGAGAATATGAGATTATCATCGCCTCTGCGCACATTGCGGCGAAAACTTTGCCGATGCCGCATACCGCGGCGACGACGTCTTTATTTTTATAAGTTCCGTGGTAAAACGTGATTCCGCCCTTTGTTTCGGCGGCGACGCCGACGAGCTTGTCTTTTATAAGACGCAGCTCTGTCTCCATTGCAGCTATAATACCGATCATATCATCACCTGTATCTGAAATCGTTCGTTTTGCCATTTAATATCGCAAGATACTGAGCGGCGACTTCTCTGCCCGCGTCAAGCGACAGTTCTCGATAGTTGCCGCATTCTTTCTCCGAGGCGCCGGGCATCTCGCCGTCATACGCGCAGATGTCATCAAGCGCTTCGATCAGCGCGTCGAGCACGGCTTCATTGCAGAGACCGCGTACGAGCAGATAAAAGCCCGTTCTGCATCCCATCGGTCCGACGTATATCACGTTCTCGGCTATCTTTCCGTTGCGCATGAACGTAGCGAGCAGATGCTCTAAAGAATGCATCTGAAGGTCCGACAGATATTCACCGGCGTTCGGCTTTTTCATGCGCAGATCGTACGTGGTGACGTCGCCGTCGACTCGTGAAACGTAGATCCCGGGATCGAGCTTCGTGTGATCCACGGTAAATGATGCTATCTTTTTCATTTTCCGATCCTCTTCTTTCCGCTCTTTGACGCAATCACGACGGGTGCTACCGCGACGGCTGCGGGCACGAGCAGGGCTGCAAGCACGGGCAGTATCTTTGCGCCGTTGTCTTTTCCCGCCTGCTTCAGCAGGATCACCGTGTCGGGCGATACGGCGCTGCCGTAGATCGAGCCGTTGTCCGGCGTCTGTTCGTTGAGCGTTTTGCCGCCGTTTCCGTTGACCGTAAGCACGCGGACGCGCTCGTTGTCGTAGCCTTTTATTCCGAGCATCGTTTCGTGCGCAATGGCGCCGGGGCTGTATACGAATTTGACGGCGCCGATGACGTCGTCCTCGTCCGCGTCAATCCCCGCGTCGGCGATGATCTTAAGTATGGATTCTTTAGTCACCGGCGTGATCTGAACGGTGCCGTTCTCTACTTTGACGGTCAGCGAATCGACGCCGGAGATGCCCGAGCAGTCGAGCTCCGAATAAACGATCTGAGGCAGATCGTCCTTGTTGTCTTTCTCGGTAACGGCGCCTTCCGCTGCTTTTTCTTTTACCGTCAGATAAAACGTCTTTTCATAGTCGCCGTCTGCGGTCCCGCCTTTTACCGACGCTTTGAGCGTAACGGTGCCGGGAACGTACGCGGTGATCGTCCTGCCGTTGAGCGATACCATACAGCCGCCGTCGTTGACGACGACCCAGACGATCGACGAGTTTGTGGCGTTCGACGGATAAACGTCCGCGTGAAGCACAGAACTCTCCGAAACCGTCAGCGTTTCGGTCGAAAGCTCTACGTCGGATACCGCGACGAACGGTTCGGTGACGACTATCTTCATCCTTGAAGACGAGACGCCGCCGCATACGCAGTAAACGTAATACTCACCGGCCTTGTCGGTCGGTATGCTGCACGACGCGGAATCGGCTCCGGAGACGAGAGTCCCCTCGCCTTTCTCGGTCTGTGAAATATACCATTTGAATCCGTCATCCGCTACGTCGATAACGGCGGCGGTGACGGTGAGCTTTTCTCCTCTCTGCACGCTGAATTTCTCGGCGAACAGATAAACGATCGACGAAGAGTTGTCGATCTGCGCCGTGAGTTTCTTAGTCGTAAGGCTAACGTCGCCTTTCGTTATCTCTACGATATAAGAGAACCTGCCTGCCGGCGCGTCCGGGAACTGTGAGGATTTGCGCACGGCAGGTATGACGGAATCGACTATCACGTCCTTTACGGTCACGCCGTAATCGGAAAATCTTCTGAAATACGAGGTAAGATATTCGCATATCGAGGAGGCGTCGTTGGCTATATCCATATGAAGTGCGAAATTCGACGATTCGATCTCGTTCTTTACGGCTACGACCGTCGCCAGATCCGGATCGTTCGGCGTAAGCCTGATCGAAACGGACGTGCTTCCGACGGAATTGTACGCGGTCAGCCTTATCGTGTGTTCCGCGCCTCCGGAAAGTCCGGTCAGCGTATAACCGGTGGCGCCCGGACCGAGCGAAACCGTGCCGATCACAACGGAAGGCGACGAACTGAGGCTGTACGAGATCTCGTATCCGGTTATTTCCGCGCCGTTGCCGTTGCCTGACCACGTAAGATACGCGGAGTAATCGCCCGCGTTGCCCGAAAATTCAAGCGTAGGCGCGCCGGCTTTGACGGTGACGGGTTCGGTCGTGACCGACACTTCTCCGCTCGTCATGGTCGCCGTGATCGATTTGCCGAGCATATCCGTGCCGACACGCAGCGATTCAGAGGCTTCGCCGGTTTTCTCCCCGTCCGCGTACCACTGAACGTATCTTCCTTCTCCGTCTATATCGGTCTGTACCGTCAGCAGATCTCCGAGCGATACCGAGCCGGTCTCACCGTTCTGATTTACGATCCGGGCGTCCGCGCCGTGGCAGATCAGACCGAAAAGCAAAGCAATTATGACAACGGTCATTGCCGCCGCAGTTTTTTTCAAGCGGATCCCTCCTTTACTCGAATAATTTGAACGTGTGTACGCCGGAGCCGAGCTCGAGCATCTCTGATACAGGCTGATAACCGCGTATGCCGCCGATGTGCAGCTTCTCGTCGGGAAGCACGACGGCCGTCGCGTTGACGGGCACGGTCAGCTTCATGTCGTAGTTGTGACCGTTATAACGCCATTCCGAACCGATCGTACCGGACGGACTGTTGTAGCTGCCGGAGGCGCCGGTAATACGCTTGTCCGGGTACGGTCTGTATAAGAATCTCGCAAATCCCGGGGTCACGGGTTTTATACCGAGCATATACTCGTACATCCACTCGTAACAGCTGCCGAGCGAATAATGATTGAAAGAGTTCATCCCGGCGTCGCCGAAGCCGTTCTCCTCCGTATAGCTGTTCCAACGCTCCCAGATCGTCGTCGCGCCGTTTTTGACGGAATACAGCCACGAAGGATAAGTCGTCTGACAAAGTATCTCATAAGCGGTGTCGGCGTGTCCGTTGTCGCAAAGCACCGGCAACAGATATCCGACACCGACAAATCCTGTGCGCAGATGCCCGTCCGCTTCTTTGATCTTTCTTAACAGATGCGCGACTGCGGCGTCTTTCTCATCGCCTTTAACGAGCCCGAATTTGAGCGCGAGAAGATAATCGCACTGCGTGTCGCCCTTAATAATGTTTCCGTCGCGGATATACGCCTCGCGCCACTCCTCGGATATCCGGTCGAACATCGTTTTATAATACTCTGAGCGGTCGCGTTTGCCGAGTATTTCGGAAATATACGACATGATATACGCGTCGTACGCGAAAAAGGCGGTCGCCAGCACGTCTTTCGGCGTTTCCTCATATACGGACAGCCAGTCGCCGTATCCGGCGGCGGGTCTTAACAGACCGTCGGTCGTGCCGAGCAGATATTCGAAGTACTTTTCGGCGTACGGATACGTATCCGAAAGGACGCGTTTGTCGCCGTGAATCCTGTAAACGTTGAACGGGATTATGAATATCGCGTCGCCCCACGCCGCGGCCCCGTTCCCGGTGAGATCCGCTCCGTTGTGTTTTCTTACCATCGGCGCGATGCTCGTGACGGATCCGTTAGGCTTCTGAGCGTCGGTCACGTCGCGCATATATTTATTGTAAAACTCGGCGCAGTCCATGCCGTAGCAGGCGGATTTACTGAAAACCTGAGCGTCGCCGGTCCAGCCGAGCCGTTCGTTTCGCTGCGGGCAGTCCGTCGGCAGACTGAGGAAATTGCCTCTGTGGCCCCATTCGATGTTTGAAATGAGCTGTCTCAGATCTTTGTTTTCAACTCTGACGCTGCCGGTCCTGCGGCACGCCGAATACATCACGAGACCTTTTACGTCTTCGATCGCGGGCTCGTACGGCAGACCGTGTATCTGCACGTATCTGAAGCCGTGGAACGTGAAATGCGGGATATATTCGTCGTCCTGTCCGCGGCAGATATAGGTGTCCGTCTGCTCCGCTCCGCGGAGATTCTCGGTATAAAGAGTTCCTTTCGAACCGTCACAGCCGCGTTCGCCTTTGTCGGCGTCGTTGAGCATCTCTCCGTGTCTGAACGTGATCACGGTCCCCGCCTCGCATTTCAGTTTTACCGAAAGCACGCCGACCATGTTCTGTCCCATATCGACGATATAATCGTCGCCGACGCGGCTGATTGATACGGGATCGATCGTTTCGTTCACCTTGACCGAAGGACCGGCCACGGGCAGGAGTTTAGTGCCGGAGATAAAAGGCGGGACGTATTTTACCGCTGCCGCCCAGCCGTAATCGTCGTGTCCAGGCTCGAATCTGCCTCTGCGCTCGAGCCGCGCGTCGTAGTATTCGCCGTTCTGGTTGTCGGTGTAGATATAAGCGCCCGACGCGCACTCCCAGCTGTCGTCGGTGTAAAATTCGTCCCAGCTGCCGTCCTTGTATATGACGCGAAAATAGATCGACAAAGCGTTTTTGTCGCCGTATATATCCTTTTCACCGGCATAGCCCAGATACGAGTTATACCAGCCGCTGCCGACGACGGCTCCGATCGTGTTCGTGCCGGACGTGAAATATTTAGTCACGTCAAAGAAACGGTACTGAAGCGTTTTGTGATAATCGGTAAAGCCGGGGTCGAAATGCGCGTCGCCTATTCTTTTGCCGTTTATAAAGAACTCGAAAACGCCGAGAGACGTAACGTATGCGTATATAGACGATACGCGCCCTTCGAGTCTGACGTCGCGTCTGAAATACGGCGCGGGACGGCCGCCGCGACCCTTTGAAACGTCATATGCGCGCAGATGTCCTTCCGGCGCGGTTATGAAATGATCCTTTATATGTCCGGCGTCTCCGATCCCGGTCGCAAAAACGCCGATATTGCTTTTAAGAGCGGTCTTTCCGACCATAACGTATACTTTGAAATAATAGATGCTGAGCGGCAGAAGCGGTTTTCCGCAGTATTCTATATCGAAAACGTTCGAGCCCTGCACCGTGCCGGTGTCGTACATATCGCCGACGCCGTCGGCGGAAAGCTCAGCGCTTGAGCTGACGATGAGCTTATACGATCTGACGGAAGCGTTCCTGTCCGCGCCGTCTATACGGAACGAAAAATGCGGCCTGTCCGTGCCGATACAGTAAACGTCGCAGTCGCCCGGACGGCCGGCGGGCATATGTTCGCATTGAAGGTCTGTGATTTTCATAACTGCCTCGATTCGAATATTTCTTCAGTTTGAAGTATAACACAAAAAAGAAGAAAAAACAAGTCTTTTTTATTAATAGTAGCGTTTGTGTTTACATATAAAGGTTGACATCGTAAACCTTGTATGGTATATTTGTTATATAAATCGCAATTGAAAGGACACGGCTCATGCTTCAGGTCAGAAACCTAACGAAGACGTACGGCAAAGGCAAACTGGCTGTACAGGCGCTGAAGGGTATAACGATCGATTTTCCCGAGACCGGTATGGTGATGATACTCGGTAAATCCGGCTGCGGTAAATCGACGCTTCTGAATATACTCGGCGGTCTTGACAAACCGACCTCGGGCGACGTTATAATCGACGGCGCACCGTTCTCTTCGTTCAATTCAAAAAAATATGATGATTACAGAAATACATACGTCGGATTCGTATTTCAGAATTTCAATATTATTGAAAACAGAACGGTATACGAAAACATCGAACTCGCTCTCAGTCTGCAGAACGGGAACACGAATATCGAAAGCATCGACGACGCGTTATCCGCCGTCGGTCTTTCCGGGCTCGGATACAGAAAACCGTCCGAGTTATCCGGCGGTCAGCGCCAACGCGTCGCTATCGCCCGCGCGCTCGTAAAGCGCCCCGAGGTGATCCTCGCGGACGAACCTTCGGGGTCTCTCGATTCCGTCACCGGAGACGATCTGTTCGTGTCGCTGAAAAAACTCAGTAAAGAACGCCTCGTCATCGTCGTAACGCACGACAGCGAGATCGCTTATAAATACGGCGACCGCATCATCTTCCTGCGTGACGGCGTCGTCACAGGCGACATCGACAGGATCAAGAAAGCCGGCGACGCGGAGACGAAATTCATAAAAGACAACATCCTTTTCGTAAAAGCCGGTCACAAGCTGAGTATGGAGGAGACGGAAAGCGTACTTCACAGTGACACCGACAATTATCTGACGTTCGAGACGGATAAACAGCACGTCGTGCTCGCGTATCCCGACACGATCGACGATGTCGACGAGGGATACAGCCCCGGCGACTTCACTCCTCACGTTTACGAAAACGTTCAGCCGACGAAGACGGCGGTGTTCAAGCACGCCTCGATGAGTTTCCGCAACTGTCTGTCACAGGCGGCGGCGAACGTGAAAAAGCGCAAGGGCAGATTCGCCGTGACGCTGCTCGTCTCGCTGATCTGCGTTTCCCTGCTCAATATCGGTATAGCGCTTTCCATGTCGAACGAGACGAAGATTGTATCGAACACTATAAGAAAATACGGGCTCGATTTCATCAATATCGAGCGAAGCTACAGTACGGAAAAAACGACGGAGCGGATCTCTGAACTTTTCACCGCGTATCATCCCGGGCTCAGATATTCGACGAGCATATCGTACATCCCGGTAAACGATCTAAAGGTCCCGAGCACGATCGATTATTACAACTGGTACGATTATTTAAGCGGACTTGAAAATCAGTCGGTCTTCAACGGTATCCTTGAGTTTGAAAAAGTCGGCGATTCCGGGCTTAAACTTCTCTGCGGCGATTACCCGACCGGCAAGGATGAGGTCCTTATAACCGACGTCTCCGCCGCGGATCTGTTCGCCTGCGGATTCATTTCCGTAAACGATAAGGGCGAATACGTGATGATAAAGCCCGATTCGATCGAGGATATAACGGGCAAGGATCTTCTGATCGGTATCGCCGAAAAGCACAAAGACGTAAAAGTGACCGGTATCGTTAAGACGAACTGCGAAGAACTGACGGATTCCGGCGGCGACGTTACCGACATCGTCAATATGCTTATAAGCGGCAGCAGCAACGATATAAGGAATTCATATAAGCTCCTTATCTCATCTCAGGGATTTTCTTCCGATATAATCGATTACATAAACGCCGACGCCAACAGCGGCGGATACGTTGAGATCTATATGGATAAAGCCGCTGCGGACAGCTATTATTCCGTTTATAACGACGAGATAGTCGCAAGGCTCGATACGTCGGCGTCTCTGCAGACGGCTTATTCGCCGGACGGTATGCCTTTTGACCGGGAGCTCGGAAAAAACGAGATCATAATCTCTGAGGAAATGTATAACGATCTGCAGAAGATCCTGGTTGAAGAATACGAGGCGCGCGGTGAGAAATACACGCCGGACACCACGCCTGAGCTGGTCTTCAGAGTCACGATATACAACCGTCAGTCGTCTTACAAGTACGGATACGAGGAAGACCGTATCGACGCTACCTTCCGGGTAGTCGGGTACACGACCGAGGATCGCACGCTGATACTGAGCAAAGACTACAAAAACAGTATCGAATACGGCAAATTGAAAGCCGACACCGTGATGCTCAACGCACGCGATCTTAACGTCAGAAACGTCATGAAGATCGCGCGCAAAAACGGTCTCGACGTCAGCTCCGTGCTGTTCGAAGACGTTATCGACCGCGTTGATACGATGAAGGAAACGAGCATATTCCTGCTCGGTCTTTCCGCCGTGGTCGCGATCTTCCTGTTCATAATAATATTGAACTATCTGCTCCTGCTCGTGAAGGAACGCAGCAAGGAGCTCGGCATCATGCGCGGTCTCGGCACGAGCGGCGCTGTCACGGTCAAGATATTCTACATCGAGATCGGTCTGCTTGATATCATCGTATCGGTAATATCGGCGATAATAGCGTACCGCGTCGTAAACAGCATAAACGGTCTGATCGGAAGCCTGACGATGCAGAAGATCTCCTGGTTCTCTTTCGGTATCGTGGAGTTTTTCATCTCGGTGCTGATATTCACCGCTTTCTTATGTATCATAGCGTATCCGATACTGAGAAGCGTGATCAAGAAACAGCCGATCGACGTGATAAGATCGATATAAGGGGGTGGCACAGATGCTTGAGTTGAAAAACGTATCAAAAACGTACAGAACAAAAAACGGCGTCACTCAGCGCGCGCTGAACGACGTTTCCCTGTCGTTCCCCGAAACCGGTCTCGTATTCATCGTCGGCCGCTCCGGCGGCGGTAAATCGACGCTGCTGAATATGATCGCGACGCTCGACACGCCCGACCGCGGCGACATACTGTTATACGGTAACAGCTTCACGAAATTCACGCGCTCGCAGCTTGACTCCTACAGAAACACATACGTCGGCGTGGTATTTCAGGAATACAATCTGCTGCCGACTCTCACGCTCCGTCAGAATACCGCGCTCGCGCTCGGATTGCAGAGCAAGCAGGACGACGAGAGGGTCACCCGGGCGCTTGAATATCTCGGACTGACAGAGATAGCCGACAGAAAGCCGAACGAGATATCCGGCGGTCAGGCTCAGCGCGTCGCGATCGCACGCGCCATCGTAAAAGATCCGAAGATGATCGTCGCAGATGAGCCGACCGGAAACCTCGACTCGAAGACCGGACGTGAAGTTTTCTCGATATTCAAGGAACTTTCAAAGACCAAACTCGTCATCATCGTTACGCACGACAGGGATATAGCCGACGAGATCGGCGATCGCGTCATCGAGGTAAAGGACGGACGCATACACAAGGATCTCGTGCGCACGACCGAGCTTTACGAGCCCGCGATCGACACCGTCGGCGACAGGCTCGTCCGCGTACCGCACGGCAAAAAGCTCGACGAACAGGCGCTCGAGGAGATAAACGCGATACTCGGCCGCTCCGAACGCGACACGTACATAATAAACGAATCCGACACGGCGAAAGTAAAGTCGATGAACATCCACGTCAAAAACGCGGTGGAGCTTCGCCAGGAAGGAAATTCGACTTATTACTTCCCGTACAGAGCCGAGCCGGAAACGCAGAAACCGATAGATCTGATCGGCTCGCACATGCCGTTCTCCGTCGGTCTGCGGCTGTCGCTTTCGATGCTGAAGCACAAGAAATTCCGTCTCGTGATGACGGTCATAATGCTCGTGCTCGCATTGTTCCTCGCCGCCGTCGTCGGAGTGTTCAGATTCTACGACGCCGACAGAGCGATGGCGAAGACGATGACCTCGGACAGCCACGAAAACGTCCTCGTCTGCAAAGACGGAACGTATTACGCCGAGAAGGAATTCACGGACGAAGACCTTGACACGCTTTCCGCTTCCGTCGGAGACGTGACCAGGGTATATTTCGGCGAAGCATCCGTTGTTTTCAAGGACACCGGAAAAAGCTACAAACCGACCGATAACGATACGTTCAAGAATTTCTACGGAATCGTGCCTTCGGGCGAAAACGTGCTTAAATCTGAAGATCTCGAAACGGGTTCTCTGCCGTCCGCGTACGGCGACGCGGTCGTCTCCGCCGTCGCCGCCCAGTTCATGCTCGACGTGAACGCGTACAAGGGCGTCAACTCTTATGCGGATCTGATTGGAAAAACGTTCGTATACGCGGGCTGCACGTTCAAGATATGCGGCGTCAAAAAGGCGGATCTTACCCTGTACTACAAAGCGGATCTTATGAGAAAGAACGCCGGATATCTGTACAGCGAGCTGCCCGAAGATTACGAAGACAGCCTCGCGACGGGCGACGGATTCGTCTACGTTACCGGAAATTATATCGACGAGCTTATCTCCGCCACGCACACGATAGCCGCGTCGGCCGACTGCATCAGCGGGACGCGGACGATGAGGATATCGGCGGTCGCCGATTCCGCGTACGCGAACAACGCCGTTTATAACGACGGCGAAGGCGGGTTCATAATAGATACCGCGCTGTATTCAAAGCTTTTCCCCGGCGCCGCGACGGACGGCGAGACAATCAAGGAAAAGCTCGGACAGTTCAACCGCGAAAACAACGGTTATCTCATAATCCAGGCAAAAGACAGCTCGACCAAAGGAAGCAAGACGAGCCTTCCCGTAAACGGTATGCACATCTCCGCCGTATGCGAAGGCACCGCGTCCGTGCTTTACGTCAGCACGGAAGAATATCTGTCGTTTATCAGGGACGCGCTTCCGGTTTATAACGTGCTCGTTCCACAGAAGGACAGCGTCAGCGGCAACATCAGGCTGCTGAAACAGCTTCGCACGGTCGGCGCGCGTCCGGATACGAAATACTACAAGGACTATCAGACTTATATCGGTACGCTCGGTCTGTTTACGAAGACTCTGACCGACATCCTCGTGATGATATCGATCGTCGCGGTTCTGCTTCTCTTCTCGTTCATTTCATCGTCCGTGAAACTCGAAGGCAGACAGATAGGCATCCTGCGCGGCATGGGCGCGCGCGGCATCGACGCGTTCAAGGCGTTCGGCATAGAAGGCGGGCTTATAACCGGCGTTTCGCTGATAACGGCGATGATACTCGTGCTCATACTGTTCCCGGTCATCAACGCGGTCATATCGGCTGATTATACGTATCATTTCTATTCGCTCGTGATCAATCCCGGAACGCTGCTTCTGATGGCGGTCACTGCGGTCCTGATAACGGCGGCCGCGATAACGATCCCGCTCATAAGGCTCGTCACGATGTCTCCCGTGTCCGCGATGAACAAAAACGAAACCCAAAGATGAGGTGTAACGAATGAAAAAACTGCTCTCTCTTCTCCTCGCGCTGCTGCTCGTTTCGGCTGCGATCGCCGGCTGCGGCGGAAACGGCGAAGATACGACCGGTACAATAACTACCGCGCCGGAAAGTCAGACCGATAACGACGCTCCGGTACCTGTGGGCGACGGAGTCGCGGTCGGCTCGCTGCGCGTGAATTATGAAAAAGAGCCTTGCTGCGTAGAAGGTCAGCCCATGTTATCGTGGGTCATCGCCTCCAACGTCCGCGGGACCGTGCAGAGCTCTTACCGCGTAAAGGTCGCGGAGACTGCCGACAAGCTTTCATCAGCCGACCTCGTCTGGGATTCGGGCGTCGTTATCTCCGACGCTTGCACGCTCATAGAATGCGGCGGAGAGCTTAAAGAAGCGGTCAGATACTACTGGAGCGTCACGGTGACGGATAATAAAGGAAACTCCGCCGAATCGGCGCCGTCATCCTTCGTCACCGCACTGACAGAGAACGGCTTCAGCGGCGCGTCGTGGATCACCGAAAACACTGAAGGCTCGAATATCGTCAACTTCTACGAATCGAACTGGATCTGGCTATTGAACGACGATTCTCAGGGCACGATCCCGGAAAAGACGGAGTATTTCAGATACAGCTTTGATATCAACAAAGACGTCACGTACGCCGCGGTCATTTTCACCGCGGACGATTACGGCGAGCTGTACGTGAACGGTGAGAAAACGGTCACGATCACACGCGAGGGCGGCTGGCAGCACGCCGGCTCGGCAAACGTGACTGAAATTATAAAACAGGGCAAAAACCTGCTCGCGTGCCGGATAATAAACGGTGAATACGGATACGGCGCCGCGATCGTCAAGCTTCTGATCAAATACGCCGACGGCAGCTCCGAAGTGATCGTCTCGGACGGAGACTGGCTCGGCACGGAAAAATACGATGCCGAATGGTATAAACCTGACGCGAGCGAAACCGGTTACGCAAAAGTTAATTCCGTGACAGGCTACGGCGGCAGTCCGTGGAACCAGCAGGTCAGCGTCGGCAACGCAGACAAGAGCGCGCCGATGCTGCGGCGTGAGTTCGAAGTCGGCGAAGGCGTCGTTTCGGCTAAACTTTTCGCGTCGGCGGCTGGTTTATACGCAGCGTACGTTAACGGCGTCAAATCCGGAAACAGCGCGCTCGATCCCGGGCGTGCCGAATACGACAAACGCATAATGTATCAGTGCTGTGACGTGACGGATCAGATCAAGACGGGCACGAACGCTATCGGCGCGATGCTCGGCAGAGGCTGGTATATAGGCGCTTATTCGCCTTATAACGCGACGGTTCCAGCCTTCATCTGCAAACTCGTGATTGATTACGCGGACGGCACGAGACAGCACGTGTGCTCCGACGATAAATGGTCTGTTACGACCGACGGTCCGATAACGTACGACGATATTTTCAACGGCGAACACTACGACGCCGGAAAAGAAAAAGACGGCTGGACAGATGCCGGCTACGACGCCGGCGACTGGGACAAAGTAAGTGTGACGACGGCAAAAACGCTCGGCGTCGGTACTTTGTGCCCGCAGCTTTCCGGAACCGTACAGGTCATGGACACCGTGACTGCGAAATCGTTCAACAAAGTCGGCAAGACTACGTTCATATACGATTTCGGACAGAATCTCACCGGCGTGGCGTCGGTCAAGTTGAAAGGCAAAGCCGGAACGAAAGTGACGCTGCGCCACGGCGAAATGCTGAACGACGGCAGCAGCGGAAGCGACGGCGCGAAAGGCACGCTTTACACCGCGAACCTCCGCTCCGCTCAGGCGACGGACGAATACATCCTAAAGGGCGATGAGAACGGCGAGATCTACTCCCCCGTATTCACCTATCACGGATTCAGATATATGGAGATCTCGGGCTTAAGCGAGGCCCCGGATATTTCGGACGTAAAAGCGCTCGTTCTCTACTCTTATATGGAAGACACCGGCAGCATAACGACTTCCGACACGCTGATAAACGCTCTGATTTCAAATACATACTGGGGTCAGCGCGGCAACTTCCTCTCCACACCGACTGACTGCCCGCAGCGCGACGAGCGCATGGGCTGGTCAGGCGACGCGCAGATTTTCTGCGGCACCGCTGCATACAACATGAACGTGAAAACGTTCTTTGACAAGTATATAACCGATTTAAACGACGCTCAGAGGTCCGACGGATCATATCCCGACGTGGCGCCGCAGACGAACAGAGCGCAGTATACGGGCTCTGGCAATAACGCCTGGGGCGACGCGGGCGTAATCATCCCGTGGATCATGTACGTCAGATACGGCGACATCTCCTATATTGAAAAGTATTATTCCAATATGAAGCGCTACGCCCGGTATCTGACGACGACGAGCAACAACCATATCAGGAGCAGGAGCGCTTACGGCGACTGGCTGTCGATCGGAGAGTCGACTCCCGTCTCGGTCACGGATACGGCGTACTGCATCCGCGTTATGGATATTCTTGAAAAGATGGCGACGCTGCTCGGCAGAAGCAGCGACGCTACGAGATTCGCCGATGAAGCGCGTCAGTATCGCGAGGCGTGGACGAAGAATTTCCTTTCGTCGAGCGGTAAACTGAAGCATGATACGCAAACGGCGTATCTCGTAGCCCTCGCTTTCGATATAGTTCCGGAAGAAAACCGTCAGGCGCTTGCCGACAGGCTCAACGCAAAAATAGTCCACAACGGCAACAAGCTGACTACCGGATTCATCGGCTGCCCGATCCTGCTTCCGATGCTCTGCAAGTACGGTTATACCGAGACAGCGTTCGCACTGCTTCAACAGGAGGAATATCCGTCGTGGAAATATCCGATACTGCAGGGCGCGACGACGATCTGGGAGCGCTGGAACAGCTATACGATCGAGAACGGCTTCGGCGACGCCGGAATGAACTCGTTCAACCACTATTCGTACGGCTCGGTCACCGAATGGATCTATTCCACTCTCGTCGGAATAACGTGCGACGAAAACGCGCCAGGCTTCTCTCACTTCTTCCTTGAGCCGTTATGCGGCGGAGGAATAACCGAAGTCAGCGGACAGTACGAATCGATAAGAGGTCTTATCAAGAGCGCATGGAAAGCCGAGGGCGATGTTATCAAAATGTATGAATGCGCCGTGCCCGCGAACACGACTGCGACGCTTTATCTGCCGGCGGCAGACGCGGGATCTGTTACCGAGAGCGGAAAACCGTTGTCGGAGGCGGCAGGGTTGACCGTCGTATCGGCGGAAAACGGCATCGTCACAATAAGGCTCGGAAGCGGACAATACTGTTTTGAGATAAAATAAAAAATCCCGGGGAACTTCGGTTCCCCGGAAACTTTTTTATTTGAACAGGAAATTTACCGCTTTAGGTACTATTTCGATCTGCACGCTGCTGCATTTCGAGATCTCGCCGTCCGCGCATAAACTCTCCATTCCGCTGATGCTGAGCTTCGTACAACGGCGGTACGTCATTATGTCTTTGAAGCGTTCCACCACGTCGCCGGTCTCTTTATCCATATGCTCGCCCTTTTTGTAGGCTGCGATAACGGACGGGAATCTTTTGCGCGGGACTTTTCTGACAAGGAGCACATCGATCAATCCGTCGGTCAAATCCGCGAGGGGCGCGGGCTTGAATCCACCGCCGTAATATCTCGCGTTTGCAGCGACGCAGAGCATGTATTCTCCGTCGAAGATCTCTTCTTCACCGTTTTCCTTCGTCACTTTGACGGTTATCCCGAGACCGTAATTTCCGACAAACGTATTGACGACACCGCAGATATACGCAAAGCTGCCTGTTATGAGCGGCTTTTTCTTATAGTACTCCGTTTTCTGAACGACCGTGCAGTCAAAGCCGATATTGAGGATATTTATATAATATCTGTCGTTGAACTTGATCACGTCGCATCTGACGGGTTCGTTCGATCCGCTCTCATACCGGAGCAGATCGTTGCCGGTGCCGTCGCCTATCGCGGAAAGCACGGCGGTCTCGCCGGCGCCGGCTGCGATCACGCCGTTCACGGCTTCGTTTATCGTTCCGTCGCCGCCGCAGATTATAAAGTGCGTGTACGGTTCTTTAAGAAGCGTTTGCGTTACGTATCTTTCAACGTCGCCGACGCCTTTGCTGACGTAGTATTTACAGTCGTCCGAGATTTCTTTGACCGCTTTTCCCTTGCCCGCGGCGGGATTTATGATCTTTACAGTATTCATATTCACTCCGTTTATTTAACGATCCTGTCGAGAAGATCTTCGTTATACGTAACGGTGATTTCAGCGTATATCCTGTCGGCGTTTTCGGTAAATTCCGCGTCGCGCAGCGCGGCGTCGCAGTTGTAACGCCATAATTCTTCGCCGAACCCGTCGAGGAACATCACGTGATAACCGTACGAAGTCTTGACTATGCCGATATCGCCGACCTGTCTTTCGGAATCGAAGCACCAGTCGTTGAATTCCTCGACCATTTCACCGGGCGGCACATCTTCATACAGACCGCCGTTCGTTTTTGAACCGGGATCCTCGGAGAATTCGGCGGCGAGCTTTGTGATCTCGTCGATCTTATCGGTTGCCGCGACGATCTTTTCAACGAGTTCCTGTGCTTTTGCGTAAGCCTCGTCTTCCGTGTTGTATTCGGTAGAAGTCAGAAGGATGTGTCGGACGTCCACGAGTTTCAGGGTGTTCTTGTAAGGAAGTTTTACACACTGGATGACGGTTGCATTGCCGGAATCGTCGTACGTTATGTTTATCTGTCCTTCAACTGTTTCCTTCTCATAAATGAAAGCGAATTTTTCAAGCGACGAATACGCGGCTCCGGTCACTAGCATTTCATTGGTTCCCTCGGATCCGTCATCGTCGACGGAAATCAGTTCGTTGTACGCTTCGGTGAAGCTCTTCCCTTCTTCCACGAGTTTTTTGAGCTGTTCGGCTTTTGCCTTGGCTTCTTCTTTTGCGGCTTTGACGGCTTCTTCGTCGTCCGTTTCGTCGTACAGCGCCTCGATCACAGCTTCGTTGTAATCTATGAGAGAGTACGCGCCGGCGCCGTCCGTATATGCCTTCTCGAGTTGTTCATCGGTATAAACGGGACCGTTATACAACTTCAGATAATACTTATAGCCGAGCTGCGAAAGGCTGATCGCGCTTCTAACCCGTTCTCTGTTCATGCCTTCGCCCATGAATTCAGCTATATACTGATCGAACGTTTCGCCGTAATCTTTTGCGGCGGCTTCTATAGAATCGAGATACGCCTCGATCTCGGCGTTGTCGCCTTCATCAAGAGACATGCCTTCTTTCAGCGCCATTTCGGCGAATTTGGCGTACTGCTCAAACGCTCGTTTTCCGTTATCGAGAAATACGTCGTACCAGGACATGCCCTCCTCGCCCGAATACTCCTGATCGTGAAGGGGCACGTTCGTATCGAGCCCGTAATACGACAGATAGTAATAGTAATTGTCGAGGAACGAGTTGTAGTCCTGCATGAAAAAGTATTTGAATGTGGAAACGGGAAACTGCTGCAACTCGGTCGTCGCTACTATATCGTCGAGCGGCGCCGTCACCATATTCGAATGAGCGTAGGTTTCCTCCGGTATGCCCTCAGTCGTCGTATCGGAGGACGTGTCCGGCGTGTTGATTATGATATTGCACGACGTGATCATAAACAACGCGGCAAGTATCAGCGATAACAGGGAGAGTTTCTTCATTATCTGATTGACCTTTCAGTTGGATAAGGCACCGCGGTACGGTACTTTTTTGATTTTATCATAAAATCTATTGCTTTGCAATACAATAATTTGAACAATATAAAAATCAATTCTATATCGGTACGGTAAATAAATTTGAAGCTGGTTAAGCAATTTATAATAAACGGGTTGATATTGACCGCGACGTCGGTGACCATGAGAATGCTGACGGTCATATTCAACGTATATTTAACTAACAGGATCGGAGCCTCCGGAGTCGGCCTTTTTTCGCTCGTCATGTCCGTTTACACGTTTGCCGTGACGTTCGCGACGTCGGGCATATATCTGGCGACGACGCGTATGGTCTCGCAGCAGATCGTCCGAGGCTCCGGCAAAGGCGTGCGCGCCGCGATGCTTCGCTGTATTATCTACGCGCTCGTGTTCGGATTTTCTGGTATGGTGATCCTTCTGACGTCTGCCGAGGCGATCGCATGCGACTGGCTCGGAGACGTTCGCGCGACGCTGTCGCTTCGGATACTCGCGCTGAGCCTGCCGCCGCTTGCGGTCTCAAACGCCCTGTCCGGCTATTTCTCCGCCGTGCGCCGCGTCGCGAAAAATGCAGTGACAAATATCCTCGAGCAGTTCATCAGGATGTTTCTGACAGCCGCTCTTCTTGCCGCGATCGCAGGCAAAGGGATCGAAGAAGCCGCCGCTGCTATAGTTATAGGTATAACGATATCCGAAGTGCTCGCGTTTATCGTTTCGTTCGTCCTTTATCTGTTCGACCGAAAACGCATTGAGGATCTGTCAGCTCCGCCGTCGTCCGATCTGTCGTGGCGGCTGATCAAAATGGCGATCCCGATCGCCGTCAGCTCGTATATAAGAAGCGCTCTCGTGACTATCGAACATATCCTTATTCCGAAAGGGCTGATAAAGAACGGCTCGACGACGGAAGCCGCGCTGTCGTCGTATGGAGTCGTTTCCGGTATGGTATTCCCGGTTATATTTTTCCCGATGGCGTTTCTGTCGGCGTTCACGGGCCTGCTTGTTCCGGAAGTGACGAGATATAAGGAAATAGGAAACGATAAATCGATCGAATACGTCACCGGGCGGATAATGAAGATATCGGTCATCTTTTCCGTCGGAATCGCCGGGATATTCGCGTATTACGCCGACGCGCTCGGCGCGCTGCTTTACGACAGCGCCGAAGCCGGAATTTACATCCGAATATTTGCGTTTCTGATACCGGTTATGTACGTTGACAACACGACTGACGCGATACTTAAAGGCCTCGGCGAACAGTTCGCTTCGATGAGATATAACATAATAGACGCGCTTGTCTCCGTGATACTCGTGTTCTTCCTGCTCCCGCCGTTCGGGATAAAAGGATACGTCGCTGTGATTTACGTCTGTGAGATATTGAATGCTGCACTGAGCCTTTCAAAGCTTTTCCGATGTGTGAACGTAAAGCTCGGGCTTATTAGGTCGGTCGTTGTCCCGTCGCTTTGCATGACTGGCGCGGCGTGTCTGACAGGGCTTTTCTTCAGATATCTTCGCATCGATTACGGCGAACTCGTCATTACGGTAATCGTCGGATCGGTTGTGATGACCGTGTTTTATACGGCGCTTTTGCGCACGTTCGGTTTCATTTCAGACGACGAAAAAAGCTGGGCGCTGCGCATATTCAAAAAAAGCGAAAAAAAATCAAATTTTTTTGCTTAAACCTCTTGATTTTTTGCTTAATGTATGGTATACTGCAAAAGCAATCGGCCCGTTGGTCAAGCGGCCAAGACGCTAGCCTCTCACGCTGGAAACGGGGGTTCGATTCCCCCACGGGTCACCAGAAAAGCCTCGCTTATGCGGGGCTTTTCGATTTTTATCCTTGACAAAGCACGATATTCATAGTATAATTAAAGAAAAAAGGCTGACGGACGATGTTTGCAAAAGATCAGATTTTCACAGTCAGAATCGACGATATGAATAATGAAGGCAACGGTGTATGCCGCGTTGACGGCACCGTGTTTTTCGTTATCGGCGCCGTCACAGGAGACGTTTGCAAAGTCAAAGTCATAAAGACGGCGAAAAACTACTGTGTCGCCGCGATCACCGAGCTCATCGAACCGTCACAGAATCGCGTACAGCCCTTGTGCGGATATAAAAGATGCGGCGGCTGTTCTTTCAAAAATATCACGCCGGAGCATGAATTGCAAATAAAGCGTCGGATCGTCGAAGGGGCTTTTCTTCGCGCGGGCGTTGATATCTCGGTAGCAGAGGTCACGTCCGTCGGCGACGGCACGAGATACCGCAACAAAGCGCAGTTCCCCGTCGGGGTCGACAAAAACGGGCATGTATCGTTCGGTTACTACGCACAGCACAGCCACGATATCGTTTTCTGCGAGGACTGTATTATCGCCGATCCGGAATTCCCGCGCATAGCGCGGACCGTTTGTGATTTCGCCGACTCGCGCGGTATCACCGCTTACAGCGAAAAGACCGGAAAAGGACTTTTAAGACACATTTGTATGAGATCCGGGACGGTAGGGATCCTTCTTATTATTGTTATCAACGCAAAAAGACTGCCTTTCTGTGACGAGCTGATTTCCGCCGTAACTTCGGCGCATTCGCGCGTCTGCGGTATCACGGTAAATGTGAACGAGGAAAACACTAACGTTATCTACGGAAAAAAATACGTAAGCGTTTACGGTAAAGAAACACTTCACGACATCCTGTGCGGCAGGAAGTTCGAGATATCACCGGCGTCGTTTTACCAGGTGAATCACGACTGCTGTGAGGCGCTTTATATAAAAGCGTCGGAGTTGCTCGATCTTAAAGGCAGCGAAGTCGTCGTCGATTTGTACTGCGGCGTCGGCACCGTCGGGCTGTGTGCGGCTCGCGGGACCGGCAGACTCATAGGGGTCGAGATAGTGCCGGAAGCGGTCGAAAATGCAAGGATCAACGCGCGCCTGAACGAAGCTAACAATGCTGAATTCCTCTGCGGAGACAGCTCGGTAATTAAAAATGCAGTCAACGGAAAAGTCGACGCGATCATAGTCGATCCGCCGCGAAAAGGTCTTTCGGATGAAGTAATAGACGCGATATTTGACATCGCACCTGATAAACTCCTGTACATTTCATGCGATCCCGATACTCTCGCGCGCGATTTGAAAAAACTGCTCGGCAGCTACTCTGCGGATACCGCGTATCCGTTCAATATGTTCCCCCAGACCGGACACGTGGAGACGGTGGTATTAATGACAAAGAAATGAGTAAATCGGAGTTTGACGGAGGAATAGCAATGTTGATAAAAGAAACATGCAAGCTGTTGAAACAAGAACTTTTGGATAATGGTTACGAATACGGCTTCTATTTGAATGGCAAAACATATAAGCCTGATATGACTAAGGGATTTGACAAAGAGTTTTTTGACCGTTTACAAACGGAATATTGCATTCAGGACCCAGAGGACACTATGAAAGCAAAGGTGGGCACATGTAATGATGCTGTTGTTCTGATGAGATACATTCTTGACAAGCGTAATATCCCAAGCAAGATATGGCTCTTGCATGATAAGCAGAGCAGAAAGCAACATACCGTTTTGACATTTTATCTCGAAAATAAAACTGTTTATTTGGAGCTTACTCCCCAGTCTGGGAAACCTTGGTATGGGAAAGAGCTGATCTTTGATAATGAAAGAAGTTTTGTAGATGAATACTCGAAGGGCGATATTGAAGTAATTGACGTTACTGACTCGGTTTTAATAGGGGAACGTCCTGATTTTCTGTTGTCGAGAATGGTTTGACAAATTCCGGTTTATCGGCGTACCGATATTCATCCTACTGTCTCAACCCTGACCAGTCCTGGGGAATTGCCCATTCCTTCATTGGGATGAGCCAGTGGGTCGAATACAAGCTTTTTTATTTGACCTGCTGCTCCAAGGCATGTCGAATCAGTCGTATTGATGTCTCGAGACGGGTAGAGTGTACAAGTTGGATGATATTTAGTTCAAAACAGAAAGGGAGGGTAAAAGCATGGGTTGGTTTTTCTCGAATCTTCATGTGCGCAAAACAGCGGAATATGATGCGGACTTTTTTCGGTCGACTTTGACAGAGATACTGAATGCAAAAGGATACGTGAAGAAGAATAGTCCGGATGAAGCAGATTTGTCGCTTTCAATTTATGATGCAGGCGGGAAATGGGTTTCTGTTTGTTCGGACGGGCTTGATTTCTGTACAGAAGAAACGATTCGAGATATTTGCAACCCGCTTTCAGAGAAATTATCGGCAGACGTGCTGACCGTTTCATGTTTTGACAGCGACTGTCTGATATTGAACCGCGTAAACAAAAAACTTGACATCGTCGCCTGGGCAAAAACAGGAAGCTATCCCGAACTCAAAATTCGTTCAACACCGGCAAGGTGGAAAGATATTGTTACTGATAATGCACAATGGAAATCTGTCCTTACACAGAAATACGTTTTTGCAGAGGATGCCTTGGATGGTCTTGAACCGCTGTTAGGGCTTACATCCGGGCAGGGGCGGTTCTGCGATGAGCTTATCACGGAACAGTTTACAGAAGGAGTACAAACCTTATATTTCAACCTTCCTGAATCGGCCTCAAAATCAGAGCCTCCAAAGCTGTCCTTTACAAGCCCCAGTTTGATGCCTTGTGAGATTGGAAAGGACCAATGTTACTTTGTGATTAATACCGGAGGAAAAACGAAAGGCGTTGCGATTGCCTTTTCAGGCAGTTATGTTGAGCAAGAGAAAATCCGTTTTCGCGACGTTCAGTTGGAATATGATCTCGACCGTTATCCGAGAAAAACCATTCCGCTTCAATTGGAGAAAAGAAAAACGCAAACCGAACAGTGGATTTACTATGCAGAATTGCCCGATTTTCCAATTAGAGAAGGTGTGAAAGAAGGACTGCCTTGGAAAAGAAAAATTGATGAAGAATGGAAAAGACAATTCGGCGTTCGTTTTACGCCTGAAGGCGATCCGAGAAAACTGCTGGACATAACAGTCCATTTTATCCCCTTGAAGAATCCGGAAGGTCAATGCGGATGGTGTGCCTGGCGGTGTTACGGAAGCAAACGGGCGTATATTGAAGAACACAACCGTAGGTGGGGAGAAATTGTTGAAGAGCATCATGCTCAGGGAATCAAATTGCTCAATCCGGATGATTATGATCTTGATGAGTAAATCTTCTTTTGCATAGTGATCGACGGCATATTCTTTACGAGGCGGGTCGAGACAACAGCGTTGATAACGGTTTTTTTATTCACGCCATTGTCCCGAGGCATGTGGAGACGGTTGTTCTTTTACGTCGGAAAAATATTGACGATCATTTGGAGTTCACCCGGACTGATGAAGAATTCGGAACAAAGAAAGGTACGTTATCATGAATTACGAAACATTGTTTGACTTGTTTGATAGAAAGTGCAGAAACATTGACGAGACTTCTTTCTATTTCAAAACGGATCCGAACGAAGTGGAACATTATATTGGATATTTGCCGCAATATGAAATGCCATACTGGGTAGGTTACTGTGACATTGAAAACGGTTGGGAATGTAAAACCGCAAAAGAACTCTTTGAAGCTCCGATTTTTGACGGCAAATCTATCAAAGACCGATGGAATGAGATTGTTTTGATATCAATAGGCGGAATCAACTTTGACGAATGGAAAATAGATTATTGTTTGTAAAAGATTGATTTCTTTCCTTTTAAGACGCATGTGGAATCAGTCGTATTGATGTCTCGAGCCGGGTCGTGACTACGGGATAGATGTATATTAAACAAATACGAGAGGAATGAGAAAACATGATAGAAAAATACGTCCTGAATGGAGAATCACTGCCTACAATACCGATTCCTCACGATTGTGTCATACAACATATCCATCTGGATAATCAATGTATTGAATTTGTATTTGAAGACGGTATTTCCAACAACGATTCAATTCAATTTTATAAACCGGGCGTAAAATCGCTTATAATCAGATATCATCATGCTTTTGATTCAGATGATTTCTCAATTTATAAATGGGTAAAGCCGATGAGGCTGCTTTCAAAACTGTTTTCAATAGACGGTCACTATAAGCGTATTAAAAACAGTTTGTTAACTGAATTGCCCGAAGGTAAGTTCAAATTGGAATATTTGTCCCACTATGTCGGTTCATGTTCCATCATCATTAAGCTGTTCTCAAACGGCTGTATCATTTTGGATGCAGATATTGATTATGTAGAGTTCGAATGGGTTTTCTGAACCGATGACACGATCTTATTCGGGCAACGGCAAATTCTTTACGCCGCTGGTCGTGACAACAGCGTGAATATGTGCCTTTTTATTCACGCTATCGTCCCAAAGCATGTGGAAGTAGTTACATTGATCACTCGAGCCTAGGTTGAAGCGACAGCATAGATGTTAACTGACAGGATAATAAAAATGATGTAAACAAAAAACATATGCAGTACAAAAGCAGTTATATTTCGTTCATGGAGATACGTATGTCGGCTGAAGAACTGAGAACAGTTTGGCAAAATGAAGAGGCTTGCGCCTTTATAAAAGGGTGGGATTTTTCGCATATCAGCGGGCGCTATGAGGAAGAAGACGTTTTACCGTGGGATTATGAAAAGATAATCCGTTGTTTTCTTCGGGACGATATGAAGCTTCTTGATTACGATACGGGCGGCGGCGAGTTTCTTCTCTCTCTTCATCACCCGTATGAAAACACGGCCGCGACGGAGGGTTATCCTCCGAACGTAAAACTTTGTATGGAAAGACTTTTGCCGCTCGGGATAGATTTGCGTGAATGCAGTGACGCGTCGCATATCCCGTTTGACGACGGATCCTTTGATGTGATCATAAACCGTCACGGAGACTTCGATCCGACTGAGATCAAACGGCTGCTGAAGCCCGGCGGCTTGTTCATCACACAGCAGGTGGGATCTGACAACGACAGAGAGCTTGTCGAGATGGTCCTCCCCGGCACCGAAACGCCGTTCCCGCACGAGAATCTGCGCGAGCAAAGGCAAAGATTTGAGGACGCGGGTTTCGAGATCATTCAGGCGGACGAGGCTTTCGGCACGATATGTTTTTACGACGTCGGCGCCTTCGTATGGTTTGCAAGGATAATCGAGTGGGAATTCCCCGGCTTCTCCGTAGACCGATGCTTTGACCGGCTGCTGAAAATGCATGAAATCATCGAGCGTGAAGGCAGGATCGCAGGAACGACGCACAGATACCTGATCGTCGCCAGAAAGACAGATTAAACCGGAGGATTTATATGAAAGACTGGGATTTTCTGAACGATATGATAACAGCGTACGGCCTCGATCTGTTTATCGACGATGATCACGCGTTGATATCGGATCGCGAAAGCGGCAGAAAGATAGAAGTATTCGAAGAAAAGTTCTATAATCGCGAAAAGACCGAGGAATACGTCGAGTATATCGTGTGTTTTGCCACTCAGCATCTTCACTGTGAAGAGTATGGGGACGCTGCCGATTATATACGCCGGATACTTGACGACGAGGTGCTTCCGGTCGAGTTTTACAAAGACGGCGAAAGGCGTTTCGGCGGCGAGATCGAAAGATCCGATTTTGACAAAATAAACAAAGAATTTCTGGCGCGGCGCTTCTTCTGCACGCCCGAGTATATTTCACAGTTTGAATTTGAAGTTCACAGCTGGTCAGGGAAATACGACATCAAACGCCGTGGATTCTGAATTTATATAACACAGGGGGAGACAAATGAAATCTGAAAACAAAACGATTTGCGGCGCCGACTGCTCGCAGTGCGGTTTTAAAGATACCTGTCACGGTTGTGCCGCGACGAACGGATGTCCTTTCGGCGGCAGCTGCATCGCCGCGCAGTACATTAAAAAACACGGTAAAGCCGCGTATGAAGAATTCAAGGCGGGGTTTGTCTTGCAGATCAATTCCCTGCTCGCTTCTCTCGGCATTCCCGCGATCGAAAATTTAAACGAGCTTCCGGGATTTTTCGTCGATCTGAAATATACGCTCCCGAACGGCGCCGAGGCGACGTTTTTGAACCCGAACGATATATATCTCGGAAATCAGATATGTGTCGCTGACGATGACGTATGTTACGGCGTGATCGCCGACGAAGAGTTTATACTGATTTGCAGTTACCGCGAGAACGGCGCAGATCCGCAGCTTTTGATCTACAAAAGGCTGGCGAAGAAATGAAAAAGGCAGTTTTGTACGTTCACGGAAAGGGCGGAAGCGCCGCAGAAGCCGATCATTACCGGTCTTTGTTTGCCGATTGCGACGTTATCGGGCTCGATTATACTTGCGACACGCCGTGGGACTGCAAGCCGGAATTCTCCGGCAAGATAAAAGAACTGAAAGAAAAATACAACAACGTGCTTCTCATCGCTAACAGCGTAGGCGCGTTCTTTTCCATGAACGCGTTTTCATCGGAAGATATCGAAGCCGCATGGTTCATCTCGCCCATAGTCGATATGGAAAAGCTGATAACGGACATGATGAAATACGCGTCCGTCACGGAAGCTGAGCTCGAAGCGAAAAAGACGATAGAAACGCCTTTCGGCGTAGCTTTGTCATGGGAATATCTATGCTACGTGCGGGAAAATCCGCTCGAATGGGACGTGCCGACGCATATCCTGTACGGCGAAAACGATAATATGACGGCGCTTTCTACGATCACGGAATTTGCCGGAAAACACAACGCATCGCTCACGGTCATGCGCGGCGGCGAACACTGGTTCCATACTGACGGGCAGATGAAGTTCCTTGACGATTGGATAAGGTCGACGAGGTGAAATATGAATCTTGAAAAGATGACGTCATACATCGAAACAGAGCGGCTCGTTCTGTTTCCGTATACAAAAGAAAACCTCGCTCTTTTCAACGCGGATCTGCCGGGCTTCGAGCGTGAATTCGACGTTATGTATCTGGGCGAGGAGCTCGATCATCTGCTTCAAAACTTTCTGTTGAAGCTTGAAAGAGAAATTGCCAATGATCCGGACAATTATCTGTTTTTCACTGAATTTCTGATCGTTCTGAAAGAAAACAGCAAGATAATCGGCTCAATAGATTATAAGTACGTGCCGAAAGACGGTGTGACGGAAGTCGGTTACGGAATGAACCCGCAATATGAAGGGCACGGATATATGACGGAAGCGCTCAAAGCGTTTTTGCTCTTCGGCAAGTCACTCGGTATAAAAACAGTATTAGCGGAAACATTGAAGGAGAACATTAAGTCTCAGAACGTCTTAAAACGCTGCGGTTTCTCTTTTTTGAAAGATGACGGCAATCTTCGGTGGAAGACCGATATTTCATAGATTTGCGAAAGGAATAATGATATGTCTCTTAATCTCAAAATTAACGGCGCTTTTCTGGAATCATTATCAAAGGACAGCCGGCAGTTCTGCGCGTCGCCGACACCGCTGTTTCGTCTGCGGCTGATCAGCCCCGACGGACAAAAGATCGAGATCTGCGCCTCCGATGCAAAGCAAATCGAAAACATCGGGGACAGCTACGTATTCTCCGGTTTTTGCACCGACATAGTTGTCAACATCAGAATCATAAGAGAAAAAGATTTAAAGGTATTCGCTGATATTACAAACAATTCCGATTGTGCTGTTGAATGGATAATCCTTTTACCGCTTCGTCTGCCCGCATTGTGCGGCGACGGAGGTGAAGATGGCAGTTCCCTGCTTCTTCCGTATAACGAGGGCGTGATCATCTACACGCTCAGTAAATTATACGATATGCCGCCGGAATATCCGTCTTACGGCAACTACATGATGTTTCCGAACATGATGTTCGCGCAGACCGCTTCGTATCTGTATGACGGAGGAGATCCGGGGTATCTGACGGTTTCAGCAAACGACCCGGCGCGCGGACCCAAGGAGATAACCGTCCGCGGCGGCGAACTTATATTCAAGCTGTACTGCGGCGACGAGCCCGGTCAGGACGTCTCGACCGGTTATCCGCTCGTTATAAGCTCGGGCAAAGGCAGCTGGGAGGCGGCTTCATCCGCTTACAGAGATTTCTTCGAGTCGAATCTTCCGCCGTGCGCGGTAAAGGTCATAGAAAACGATTCTTTGCCGAAGTGGTACACCGATAATACTGTCGTAGTGTCTTACCCGGTCCGCGGTATCCACGATATGGATAAAATGGATCCGAACGCACTGTTTCCATACGTCAATGCGCTGCCGCTGATCGATGATATAGCTGAGAAATCGGGTATGAGGCCGCTCGCGCTTTTAATGCACTGGGAGGGCACCGCGCCGTGGGCGCCGCCTTACGTGTGGCCGCCTTACGGCGGTATCGACGCGTTCAATGAATTCCGTGACGCGCTGCACAGCCGCGGCTATATGCTCGGCGTTTACTGTTCAGGCTTCGGCTTCACCGAACACTCGAATCTTGTTGAAACATACGACAATTCGCAGCGTATAAAAGACGAAAATCTTCTTGAAATAATGTGCGCGGCGCCGGACGGAAGCGTTTCAAAAAGCCGCATCTGTCCCGGTCAGCGATCGGGTTACGACGTCTGCCCGGCGTGCGAACGCGGCAAAGAGATACTGTCGGAAGCTTACACTCCTCTGTTCGACTGCGGAGCCGATTACGCGCAGATCCTCGATCAGAACCACGGCGGCGGCCAGTATCTTTGCTATTCAAGAAGGCACGGACATCCCCCCGTGCCCGGCGCATGGATGACCGTTAAAATGCAGAAAATGCTTTCCGAATGGAAAAAGCAGAGCCCCGGCATGATCCTCGGCTGTGAATCCGCGACTGCGGAGCCTTATATCGGTATGCTGCCGATGAGCGATGACAGATACGAGCTTTCATCTATCCTGGGAAGACCCGTACCTATGTACGCGTTTCTATTTCATGAATTTATCCGCAATTTCATGGGCAACCAGGTGAGCGATCCGCTGCCGCGCGACACCGACGCGCTGCTTTATCGCCTCGCTTATTCATTCGCCGCGGGCGACGTGCCGACTCTCATACTGACGCCGGAAGGTTATATTTCGCCGTCGTGGGGCACGCGCGATTTCTCCGTAATGCCAGACAAAGAAACGGTCCTGAAATTCCTTAATACGCTCTCCGACGCGCGAAACTCGGGTCTTTCCGACTTTCTCAACTACGGCAGAATGATGCCGTCGCCGGCGCTTGAATGCGGTCTCGCACCGTTCGGCAACAGTCTGCCTGCGCTCGTCTCGGTCAGCTGGGAATATCAAAGTGAAAAGATAATGATAGTGATCAATCCATTTGAGCAAACAGTCACGGCGACATTCGACGAACGCGATATAAGCGTGCCCGGCAGAAGCGTCGTAAAGTTAAGGATGTGAAGCAGATATGTGCGGAAGATATACCGTCTTTACAGATGACGAAGACAGTCTGATGACAAAATTTTTAAAGCAGGCGGGCTTCAGGGAGCCGGTCGGAGACATTTACCCGACTGATCCCGCGCCGATCATAACCGAGTACGACGGCAAGATCAGGGCGAAATACGCGTTCTGGGGCTTCCCCTCCCCTTCGGGCGATTCGAAACCCGTTATCAATTCCAGAAGCGAGACCGCCGTCGGCAAAAGGTTCTTCAGAGAAGCTCTTTATCAGCGCCGCTGCGTCATACCCGCGACCGGCTTTTACGAATGGTCGAGGGAAACAAAGATCAAATATCTTTTCAAATGCACGGACGACGATATAGTGTATATGGCAGGCGCATATAACGAATACGGACCGGTAAAGAAATTCGTCATATTCACGCGCGGCGCGGACGACGATATGGCGGATGTTCACAATCGCATGCCCGTGCTGCTCACATCCGGCACTGTACGCGAATATCTGACACAGCTCGACTATTTTGAGCGTGCGTTCATCCTAGCGCCGCCGCGTCTTTACCGCTCACTTGCCGAATAACGCAGGACATTCGGGCTGCATACGCGGTTTTCAAATCAATTTTATTGAATTTATACAAATAATACTTGACAAATAGCATTTTTGATAGTAAAATATAATCACGTATATGCGAAATATTATGGAGGTATAATATGAGAAAAATATTCGCAATGATCCTGACGGCCGCGATGCTCATGTCCATGTTCGTGTTCACCGCAAACGCCGCCGACAACGAGTGGGTCCCCTATGCGTCTGCCAACGCATACAAGGAAGAATACGGCGAAGACGACAGCCTGCCGAAGACTCCCGGTATCCGTTACGTTGACCTCGGCGTCCAGATGTACACCTGCACCGACGATCAGCTCAAAGATATGGGCAGCAACGGCTGGGGCACGCTTCAGACCAAAGAAAAGGTCAGCTATAAGAACGGTATATCGATGACCGTCGTCGTTGACAAATTCTGCGACGGCAGCGCCGATAAATGGCTCTCCTTCTCCATCTGGGACAGCCAGAAGATAGCGCAGGGCGCCGCCGGTTACGGCTGCGGCTGGTTCTGCCTTATCAGACCGAGTTCCGCCGGATGCTCGCTTGAATCCTATCTGTGCTCGCCGTCCGTCGCCATGACTAACCTCACGATGACGAACAGCGACGTCAACATTTACGAGGGCGAAGCTATCACGCTCGAGATCAAACCGGAAGACGGCAAATATAACGTTTACGTCAACGGCGTCGATATGAAGGCGAGCAAGTTCGTTCAGTATATGGAAAACGATGAGGCTTACATAGGTCTTACCGGACATCAGGGCACCAGAGAGCAGATCGTGTTCACGGTCACCGAATTCAACGGCAGCAAGCCGACCGGTACCGACGCGTCCGATCCGTATATACCCGACGATCTCAAGCCGAGACCTCCGATAGAAGAAACTCCCGCTGTTCCGGAAGGCGAGCCCTGCTGGCTGTGGAATGCTGACAGAGTCAAGAAGAACACGCCCGGAGGCGGCATGACCTCTATCGTCAACGACGACGGATCGCTTCATATCACGTTTGACGAGAACGCGCCTATGCTGAACGGAAACGTCAACACAGGCTCCTACAAAGCCGAAGAGTTCCCGGTATGGGCGATACTTTATAAGGACCTCGACGAGATCGGCGGATCCGCTTCTCTGTGGTACTGCGCCGGCGAAGTTTACGCAGCTCAGAACGACTCTCACATCGGCTTTGCCTGGGCTGAAGGCGATTATGATGAAGACAACGACAACGGCTGGAGGATCCTCTGCATCGACCTCACCGACGAGGCGACCTGGGAAGGTCTGATCAACGCTTTCCGTCTCGACATCGCCGGCGACGGCTCGCTCAACGAGCAGGAAGCCGACATAATGTGGATCGGTTTCTTCCGCAGCGAAAAGGATGCTTATCACTACGCCAATATGGGCGCTTACTATGACAGCCAGTGGGGCACCGCAACGACCGCCGCTGACGACACCACCGCGCCCGCTGACGACACGACCGCCGCTTCCGGCGACAACACCGCCGACGACGGTACGCAGGCTGCTCCCGGCACTGCCGACGTAACGACAGACGGCGGCTCGACCGGCGAAAAGAAATCCAACACCGGCGCCATCATCGGCATCGCTGTTGCGGCTGTGGTAGTAGTCGCTGCCGTAGTATGCGGCATAGTCCTCTCCAAGAAAAAGAAGAAATAATAAACTGTGATCAAAAGGCCGTCTGCCGTCGGGCAAGCGGTCTTCTTTTTTTGGGTATATATTTCAATTTATCTTTCTTTTTATCGGATAACCGACAATAAATGGAAAACACCACTTGACAACGGTGACGATTTGATCTATAATGAAAGAAATTGAATAGCGTAAAATACGGAGGTAAAGTATGAAAAGACTATTCGCTGTTATCATAACGGCGGTGATGATCATGACCGTGTTCGTGTTCAACGCAAACGCCGCCGCGAACGAATGGGTACCTTACGGCAAGATCCATACTTACTCGGATCACTACGAATCCGAAGAGGATATGCCTCAGGTCGCCGGTATGAGATATACCGACGCGGGCGTACAGATGTACACGCCGACGAAGGAACAGCTTGAAACGTGGGGCAAGACGGCGTACTGCTCCATGCAGATGAAAGACAAGATCAGTTTCGCCGACGGTCTTAAAGTCGTCATCACTGTCGACGAATTCACGCAGGCAGGCGTCGACAAATGGATCTCCTTCAACCTCTGGACAGACGAAATGCCGACTCCCGAGGCCGCCGGTTACGGCAATGGCTGGCTGTGCCTTATCAGACCAGGGTCAAAGGAAGTCACGTTCATGTCGTTCCTTGACCGGGCGTCGAACCTGATACATCAGGAGATATACAACGTAAATATCTACGAGCATGAAGCCATAACGCTCGAGGTCAAAAAGGTCGACGGAGTATATGACGTCTATCTAAACGACTGCAGTATGCACGTGCCGGGGTTTGACGACAGATTTGAAGACAAGACCTGTTATCTCGCGGTCGCGTGCCATCAGGGCAACACCGATCCGATCGCCTGCACCGTAAACCTCGTCAACGACGAGATGCCGAGAGGCAACGAATCGTACGAGCCGTTCGTCCCGAACAATATCGTACCGCCGGAAGATCCCGGTGAGATACCCGCGGGCGAACCCGTGTTCATTCTCGACGCCGATCACTTCAAGAGCAACGAATTCAACGCCGGCGCCGTAGCGACGCTTAACGATGACGGAACGATACACCTTGATTTCACTGATGTTGAAGACCCGATACTGCTGCGTGAAAGCAGAAAGTACAATTATTCGGCAGACGACTTTCCCGTGTTCGCGATGCTTTACAAGGATCTTGACGAGATAGGACAGAGCGCGACGCTTTACTTCTTCGCCGGCGACGTTCTGGCGCCGCAGGAAGGCTCTATGTGCGGCCTTAACTGGATCGAAGGCGATTTTGACGAGAAGAACGATAACGGCTGGAGACTTATCGTAAAGGATCTGTCAGAGGCGCTGACGTGGCAGGGCGTAATTCACGGCTACAGACTCGGCATCGGCGAAATGGAGGATCTGGCGGGCAAATCCGCGGATATCAAGTGGATCGGCAACTTCCGCTCGGTAGAAGAAGCGTACGCTTACGCCGGACTTTCCGAGTATTACAAAGAGACTATAGCTCCTCCCACTCCTCCCACTGCGCCGGCAGACGATACGACTGAACCTGTGACGACTGTCGACACCGAGCCCGATAACACGAGCGCGGAGGTGACCGACGACACCGGAAAGACGACGGATGACAAATCAAACGCCGGATTGATAATCGGAATAATCGCTGGCGTCGCCGCGGCGGTCATAATCGCAGTAGTCGTAATAATGATAGTAAAGAAAAAGAAGAAATGATGATATTCATTTTGTGAGCAAAATCGCATTCAACAAAAGCAGACTGAAATCAAAATCGGTCTGCTTTTTTGTTCAATTTCAAATCTCTTCATCAGCGAAGCGTCTTCAATTTCAGCACGGCATAGTATTTCATAATCTGTTTTGTTACGCCGCACCGAAACGCGGACCGGCGATTTATATCCCGGGAAATAAAGAAATCCGCCGTTATACGGCGGACTTCTTATCTTATGTCAGAAGATCGAGATTATTTCTTTTTCTTCTTGCCGAGGACGATCGCCGCAACAACAGCTGCAACGACTACGACGGCGGCAACTACGATACCGATTATAAGTCCGGTGTTGGACTTCTTTTCGGTGCTCTTGCCGGGATCATCGGTCGTGGGAGCCTTGGTGCCTTCTTCGGTCTTGTCGCCTTCGGTAGTGGCAGCGGGATCAGCGGCAGTCGTCGCATCCGGCTCGGTGTCGGCCTGAGTATCGGGCTCGGT
>JAFZRM010000023.1 GCA_017619885.1 Clostridia bacterium | reverse complement strand
GAACCTTTACCGGAACCCATACGGGTCTCGGCAGGCTTCTCGGTGATGGGCTTGTCGGGGAATATCTTGATCCAGACCTGACCGCCTCTCTTTATATAACGGGTCATCGCTATACGGGCTGCCTCTATCTGGTTGCTGGTGATCCAGGCGGGTTCGAGAGCTTCAAGGCCGTAGGAACCGTAAGTGACGGTATTGCCTCTCATGGCCTTTCCTTTGAGTCTGCCTCTGTGAACGCGTCTGTATTTGACTCTCTTAGGCATTAACATCGCGGCGTTCCTCCTTGTTGTAAGGTTTTCTCTCGCGATCGCGGTTGTCGCGGCGGTTGTCGCGGTTATCGCGGCGGTTGTCGCGGTTGTCACGGCTGCCGCGGCGGTCTCTTCTGTCTCTGTTGTCTCTGTTGTCGCGTCTGCCGCCGGATCTGCTCTCGTTGAGAACTTCTCCGCCGTAGATCCAGACCTTGACGCCGATCTTGCCGTAGGTGGTGTTCGCTTCCGCGAAACCGTACTCTATGTCGGCACGCAGAGTCTGAAGCGGTATCGTACCTTCGTGGTAGTGCTCGGAACGGGCTATTTCAGCGCCGCCGAGTCTGCCGGAACAGGCGACCTTGATACCTTTGGCGCCGAGTCTCATGGCGCGGCCGATGGCGTTCTTCATCGCGCGGCGGAAGCCGATCCTGCGAACGAGCTGGTCCGCGATGCTCTCTGCCACGAGCTGGGCGTTGAGGTCGGGCGTCTTGACTTCGAAGATGTTGATCCTGACGTCGGGAACGACTATCGCTTTGAGAGCCGCCTGCAGGTCAATGTCTTCCTTGTGGTTCTTTATAGCGCGCTGGGTGACGGCGTGGATCATATCGTCACGTACGATCTTCTTCACCTCAGCCTCGAGCTTCATCTTCTCGGCGCCCTTCTGGCCTATGACCATACCGGGTTTCGCGCAGTAGATGATGACCGTAACGGCGCTGTTGCTGCGTTCGATCTCGATCTTCGGCACGCCCGCGTTGTAAAGCTTCTTCTTGAGGAAATCTCTGATGTGATAGTCGTTGACTATCGTATCACCGAAATCCATATCGGATACGAGCCATCTCGAATCCCATTTTTTGATAACGCCGACACGGAGACCGTGCGGATTAACTTTTTGTCCCATAATTCGTTTAACTCCTCTCCGATTATTCTTTTTCCTCAAGAACGATGGTGACGTGGCTCGTTCTCTTAAGGATCCTGTTCGCGCTGCCCTTTGCTCTCGGCTGGATGCGCTTGAGCGTAGGACCGGGGCAGACGAAGCACTCGGCTACGTAGAGCTTTTCGGGATCCATGTTGTAGTTGTGTTCAGCATTGGCTTCCGCGCTCTTGAGCAGCTTTATAAGATACTCGCTTGCGGCTTTGCGTGTGTTCTTCAGGACACCCATTGCATAATCAACTTTTTTGCCTCTGATGAGGTCAAGGACGATGCAGACCTTGCGGGGGGATATCCTGGCGTATCTTAAATATGCTCTTGCTTCCATTGAAGTGTTCCTCCCTATTATTTCGCTTTGTCCTTGGTTCCCGCATGGCCCTTGAAGGTACGTGTGGGAGCGAACTCACCGAGCTTATGACCGACCATATCTTCGGTTATGAACACGGAGACGTGGGACTTGCCGTTGTGAACGGCTATCGTGTGGCCTACGAATTCGGGATATATGGTAGACGCTCTCGACCAGGTCTTGATTATCTGCTTGTTGTTGGACTCGTTCATAGCCACGATCCTGTTGAAGAGCTTTTCTTCTACAAAAGGTCCTTTTTTCAGACTTCTTGACATTTCTATTTCCCTCCTTCTTACTTACTGTTCCTGTGTTTGACGATGAGGCGTTCGGTCCTTGCCTTCTTGTTTCTCGTCTTATAACCGAGGGCGGGTTTGCCCCACGGGGTGACGGGAGACGGACGGCCTATCGGAGATTTGCCTTCACCGCCGCCATGCGGGTGATCGCACGGGTTCATGACGGAGCCGCGTACGGTAGGACGGACGCCTTTGTGGCGGGTCTTACCGGCTTTGCCGAGTTTGATGTTTTCATGCTCGAGGTTGCCGACCTGACCGATCATGGCTTTGCAGTCGAGACCGACTATACGGACCTCGCCGCTGGGGAGCCTGATCTGAGCCACGCCGTTTTCCTTGGCCATGAGCTGAGCCGCGGAGCCTGCGGATCTCACGAGCTGGGCGCCCTTGCCGGCGTAGAGCTCGATGTTGTTGATGAACGTACCTACGGGTATGTTCGCGATGGGCAGAACGTTGCCGGGCTTGATATCGGCTTCGGCGGAAGAATAGATCACGTCGCCGACTTTGAGGCCGAGCGGAGCGATGATGTAGGATTTCTTTCCGTCCTCATACTGGATGAGAGCGATATAAGCGGTGCGGTTGGGGTCGTATTCGATAGCGGTGACGGTCGCGGCGCGCTCGTCCTTACGCTTGAAATCGATGATCCTGTATTTCTGCTTGTTGCCGCCGCCGTGATGACGGACGGTTATTGTGCCGTAGCTGTTTCTGCCGGCGTGTTTCTTCTTGATGAAGATGAGACTTTTCTCCGGAGTCTTCTTGGTGATCTCCTCGAATGACGGAGAAGTCATGTGTCTTCTGCCCGGCGTTGTGGGCTTATACTTTTTAACAGACATCGTGAAGCCCCTCCTTACATAATACCGTCGAAGAACTCGATCGTCTTGGAATCGGGCTTCAGCGTAACGATCGCCTTTTTCCAGGATCTGGTATAACCTGAGTGTACACCCAGTCTCTTCGGCTTCTTCTTAACGTTTATGACGTTTACCTTTGCGACCTGGACCTTGAAAGCTTTCTCGACTGCGTTCGCTATCTCCGGCTTGGTGGCGTCGGGAAGTACCTCAAAGCTGTACTTCTTGTCAGCGATCTCAGACATCGTAGCTTCGGTGACTATCGGTCTTACGAGTACATCGTATACAGTCTTCATGCGTACACCTCCGATATCTTAGCGGCGGCCGCTTTCGTGGCGATGAACGTATCGGCGTTGAGCACGTCGTATGCGTTGATCGTGTTGAACTGTGCCGTCTTGACTCCGGGAATGTTAGCAAAGCTCTTCAGGACTTTCTCATCAATGGCGTCGAGCACCACGAGAGCCTTCTTGCCTGCGCCGACTGCGCTGAGCATATTCACCATCGTCTTGGTTTTGTAAGCGTCGGTCGTGACAGCGTCAACTATCACAAGCTGCTGCTCCTGAGCCTTGGCGGATAACGCCGAGCAAAGAGCAAGTCTTCTGACCTTCTTGTTGAGGTCTGTGCGGTATTTTCTCGGTTTGGGGCCGAGTGCAACGCCGCCGTGAGTCCACTGAGGAGCTCTGGTCGAGCCCTGTCTGGCTCTGCCGGTACCCTTCTGACGCCACGGCTTCTTGCCGCCGCCGGATACCTCGGTACGGGTAAGAGTGGACTGCGTGCCCTGTCTCTGATTGAGCAGGAACGCACGGACCGCTGCGTGAAGCACCGCTTCATTCGGCTCGATCGCGAATACGGAATCCGCAAGTTCTATCTCGCCGGCGTCCGCGCCTGTCATTGTAACGACTTTGAAATTTGCCATTGTCTTTTCCTCCTCCCCGCTTATTTGACCGTGTTGCGAATGAACACGATGCCGCCCTTGGCACCGGGAACGGCGCCCTTAACGGCGATGAGATTTTTCTCGGCGTCCACTTTGACGACCTCAAGATTGAGGACGGTCACCTGTTCGGCGCCGTACTGTCCTGCCATCTTCTTGTTCTTGAAGATGCGGGACGGGCTGGAGTTCGCGCCCATTGAACCTGCCTGACGATGCACAGGGCCGACGCCGTGTGTCATTCTCAGTCTGTGGCAGCCCCATCTCTTTATAACGCCGGAATATCCGCGGCCTTTGGTGATGCCGGTGATATCGACCTTTTCGCCCGCCGCGAAGACGTCCGCGGTGACGATGTCGCCTGCGTTGTAGGAGCTGCAGTCTTCAAGTCTGAATTCCTTCAGGTGCTTCTTGGGAGCGGAATCAGTCTTTTTGAAATGACCCTTCAGGGGTTTGGTGAGATGTTTGTCGGAAACGTATCCGAATCCGAGCTGTACGGCGTCATAGCCGTCGTTTTCAACGGTCTTTTTCTGAGCGACCACGCACGGGCCCGCCTCGATGACCGTTACGGGAATGACTTTTCCCGCTTCCGCAAAGATCTGGCTCATGCCGACCTTGCGACCGATGATTCCTTTTTTCATCGTTCTTAATTCCTCCATTCAATTATTGGTTGGATCCCTCCAACATGACCGAACGGTCTACGCGTGTGCGTAAACTATTTCCTTGTTTTGTGTGCCGAATCACTTCAGCGATGAGCTTGCGTCGATCTTCACTTCAACGCCCGCCGGCAGATCCATGTTCGTAAGAGCGGACAGGACCTTGTCCGAGGGATTGAGAATGTCGATCAGTCTCTTGTGAGTCCTGGTCTCGAACTGCTCGCGGCTGTCCTTGTATTTGTGGACGGCGCGGAGTATGGTCACGACCTCGCGCTCCGTGGGAAGCGGTATGGGACCGGATATCCTGGCGCCCGCGCGCTTCGCAGCCTCGGCTATTTTCTCAGCCGCCGCGTCTGCCAGCGTGTGATCGTAGCTTCTGATCTTGACTCTGATGATCTCCTTCTTTGCCACTGTGTCTTCCTCCTTTTAAATTTTGTGATTTAAAAGGGCTTTAAAGAATTTTGCAAACACGGCTTCGGGTGTTTCGCCCTCTGCCCTTATGAAAACCGGATCCTGTTTGCACCTTTAAACAAGCTCCGGGTAAATGAACCGTGTCACCATTGCGGATTGCCGCCGACTTACGAAAACGGTCGGGGAATATCCGGTGAGGCGGCATTTTCTGCTCGTAAATTCTTTGCGCCCGGTTTAAAATCGGACATACTCTGCGGAAAAACCCGTTAAAAATAACGGCAACCTCCCGCTTCATCGCACATCAAGCCTTGCAAGTATAGCATAAAGGCCTGTTTTGTGCAATAAACTTTGAGAAATATTTATGTGAATTTTTTGTAAATTATAGGTGTTTTTGCCTGATTTTTTCGCCGCGGCTCAAAAATCATGTAAAAACGCTTAAAATCGCACACTTGACAGAGCCGTGATATTATGGTAAAATGATTTTTGCCGCGTCAGGGCGGCGTCAAAACAAAAAAAACGCAAGCGAGGTAAGGTCAATGGAGTATAATAAGGAATATATAAAATGGATAAATTCGGACAAAGTGTCCGAGGAAGCTAAAAAGGAGCTGCGCGGCTACGACGAAGAGACGAAAAAACTTTATTTCCACGATTTTCTGTCGTTCGGCACCGCGGGCCTGCGCGGCGTCATGGCGGCGGGCACCAACGCGATGAACGTTTACACCGTCGGCCACGCGACGCAGGGGCTCGCCGATCTGATAAACTCCGAGGGCAGAGGCGGCGACGGCGTCGTCATCGCGTACGACAGCCGCCACAACTCGAAGGAATTCGCGGACGTGACCGCGCAGGTGCTCTGCGCCAACGGCATAAAGACGTATCTGTTCGGATCGCTGCGCCCGACCCCCGTTCTCTCCTTCGCCGTCAGATATCTGAAATGCGCGGCGGGCGTGAACATCACCGCCTCGCACAATCCGAAGCAGTATAACGGCTACAAAGCGTACTGGGACGACGGCGCTCAGCTCTCCCCCGCTCAGGCCGACAAGGTCTCGGCGTTCATGCGGCGCGTCGACGTGCTCGACGGCGTCAGGCGCGCGGATCTGCGCGAAGCCGAGAAGAAAGGTCTTCTCGTATACGTCGGCGACGACGTCGACAGCCACTATCTCGACGCGGTCACCGCTCAGCTGATCGACCGCGACGCCGTGGCGGCGGCTTCCGGGCTGCGCGTCGTGTATTCCCCGCTCAACGGCGCCGGATATAAGATGGTGCCGCAGATACTGCATCGGATCGGCGTCAAAAACGTGCGCATCGTACCGGAGCAGGCGGAGCCGGACGGAGATTTCCCGAGCACGCCGTTCCCAAACCCGGAATTTCTGCAGGTATTCGGACCCGGGATAAAGCTCGCCGACGGGATAGGATCGGATCTGATAATCGCGACCGACCCGGACGCCGACAGGATGGGCGTCGCCGTGCGCAAAAAGGACGGGACGTTCACGGTACTGACCGGCAACCAGCAGGGCGCGCTGCTGACGGAATATATAATCGACGCGCTGAAGCGCACCGGCAGATATCCGGCGCATCCTTACATCGTCAAGAGCTTCGTTTCGACGGAGCTTGCGGCGAAGATCGCGCGTGAGAACGGCTGTGAATGCTGCGACGTTTTCACCGGCTTCAAATATATCGGCGAAAAGATCAACGAGACCGAAAACGACGAAACGGACACTCATTTCCTGCTCGGCTTCGAGGAGAGCTGCGGTTATCTGCGTGGCACTTACGCGCGCGACAAGGACGCGGTCGTCGCGGCGATGCTGATCTGCGAGGCGGCGGCGTATTATTCGCTGCAGGGCAAGACGCTTTTCGACGCGATGCAGGACGTCTACGCTAAATACGGCTGTTTCCGCGAGGCGACAGACAGCATATACATGGAGGGCCTTGACGGACTGCAGAAGATGGCGGACCTTATGGCGGCACTGCGGAAGGATCCGCCGGAAAGGCTCGCCGGCAAAAAGGTGCGATCCTATATCGACTACGCCGTACCGGTCGAATACGACCTCGAAAAGGGCACGGAAAAACGTCTCCCCGGCGGCACGACGAACTCGCTTTACTACAAGCTCGGCGGCGACGTGGTGGTGATCCGCCCGTCCGGCACTGAGCCGAAGATCAAGTTCTACTATATGGTATCCGAGAAGACCGCGGAAAAAGCCGACGCCAAACTCGCGCGCTTCAGAAAGATACCGGCGAAGATAACCGGGATCAAAAAATAAAAAATCACGCGGGCGGAAAATTTTCGCCCGCGTTGCCGTAACCTTTTTCGCAAAACGTTGTTTTAATAAGTGAAGGACCTTCAAACGAAAGGATAAAACAATGGAAGACAGCGTAATAGTCGATCTGTTCCTGAACAGGAGCGAAGACGCGATAACCGAGACGGACAAAAAATACGGAAAACAGCTTCTCTCTTTATCCGTGAACATCACAACAGACAAAAGAGACGCCGAGGAATGCAAAAACAGCACGTATTTCAAAGCGTGGAACAGCATTCCGCCGCACGAGCCGCGGCAGTATCTTTTTCCGTTTCTTTCGCGCATCATAAGGCAGTTGTCGCTGAACGTCTGCAAAAGCCGGATGGCGGAAAAGCGCCGCGCCGTGTACGTCGAGTTGTCCGACGAGCTTGAAAACTGCATACCGTCTCCCGACGATACGGAATGCAGGCTCGACGATATGGCGATACGCACCGCGCTGAACGGATTTTTGTCGTCGCTTCCCGCCGACGGCCGGCGCGTTTTCATGCGCAGGTATTTTTACGGCGACAGCACCGCGGCTATCGCCGCCGGGACCGGTATGACGGAAAACAACGTCAAAGCGTCGCTTTACAGATCCAGGCAGAAACTGCTGTCTTATCTGAAAAAGGAGGGCATAGAGTTGTGAGAGGAAAAGACTTACTTGAAAAAATTGAACTTGCGGACGACAAATACATTGATGAAGCGTCCGCGTATAAAAAGAAGAGCGGAGGCAGAGCTTTAAGGATCTCGCTGATAGCCGCCGCAGCCGCGCTCGCCGTGCTTCTGCCGGTCATATTCATAACGGTCGCAAAGCTCGGAGGCGGTAAAACGCCGGGATCGCCGGAATTCAACGACCCTGTTTTCACCGCGAAGGAGATCGCGAATAAAACGTCGCTGAACACGCTCGACGGAGCGACAAAAATATATACGAACGTATACGCTCCGTCTCTTGACGGGCTAAATTATAATTGTCTGCCCGTACCGGAATCCGAAACTGTCAGTATATACGAAAGAAAAATTGACCGCACCGCGAACGAAAGCGAGGCAAAGGCGTTTATCGATAAATATCTGCCCGCGGTCTGCAAAAAACTCGGAGTCAGCGCGAACTATGAGATTAGGCATCGTGAACTTACCGAGTATACAGACGAAAGCTATAACGTGACAATAAGCGAAAGAAACTATTATATACTCGCCTCATCAAACTCAACGTTTGACAGTATAAGCTTTTTAAGGGAATACGATGAATACACGCCCGTATCGCTCGACGGGATTAAAATAAGCGTTGACATAAGGCAGACGGACGAGGAGATAATCTCGTCGCTTCAACCGTTAAGAGCCGTTCTTTGCGAGTTGTTCGACGTCGATCTTCCCGATATCTGCATAAGCCGCAGTTACGCGGATTACACGGAAACGGATATGGATTTCTTCTCGGTGTTTATATACGATAAAACAAAAAACCTGATGGACATACGTTCGAATATAGTTTCTGACTGCATAAAGCTTTACTTCAGAAATTACCGTCAGACCAGCAGCTCCATTGTGAGCGACGGCGTACTGAATAACGCATCGGTCTATGTTAACCGATATAAAAAGCCTGCTGATGAAATCTGCGTCAAAACCGCCGAGGCGCGGCTCATTTCGATTGAAGAAGCGGAGGAGCTGCTGCGCAAAGGCTACGTATTCGGCGGTCACTCCTGTCCGATCTGCATGGCGTCGCAGCAAGCCGTATCGTTTGACGAATACGACAAGGTCGGATTGATTTACTTTAACGGAATACCGTTCTACGCGTTCTATAAAGATACGGGCAAAGCGGAATACAACGACAACAGAGTGTACGCGAGGACGCTTGTCTGCGCGATAGAGGTATCGGGTTATGAGGAATACTTTGAATCTCAGAAAGCGTATCACGTAAAATAAGGACGTCGGGCTGATCGGATGAACGACATTTTACGAAAAACCGGAGACTACTCCGGTTTTTTTGACGCATCGGATTTTTGATTGGGATTTTCTCTTGACAAAGAAAAAAAAGTGTGATAAAATAAGAAAAAATAAAAAAGGAAGTGAGACTGTGGACAACTGCGACGGTAATCCCCGAAGTATCGGGTACGGTATAACTGAAAACGGCGTGCGGTTGTCGGCTCACCGCATCTGATTTTTGCGTCCTTTCCGTTATACCGTCGTCTTGATCAGAGGACGGCTTTTTGTTTTGCCGGAAATAACGGAGGTATCAAATGGAGAACGAGAAAGACAAAGAAACAGAAGAACTGAAAGAAGAAGTCGCCAAAGTCGAGGCTGAGGAGACGGCGGAGGAGACCGAGGAAGAAGTCGACTTCACCGCCGATCACGACTACGTCGGCGAGATCATAGAGCTGATCAGATCCGGTCTGCCGGACGAGGAGCTGAAGGAACAGCTCGGCAATTACCACGAGAACGACGTCGCGGGCGCTTTTGAACAGCTGGAGCCGGAGGAGCGTCAGCATCTGTACGCGATACTCGGCGCGGAGCAGTTCTCGGAGATCTTCGCGTACGTTGAAAACGTCGAGCAGTACATCGAGGAGATGGGCGTCAGCACCGCCGCGAAAGTCCTTGAAAACATGGACTCCGACGACGCGGTCGACATACTCGACGAGATAGACGACGAGACCGAGAAAAAGATAGTCAGCCTCATGGACGAGGAGAGCAGCCAGGACATCCAGCTCATACGCTCGTATGACGACGACGAGATAGGCAGCCGCCTTACCACGAACTTCATACTGATAAAAAACGACCTGACGATAAAGCAGGCGATGAGCGCGCTTATCGATCAGGCGGGGGAAAACGACAATATCTCCACCATTTACGTCGAGGACGAGGACGAGCGCTTCTACGGCGCGATAGCTTTGAACGATCTGATCCGCGCGCGCGTGCAGGACAAGCTCGAGCCGCTGATCAGTACGTCGTATCCTTACGTCACCGACCATGAAAAGATAGCGGACTGTCTCGAACGCATCCGCGAATACACCGAAGACTCTTTCCCGGTGCTTTCCGAGGAAGGTAAAGTCCTCGGCATCATAACCGCGCAGGACATAGTCGAAGTGGTCGACGAGGAATTCGGCGAAGACTACGCTAAACTGGCAGGTCTTACCGCGGAAGAGGATCTGAACGAACCGATCCGCGCGAGCATCAAGAAACGCATACCGTGGCTCATAACGCTTCTCTTCCTCGGGCTGATCGTCTCCTCGGCGATAGGCATATTCGAGGACAAGGTCGTGGCGCTTCTGCCGATCATCGCGGTGTTCCAGTCGATGGTCTTCGATATGGCCGGAAATACCGGCACCCAGTCGCTTGCGGTCACGATACGCGTGCTCATGGACGAGAGCGTGAACGCGAAGGCGAAGGCGAAGCTCGTTTTCAAGGAAGTCCGCGTGGGCTTCTGCAACGGTCTGATCCTCGGCATGTCGGCGTTCATAATCGTCGGTCTGTACATCCTCGCGTTCAAACGCCCGGAAACGCTGACGATGCCGGTCTGGCAGTACGCTTTCACGATCTCGGGCTGTATCGCTTTCTCGCTGTTCGTCGCGATGATAATCGCCAGCCTCGTCGGCACGACGATACCGATGCTGTTGCATAAGATCGGCATCGACCCCGCCGTCGCGTCCGGCCCCATGATCACGACGGTAAACGACCTGATAGCGACGATGGTATATTACGGGCTCGCGCTGCTGCTTCTGATTAACGTCTTCGGCATGGGCGTACGATTGCCCGGATAAGGAGTCATATCATGCTTTTATCGACACAGACGGAGAGATTACAGAGAAAACTCGGCTACGAAGGCGCGATAAAGGTCCTTGCAGACGTGGGATTCGACGCGTACGATCTTTCGCAGTTCGGCGCAGTCGGCGAAAACGACCCGCTCCACGGCGACGGATATGAAGAATATGCGGCGTCGCTGCGCAGGTTTGCCGACGGGCTCGGCATAGTCTGCAACCAGTCGCACGCCCCGTTCCCGTCGAGCACGGGCGATCCGGCAAACGACGGGCAGATTTACAAGAGCATAGTACGTTCGATGAAGATCGCGTCGATCCTCGGCGCGAAGTGCATAGTCGTGCACCCGAAACAGCATATGCCGTACCGTCAGAACGAGGAAGCGCTGAAAAAGATAAACTTCGATTTTTACAAGAGCCTGATACCGTACTGCGAGCAGTTCGGCATCAAGGTCGCAGTCGAGAACATGTGGCAGATGAATCCGGTCGGCAGAAAGACGATCGTGAACAGCACCTGCGCGCGCGTCGAGGAGTTCTGCGAATACGTCGACATGCTTGACAGCGAATGGATCGTCGCGTGCCTTGACATCGGCCACGTCTCGCTGTGCGGCGAGGACATGGAGGTCATGATCCGCGGGCTCGGCAAAAAGCGCCTTCAGGCGCTGCACGTGCACGACACCGACGGCTACCGCGATCTGCACACGCTTCCCTTCACCGCGGGAAACGACTTCCGGCTGATTATGAGGCTGCTTCGCGAGATAGGATACGAAGGTGATCTGACATTCGAGGCGGACAGCTTCTACGCCGGATTCCCGAACGAAATGCTCCCCGACGTCGCCTCGTTCATGCAGAAGACCGGCCGGCAGCTGATCCGGATGATGAAAAGCGAATAAGAAAAACCGTTTGTACTGCTTCTCAAAAAAGATCAAACTCACGGCGGCTCTTAAGGATAGGACAGAAAATCGCCTGTCCTTTTCCTTTTTGATCATATAGGGACGGCGGCGGTTTTTACGTACCGCAAATGCGGATTTTCAGTAAACGGTGGATTTTCTTACAACTATGCGATATAATATATCCACTATGATCGGCTGAGAAAAATTACTGAAAAAAAATCAAAAACCGACTAACATTTTACCATAACGACAGACTATACGGGTGAAAGCATTGATCGATCGCTTGGAGAGAATATGAAAAAACAGGACTTGCTGAATTACTTGAACGACGAACTGCTTGATAAGCTGTACGGTTTTTGTTATACAAGAACGAGCGACAGCTATGAAGCGGAGGAATTGTGTTCGGATATCGTTTTCGCCCTTGTCAAAGCCGCGCGCTCGGGAGGCGAGATAGAATCCGTTTATCCTTTTATCTGGAAAACCGCGCACAATGTGTACGCCGATTTTTCAAAACGGCGCAGACGTGAGGCCGAGCTATACAGCGATAAAGACGCGGAGGATGCGTTTACCGACGTGCCGGATGATGAAGACGGCGACGATACGGATGAACTGCTGACCGCGGTTTACCGCAGGATAGCCTTTTTGACAAAGGCATACCGCGACGCTATGATAATGTTTTACATAGACGGTTTATCTACGGCGCAGATAGCAAAAAAGCAGAACACAAGTGAGACGAACGTTCGTCAAAGACTGTTTTCGGCAAGGCAGATCATTAAAAGTGAGGTGGAAAAAATGACTGAAACTAATAATAAACCCGTATCGCTTGACAATATCGATTTTGTTATATGGGGAACGGGAGATCCTAGATGGGGCGACCCGAGAGAAGGATTTATAAGACAGCTCTCAAAGCATATAGTATATCTTTGTATGAAAAAGCCGATGAGTGCGTCGGAAATAGCTGAGGAGCTGAACGTTCCCACCGTTTATGTTGAGGAAGAGCTTGAAATACTGCGCCGCGGCACAAACGGCGAATATGGATTCCTCCGACGCCTTGATAACGGCAAATACGGGATCAACTTCGTTTTATTCGACGCGGAAACCGTTGAAAAAGTTCATTCAGTATATTACGAACAACTGCCCAAAATATGCGACGTTATAATCAGCTTTATTGAAGAGCACAAGCAGGAGTATCTTTCGTTCCCGTATCTTAACAGAAAAGTCGATATGAATCTTATTATATGGCAGCAGACAGTTGTTATGTCATACGCCCTTGAGAAGAACGTGAGGAAGATTCTCGGCGAAAAGTATTTCGCCGGTCTGAACAAGCCGGACAGACCATTTACGAGTTTCGGTCACGTTGACATCGGTAAATATTACGGCGGCGGTTGTGACGGTATCGACGCTCAAAACGTATGCGGAATCAAAAGTGTACACGCGGCGAATATCTATACAAAGCGTATAAAACCGCATTTTCACTGCGGGCACAATATCTCAAACGACCCGCAGTTGCAGCTTGCACTCCGAAGTATTGACGGTCTTGACATTTCGACGCTCAGCGAAACGGAAAAAGAACACGCGGCAAAAGCGATAGAATGCGGATATCTGTACCGCGACGGAAACACGCTTTTCACAAAGATACTCGTCAGCCAAAAAGGCAAAGACTTTTTTAAACTGAGCGAAAACCTTAATCACGGATACTTTGAAAAAGAAGCAGAAGAAGCGGCGAAAAAACTTGCTGAGATATTCAAAAAAGCCCTTCCGGACTATCTGTATAACGAATGGATATATGCGAATATGGTCGCAAATATGCCCGTGTTCGACACAATCATAGAGAGTCTGATTGAAAAAGGAGTTATTACCGCACCCGAAAACAGCATAGGCGCCGAGGGCTGCTGGATGTTCGTTGATAAATAAATATCAAAAATACCCTTATCGGCAAAAAAACAAGCGGAGAAGTTATGTGATACCATAGCTTCTCCGCTTTGCTGATAATATAACTTTAAAAACTGTTTCGATCGACATATCCGAGAATAATATCGATCATCTGTCTCGGCGTTACGACGAACGTTTTTTCGGGAAAATGCTTAATATTTCCGGTCACAAGATATGCGTCTTCTTCCTTGCGCGCTTCCATCACGACCTCATAAAAAACAATATCTTTAGGATCGGGAAGCATAACGTCAACGTGTTCGGCGTCAACGAAAATACCGCGGTCGCCGATCTCATTCAGAACGTCGTTAACGAGCTGTTCGGGAAAGCCAAATTTCGGGCGCAGCAATACGTCTCGGTATTCTTTGATTATCGCTTTGTTGAGAAGCGGAACGATCACACCGTCAAGTACCAATTCCAACACCTGTCCCGGTACGGATTCCGGTTTTATGGCGGCGGATACGAGAACGTTCGTATCAATTACAGCATAAAATTTCATACGGTTCCGTTATCTGTGCGGGTTTCGGATATTTCAGCGTTGATCTCGTCAAGTGTCATATCGGAGTTGCCGTTTTCTTCTGAGATTTTCCCCATTTGACGCAGTGCAAGTATGCCTTTGTTCTTCGGCAGGTCGTTTAATTTCATGCTGAACGGCACGCCGTTTTCCGAGATAAGACGCGCAATGCACATACGCATATACGTCTGCAGATCTATACCGAGCTGCTCACAAATCTGAATTGCTTTTATCCTTGACGCTTCATCTGTACGGAATTGTACCAGTGTGTTTGCCATAATCATACTCTCCTTTCCGGTTTCAATGTTATTATACACAAAAATGTCATCATATGCAAGCGTATGATGACATTTTAATAAAAATTTTACATATTATCTTTACGTGAACCGGTCTGTCCGATCATTTTATTTGATCTTTACTTCTGAGCTGCGGCGATGAGGTCGCCGACAGCCGTGCGCAGAGCGTTGAAAAGTTCGGTATCCGTTTTATAATTTCCGAGCGAGGTCGTGATCTGCTTGATGATCAGCGCCGACGTGCCCTCTCCGTACAGGCCGTCGAGCAGCGTGAAATAGTCGTAATCCTCGACGCCGTCGCGCACCGATTCGAGGCGCAGCGAACCGATCGGTCCGGGATAGCCGTCGCTTCCATACTTCTCTATATACTCCGGCAGCGCGCCGCCCGGGTAGATAAGCACGCCGTTGCCGTACGTGTTGACGATCTCGCCGCCGACGCTCTTCTCGTACTTTTTAGTCCAGCTCTTGGCGTTCTCCCAGTCGTTTACCATGTAATACAGGAAGCCGTCGACGTTATAGAGTTTCTGCTGCCAGAAAAGCAGGCGGTGCTTTACAGATTCGTCGTTTATCGACAGCGTTATCTCCGGGTCGTGCGGGTAGCGCGTGATATACCACCAGACCTCGTTGCCCGCCGCCTGCTCCGCCGCCATGCGCTCCTCGAACGTGCCGAGGTTCGCCTCGATCTTCTCCGAGAAGCGGTACGTCAGCTCGGGATTGAGCGTCTTGTCGGCGTAGCTGTTGAAGAAGAACGTATGCGGACACCAGGCCGTGACCGTGCCGCGCAGAAATTCGAAATGGTCCTTCTTTCCCTTGCCGTCAAGCTCGGCGTTGTAGTGCATCGGGATTATCAGCTTGTAATCTCCGAACACCTTTTTGATCTGCTTCGCGTGCGTCTTGATCTGCGTCAGCGCCGCCTGAGTCAGCGGCTCGTCGTCTTTGTCGGGGTAGAAATAAACCTTTGCGAGGCGGTCGGGATCCTTTGATATGCGGTCGTACGCGGCTTTGAGATATTCCGGAAGCTCCGAATCGTTTTTCGCCGCGATCTTCCAAAGAAGCGTGAACGCCGTGCAGCGCGGATCGTCCATATACTCATCGACTCTGTCGTCCCAGTACTGTCCGCGCTTCGCGTACGGCAGCGTGTAGCAGTTGACTTTATTCTCGAGCAGATATTCGTAATACAGGGCGTATAGATCGTCCTCGAGCCCGTCCTTCGTCACGTCCTCGCGGTTGGCGCCGACGATCACAGCCCATTCGTTAAGATCCGACAGCGTCTTGCAGCTTGACGCGACGGGGAGCGCGAAATCCCAGACGTAAGCGTAGATCGCCGCTTTTTTCAGCTCGCGCCCTTCCGCGTCGCTGACGGTCACGGCCGCCGAATAAAGCCCCGGCGCCGTGTCGGCGGTCGATTTGACCTTGATCACGAACATCTGACTTCTGCCGGCCGTCAGATCGAACCCGTGCTCGAGCACCGGGATCGGATCGGCGACGGTCTTTCCGTCGACGTCGTCGAAGTACCAGCCGTAGCATACCTCGCACTGAAGTTTTCCGCCGCCCTGCTCCGTGAATTCCGACACGGTCAGCGTCAGATCTTTTTTATCCGCGGTCGAGGCGAGTATGAAATGACAGCCCTCGATCTCGTTTTTCGCGAGCTTTATCGTATAATCAGCGAACACCGGCGTCACGTCCTCGGCAGGAGTATTGACGTACGCGTGATCGAACCACGCGGTGATCTGCGGGTCCTCATCTTTAGCCGCAAGCGGCTTGCCGTCCGTCGGCGGCACCGACGAGATACTGACGCGGCCGAGCAGCTCCGCGGCTTTTTTCATATCCGCCTCCGACAGCGCCCGCGGGTCCTGCCCCCAGTCGGTCAGCTCTATCGGGTTCTCAAGCACCGGTCCCGTCTCCGCCTCCGTCACCGGGGCGGTTTCCGCGCCGGTCGTGTCGGCGGCCGTGTCCGCTTCCGCCGTCGTGTCTGCCTCGCCGCGGCCGCACGCGCAGAGCGGCGTTATCATAAGAACGATCAGCAAAAGGGCCGTTATTCTGAGATATTTTTTCATATCGCACCTTATTCGAGTTTGAACGATTTGACGTAGATGACGTCGCCGACGGCACAGCCGTCGAAGTAGTCGAATCTGATCCTGTTGATCTTACCGGTCCAGAACGAAAGCGACGACAGGTTGACGGTCGCGGTATGGTATTCGCCGTCTTTTATCAGAGTTATGCGCGTGCGCTCCGAGCCGTCCGGATTCATTTTCGTGCCGGTGCACAGGAACAGGTCGCAGACGTAGCTGCCCAAAGAGCAATCGTTCGGTATCATGTATTCGATCTTAAGCGTTTTATAATCATCAGCCGTAAGCGGCACGTCCGAGCCGGTATAGTCGATCATGACCTGCGGGTCATCGGCCTTCGTGACCTTCAGCTGAAGCGCCTTCTGAGTTCCGTTATACGAGATCTCCGTGTTGTACGGGTTGTTCGCGACGGCGGCGGAGCTCTTGAGCGAGAAGTCGATGTTCGTGTAGTCTATATCTTCGTCCGGCGCGCGCATGGAGTTGTAGTTCTTATGAAGCGAGGCGTTGTCCGCGAAATCTCTGTTCTCGTAAAACGTCTGCCTGATCTGCTCGGTCGAGCCGGTCGTGATCAGATAACTGTACTCTATCGGCACGTATGACACCATTTTGATCGTCATCAGCGGCGCGACGTAGTTCGTGGCGTCGTTTGACGACAGTTTGGAGCCGTTGTAATTATATCTGCCGGCGTAGAGCTGGTCGATATTAGGCACGTAAAGACCTATGCCGAAATCGTTTTTCGACGACACCCACGCGCACCACGTCTCCGTGTTGTTTTCCTTTATCGGGAACCTGCACGACTCCGCGTAACGCGCGTCGCCCCAGAACTGCAGATCGTCGCGGACGGACAGTTTGCCGTTGGTCCAACCCTTGGATCCGCCGTACCACGTGAAGCGGTCGAGATAACTGACGGTGTAGAACGCGGGCAGCTCCTGATGAGAATATCTGTGCTCCCAGCCGGAGAAATCGACGAAACGGTTGTCCACTCTGACGTATGAGTCGGTCAGCGTGTACGTGTTTTCCATATAGCTTCTCGTGATCTGGTTGTTCAGCGACCAGTCCTGCGGCTGAGATTTTATGTAAACCGAATTTTCGGTTACGATAACGTCGATCAGGCGGCTCGCGTTGCCGTACTGGTCGCCGCCCTGCACCGGGTTGTAAGTCCAGGTCGAGCCGTTGAACTTGCCGGGCTTATACTCGGAGTTGCCGGCGGTGCCGTAATACGACTGCTGTACGAGTCTGCCGGTATCGTGGCTGTTTACAAGGTTCGTCAGGCCGCTTATCGTGCAGGTCTTGTCCTGCACGCAGTTTATGCCGCCGCCCCACGACAGCTGTATGCCGACCTTGAATCTGCTGTTTTCAAGGTAATACTGCTTTGAATTGTAGACCTCGACCTTCTCGCAAGACACCGAATGGAGCGTGAACGACGACGTCTTGCCGTCGAGCGTCTCGACCTTTATCCCGGTAAGCTCTGACGAGGTGCCGCTTTGCAGATATGAGGACAAAAGGCCGCTGAACGATGCGTTGTTCCCCGCCTCAAGATAAAAGTCGTCGGAGCCCGCGCCGGACGGTTTTTTATACGTCACGTATATGCGCAGGGGTTTTGACGAGGTGTATTTCAGCGTAAAGCGGTTGAAAGTTTTATTGAGCTGTCCCGCTTCGAAGCTGATGACGAAATCCTTTTTGACCGTGAACGTCCCGTTCGAGCCGCTCACCTCGCCCGACGCTGTGTACGATACGCCGTTGTCCGTCTTATATACGGCCGGCTGAGGCGGCGGATCGTCCTTCGCCGTCGTGACCGGAGCAGTAGTCTCGGGCGCCGTGGTCTCGGGCTTCGTCGTCTCCGGCGCGGTGGTCTCGGGCACGGTCGTTTCGGGCTCGGTAGATTCGGGCGCCGTGGTCTCCGGTTCCGTGGTCCCGGGCTCCGTTGTCGCCTCTTCCGTCGTCGCCTCCTCCGTCGTGTTCTGGACGGTAGTCTCAGGCTCAGTCGTGTCGGGCGCCGCTGTCGCCGCGTCGGTCGTGTCCGCGGCGGTAGTATCCGCGGCGGTGGTATCCGCGGCGGTCGTGTCAGCCAAGGTTGTGTCAGCGGAAGTATCGTCTCCGGCGTCGCCTTTTACGCACGCCGCGGCGGTCAGCGCCGTTATCAGCGCCAGCAAAAGCGCGGCTATCCTGCAAAACAGTTGTTTTTTCATATTCCGATCGTCCTTTTGTGGATCTTTATGATTTGATTATAACCTTTTTTGTTCCTGCAGTCAACGGGAATTGTTTACCAATCTCTTAAATCGGTCTTCAAAATACGGAGATCGCCGGAAAGACGCGCTTCCCGGCGATGATCCTCAGTTCATCAGCTGCTGTCTGTGATGCTGCAAGGTATACAGCGCGTAGTATCTGCCGCGCTTCTGCAGCAGCTCCTCGTGGCTGCCCTGCTCGGCTATCATGCCGTCCGCCAGCACGATTATGTTGTCCGAGTGCTGTATCGTCGACAGTCTGTGCGCCACTATGAGCATCGTGCCGATGTTCATCATTCGCTCGAGCGAATCCTGTATCAGCTGCTCCGTCTCGGTGTCGATATTCGCGGTCGCCTCGTCAAGTATCATGATCTTCGGCTTGTAAAGTATGGTCCGCGCGAACGAGATCAGCTGGCGCTGACCGGCGGAGAAGTTGTTGCCGAACTCCCTGACCTCGTGGTCGAGCCCGTCGGGCAGTCTGTCTATGAATTTGTCGGCGTTGACGTAGCGGCAGGCCTCGTTTATCGCCTCGTCGTCTATCGTCTCGTCGCGAAGCACTATGTTCGATCTGATCGTTCCGGAGAACAGGAACACGTTCTGAAGCATCTGCCCGAACTGGCGGCGCAGCGACGAGATCGTGTATTTTCTTATATCGACGCCGTCGATCAGGATCCTGCCCTTCTGTATGTCGTAGTTGCGGCACAGAAGCGACAGTATCGTCGTTTTGCCGGCGCCGGTGGGGCCGACGAGCGCGACGGTCTGGCCCGCGCCGACCTTGAAGGAGACGTCCTTCAAGATCCAGTTCTCCTCTTTATACGCGAACCACACGTGATCGAATTCGATCTGCCCGGTCACCTCGCCTATATCTACGGCGCCGGGATCGTCCTTCACGCCGGGCTCGATATCGAGCACGGTGAAGATCTTTTCAGCCGAAGCAAACGCCGACTGCAGCCAGTTGAACTGCTCCGCGAGCGTCTGGATCGGGTTGAAGAACTTCTGGATATACATATAGAAGGCTACGAGCACTTCCGCGCCGATCGTCTGACCGAAAACGGACAGGCCGTATATCTTGCCGCGCGCGGATAAGTAAAGCAGCGCGAGCACGCTCGAGATATAAAGCATGTATATCGTCGGGCGGAAGATTCCGAACACGAATATCTGTCTGCGCTTGGCGCGGCCGAGCTCGGAATTCTTGCGGTCGAATTCGGCTTTTTTCTGTTTCTTGCGGTCAAACACGCGGATTATCTTCATACCGGACAGGTTTTCGGATAAGAACGTGTTTATATCCGTCGTGCCGTCTTTTACGCGGCGGTACGCTTTTCTCGAGAATTTTCTGAATATGAACGTGAACGTCACGATGAACGGCACGAAGCACAAGACCATGAGCGTAAGCTCGAGGTTAAGGAAGAACATCGCGGCGAGGATGCCTATGATGACGAGAGAGTTCTTCGTCAGGTTCACGAAGATGTTCGTGAACATCATCGAGACGGCGTTGGTGTCGTTCGTGACCCTCGTCACGAGCTTGCCCGTCGGTATCTCGGAAAACTGCTCGTGCGACAGCTTTTCGATATGCTCGAACGTGTCGTAGCGCAGCGCGGAGATTATGCGCTGGCCGGTCTTCTGAAGTATAATCGCCTGGAAATACTGGCAGGCCAGCGACATCAGAAGTATGCACGCGTAGACGGCGATCGTCATAAACAGCTGTTTCATCTCGAAGCTGCCGCCGATTATCTCGGTTATGCGGCTTATGATGAGCGGCGAGACGATGTCGTACGCTATCGAGAACAGCATTATGAAGAACACCGCGAGGAAGCTCTTCCAGTGCGGGGCGGCGTAACGGAGCAGGCGCTTCGTAATCTCGCCGTCCTTCATGTTGCGGTCGAAGCCTATCGCCTCTTTTTTGCCTTTCATGAAGACGTAGGCGAGGATGAACGTCAGCGCGAGCACTGAAACGGCGGCGCCGACAACGAGAAGCGGATAATACTCACGCATTGAGATCTCCCCTCCTCTCTTCCTCGAGCTTCTGCAGCTCCACGGTCTTGCGGTACGCCTCGCAGCTTTGCAGCAGCTGTTCGTGCGTGCCGACGGCGGCGACCGTGCCGTCGTCGACGTATATTATCAGATCCATATCCTGAACGGTGCTGACGCGGTGCGCGATCATCACCGTCGTTTTTCCGGCTCTGACCTGTCTCAGCGCCGTGAGGATGCTCTCCTCGGTCTTCGTGTCGACCGCGGAGACGGCGTCGTCCATTATTACGATCGAGGCGTCCTTCATCAGCGCGCGTGCGATCGAGATCCTCTGCTTCTGACCGCCGGAAACGGTCACGCCGCGCTCGCCGAGCACGGTCTCGTATTTCTGCGGGAACTCGAATATATCTTCGTGCACACCGGCGAATTTAGCCGCGTCGACTACCTCCTGATCCGAGTATCCGTCCACCGCGAACGCGATGTTGTTCTGTATCGTGTCGCTGAACAGGAAGTTGTCCTGCGGGACGTAAGCCGTGTATTTGCGGATGACCGAGAGCGGTATCGTGTTGACGTCGCGGTCGTCGATGAAAAGCTGACCGTCTTCGACGTTGTACTGGCGCAGGATGAGGTCCGCTATCGTCGTCTTGCCGGAACCGGTCTTGCCGATTATGCCGACGCTCTGTCCGGCTTCGATCGTGAACGAAACGTCGTGAAGCGACGGCGACGAGGCGCCGGGATAAGTGAAGTCAAGCCCGCGGAACTCGATCTTTCCTTTGATCGGTCCGGGATCTTCGACGCCTTGCCGGTCGTTTACGTCGGGTTTTGTTTCGATCAGGTCGGTTATGCGCTTGAGCGACGCCTTGCCGCGCGATCTCATGTCGATCAGCTCGGCGATCGCCATTATCGGCCAGATGACCGACGTGAAATAACCGGTGAACTCCATGAGCTCTCCGACGTTGAACACGTTCTCGTGAACGAGATAGCCGCCGTAGCCGAATATGATGCACAGCACCGATTCGACGAAGAGAGTGACGAGTATGTTCAAAAGCACCGACATGCGGACGAATTCGACGTTGGCGTTCTCGTTTTCACGGTTGAGCCGGGCGAACGCCATGAGCTCCTTCGTCTCGCGGACGAAAGCCTTGATGACTGATATGCCGGAAAAGCTCTCCTGCGAGAAATCTGACAGGTGCGAGAACGCCTCCTGACGCGTGTCCCAGCGCTTCGTCATCGCGCGGCCGACGACGGTGCCGACGGCGCCGAGCAGCAGCATCGGAACGAGCGCGAACAGCGTCAGCCAGATATTCATACGCGCCATCTTTATGATCGAGAGCACGCCGAGGAGCAGCGCGTCGGCCGCCATGAGTATGCCGCCGCCGAAGCAGTCCTGGATAGTCTCGAGGTCGTTCGTGAAAAGCGACATCAGTCCGCCGACTTTGTTTTCGTTATAAAACTGCTGGGAAAGTTCCTTGCAGCGGTCGAACATCAGCGATCTCAGGTCCGTCTCCATGCGGACGGCGGAGCCGAAAAAGCAGATGCGCCAGACGAAACGCCCGATCACGAGCGACAGTATGACGAACAGCAGCGGCCGGCATATTTGCTCGAGCAGAAAATCCATATCGAAGGCGCGCATCACGCCGTCGAGCTCCACCTGCCCGTCGCTCAGGCCGTTGAGCGTCATCCGGTACAGCTCGGGGACTATCAGCTGGACGTAGTCGACCATCACGAGCGACGCGACGCCCAGCAAAAGCATCCAGCCGTACTTCAGGTAGTACCTGTTTACGTATTTGCCGAAAATCATTTTTTACCGATCCTGTATGAATAAGGATTCACGTTTTCGTTCTCTCTCTCCTCGCCCGTGCCGAAATGCGAGATGACTCCGATGATCAGCATGTAAAGCAATACGCCGCCGATCCACGCGCCGAGCGCGATCCAGAACCACATTATCGGCATCCCGATGACGTAATGAAGCACGAGCAGCACCCACGCCGGCACGCTGCACCAGAAGGTGAACAGCAGATTGAGCAGGAAGCAGCCGATAAAACGCAGGAATCTCATATCTCCCTCCCTTGTAATTACTGCATATTATAACAGATTACTTTATAAAAGTCAATAGAAACAACAATAAACTTACTGAAAACACAGCCGGCGCGGCGCGTTTGCCGCCGCTGAAAATAATTTATAAATTCTCTATTGAAATTTCATCCGTTTTGTGTTATACTATGCAGTACACAAGATGTGAAATAAGGCCATACGGGCCGGGGCGATAGCGGTGCCTTGTACCTGCAACCCGCTTAGCAGGGGTCATACCGTTTTTAAGGGCGGCACCGTTCGGCCTGTGCCGCACGCTCCGTTCGTTGACGGGTTGGTCCCTCCGCAACTGAAATCCGCGAACCATGTCAGGTGGGGAACCAAGCAGCATTAAGAGGACTCTTCGGTGTGTTGGAGGGGTGCCTGCTCCGAGGACGGAATGCGGTCAACGCGGACGGCAGCTCGTTCGAGATTACGGTGTATGGTCTTATTTTGCACCTTGTGCAATTCTTTTAAGGGGAAATGCTCATGTATCAGGCGCTGTACAGGAAATACCGCCCGAAGGTCTTCTCGGACGTCGTCGGCAGAGACGCCATAACCGCCGTCCTGCGCGGTCAGGTAAAGAGCGGACGCGTCAGCCACGCCTATCTGTTCTGCGGCATGCGCGGCTCCGGCAAGACGACCTGCGCTAAGATACTCGCGAAGGCCGTGAACTGCCACGATCCCGTAAACGGCGATCCCTGCGGCAAATGCGAGGCGTGCCGCGCGATAGACTCGGGTCTTACGCTCGATATAGTCGAGATGGACGCGGCGAGCAACAACGGCGTCGGCGAGGTCCGCGACATGATCGAGCAGCTGACGTACACGCCGTCGGAGCTCAAGATGCGCGTCTACATCATAGACGAGGTGCACATGCTCACCGCCGCGGCGTTCAACGCCCTGCTTAAAACGCTTGAAGAGCCCCCGGCGCACGTCATGTTCATACTCGCGACGACGGAAGTGCACAAGCTCCCCGCGACGATAGTGTCGCGCTGTCAGAGATACGATTTCGACCGCATCCCGATGGACGATATAGTCCGCCGCCTGCGCTACGTCGCCGACTGCGAAAAGATAGAATGCGACGACGACGCTCTGTACGTAATGGCGAAGCTCGCGTCCGGCGCTCTGCGCGACGCGCTCGGATATCTCGAACTCTGCGCGGCGTCCGGCAGGCGTCTCGACGAAAAAACGGTCTCCTCCCTGCTCGGCACGAGCAGTTACGACACTCTGCTCGGCATAGCCGATGCCGTATCGTCTAAGGACGTGTCGGCGGCTTTCCGTCTGCTCGACGACGCTTACGGCAGGGTAAACGACATAGCCGTGCTCTGGTTCGAGCTCGTTTCGCTGTTCCGCGATCTGCTCGTGTTCAAGGCGACCGGATCGGGCGCCTATACCGACGCGACGCCCTCTCAGATCACGAAGCTCTCGGCGATGTCCGGCAGATTCAACCGGGAAAAGCTGATGTACACGATAAAAACGCTCGAGGACGCGATCTACATGATGCAGCGCGCGCCCTCGCAGAAGCGCATAATCGCCGACATGTCCGTCGTCCGCCTCTGCGACGAGCGGCTCGACGGCGGCGCGGAAGCGCTCGCCTCGCGCGTTGCGGCGCTCGAGGACGACGTCGCTCTGTTAAACAGCGGCATTACGCCAGTGCCTGTGCCGGAAAAGAAAGCGCCGGCGCCCGAAAAAGCGCCCGAGCGCGCGCCGGAACCCGCTCCGGCGCCGGATAAAGTGGAGATGCGCGTGAGCCGCAAATTCGCGGACGTTGCGTCGAAGTTGAAGGCGGCGGATCCGTCCGCGTCGATCTGGCTGCCGTCCGCCAAAGCGTACGAGTGCGCCGACGGCACGTACAGGATAACGCTCGACAGCGCCTTCATGGCGGACATAGCCGAGAAAAGCCGCGGCGCGATCGAAAAAGCGGTCATATCCGTGATCGGCGGTCATTCGCCGTCCGACATAGTCATCACCGCGGGCGAGGACGACAAAAAGTACGAACTTATTGACGAAGTGATCGAAGCCTTGCAGAAATAAGGCATAACGAACATAAACGAAAGGGATAAAACGATGAAAGCAAGATTACCGAAGGGTGTGGGCGGCGGTCCCCAGAACATGAACGCGATGATCCGCCAGGCGCAGAAGCTTCAGGAAGACATGGACGCGCTGCAGGCGGAGCTTGACGCCCGCGAATACGACGTGTCGGCGGGCGGCGGAGCCGTGAAGATAAAGATCAAAGGCACGCTTGAAGTGCAGAACATCGAGATCTCGCCGGAGATCGTCGATCCCGACGATATCGAGACGCTGTCCGACCTCATCACCGCCGCGGTAAACGAGGCGATAAGCAAGGTCACCGCGACAAACGAGGAGGAAAAGAACAAGCTCTCCTCGCAGCTGAGCATCCCGGGAGTTTTCTGATATGGCCGACTATATCTATCCCGTCGCCCGTCTGATAGAACGCTTCCGCAGGCTTCCGGGCGTGGGATCGAAATCCGCGGCGCGAATG
>JAFZRM010000176.1 GCA_017619885.1 Clostridia bacterium | reverse complement strand
TTGAAGCCGATCTCAAGATCCTCGCCGGTCTTCACGGCGGCTATGTCGTCGCTCATCCTGTTCGAGGAGGAGACCGAGGAGACGTTGAGCAGTCCGTCGTAGAAATTCAGCTTTACCGGAGCTTTAAGCCTGCCGGCTTCCTTGTATTCGGTTATGAACAGCGCGCGCTCGAGACTGTCGCGCAGCTGCGCGGTGTTCACTATCGCCGTGGTCGTCTCGTTCTTCGGGATGAAGCGCCTGTACTGGATGTAATCGCCGTCGATCAGCGCGGTGTGGAACGTGACGTTCTTTACCCTGAACGTGACGTGTCTTCTCGCCTTGACGACCGTTATCTTTTCATCCGGGTCCTCAAGCAGCTTTATGACCTCGATAAGCGACTTTTTCGGGATGATGAACTGGACTTCCGTGTCCGCCGCCACTTCTATATTCGTCTTTATGATATTCTCGTCGCGTATCATTCTCTCGGCGAATCTCAGCCCGTCGAGCGCGACGACGTGGATATAACCGTTGTCGACCGTGAAATACGCGCCGTTAAGCTGCAGTCTGTCGTTATTCTCGGCGATCGCGAACATAGTCTGTGTGATGACGTCGCGCAGCTGGCTCTGAAGCAGCGTGAAGCTCTGACGGCCGCTGATCTCGGTCAGATTCGGATAAAGCTTCGGATCCTGATACTGTATCTCGTACTGGGATCTTTCGCTCGACAGCGTCGCTATCATGTTTTTACCGCATTCGAGCGTGATGTCGCCGGGCATGTTCTTTACCATGCCGAAAAATCTCTGCGCGTTTATAAGGCAGCAGCCTTCCTCGATGACGTTCGCGTCCATGTCGACGTGAAAACCTTTTTCGTTGTCATACGTTGTTATGCGGACGCCCTCTTCCTTCGCGTTTATCTTAATGCACTCGAGGATCGGGTTGTCGCGTCTCGATGAGATCGCGCCCATCGCGGGCGTTATGGCTGCCAGAAGCTCAGCCTTGTCAAATACGACTTTCATTTTATCAAAATTCCTTTCAACAATAGAATTGCACAGGCGTTTTTTTTCACTCTGCGTTTTTTTCTCTGCGCCGCAGGCGCGTAACACGATACGTTAGTTGGAATAGCAGTAATAGCAGTAGAGGCGGTGGATACGGTGGACAGATCCGGGAAACCTTTTCGGATAAAGGAAGATCCCGTGCCGGGGTCATGTTGAATAACGTGCCGGTTTTCTGTATATGAAGATCACGGAAATGTGGGTAGATCCGGCGTTTTTGTCCGGGACCGAAACGCGTTTTTAAAATTGCACCGGCGCTTTACCGGAAATTCACCGTGATATTCACAATACTGTGCACCGTGAGGCGGAAATCCACATGCAAGAGCCGCGGTTTTTATCCACAGGCTGTGGAATCAGCCGTCTTTTATCTCCGACTGCAGCTCTTTGATCTCGCGCTCAAACGACGGATCGTTGAGTATCTGCTTTTTGCAAACCTCGATCGAATTGATGATCGTGGTGTGATCTCTGCCGAGCAGCGCGCCGATCTGGTTCTGCGAGTAGTTCGTCATGGTTCTTATGAGATACGCGCAGACGTGGCGGGCTTCGACTATCTCGCGCTTTTTCGTCTTGCTGCAGATCTCGTCCTTGCTTGTGCCGTACTTTGTGGATACGATGGTGAATATCTTCTCCACAAGGTCTTTCGGCGACACCTCGACGGTCGTCAGGTCGGCGACGGACTCGATGACCATTTCATCCGTGACCGACAGTCCGTAGAGGTATTTTTTTGCGTATATCTTCGTGAGCGCGCCTTCTATCTGTCTGATGTTCTTCGTCAGGTGTTCGGCTAAGTACACGACCGACGACTCGGAGAGGGACAGATGAAGCGCCTCGGCTTTGTTCTTGATTATGGCCGCGCGCAGCTCGTAGTCCGGCGGCTGGATATCCGCGGTAAGACCCATCTCGAACCTGTACTGAAGTCTTTCGTCAAGCTGTTTTATCTCACGCAGCGGGCGGTCGCTGGTGATGATTATCTGCTTCTGACTGTCGTATAAAGTATTGAAGGTATGGAAGAATTCCTCCTGCACCGCGCTCTTGCCGGCGATGAACTGTATGTCGTCGATCAGGAGCACGTCGCATTTTCTGTATTTTTCACGGAACGGCCCGAAGCCGAGTCCGTTGTTGTCGCGCTTGCGGAGGTGTTCGACCATATCGTTGACAAACTGTTCGCCCGTTATATAGATGATCTTTTTTTCGGGATACAGCTCGGAGATCTTCTTCGTCGTGGCGTAAAGAAGATGAGTCTTGCCGAGTCCCGACGGACCGTAAATCAGCAGAGGGTTCCACATCGAAGACGGGTTCTCCGCAACGGCGTAACAGGCGGAATAAACGAACTGGTTCGAGTTGCCGACAACGTAGTTTTCAAAAGTATAAGACTTTTTTGGCGGCGTGATGGAGCTTGTTTTCGGTTTTTCCGGCTCGTCGGGAAGATCGTACGGCATTTTCCCCGGCTCCGGAAATTCCAGATCGTGCTTTATCGCGGCGCGCACGCGGTCGAGTCTGTTGCCGTCCGTCTCCTTGCAGTAGACGTATACGACTTTGAACTCTCCGAGCGCGTCGTGCACGAGACGTTCGAGTACCGACTGCTGACTTCTGACAAATTCAAGCGTCTTCGGCGTCTGTGTCAGCAGAAGGATGTACTGAGGCTCTATCTCCACGATCTCGATATCGCGGAAATAGGCGTTGATCCGAAGATCAGAATACGTGCCTCTCATGTTAGTTAAAATAGAATCCCAGATAAATTTGTATGACTGCATTAAGTTTCCTTTCATTAGATTCCGCATTTCGGCCACCGAATATTCCCACAACTGCATTATACCACAAAACACGATTTTTTTCAAGTAGTATTATATTAAATTTTACTATATTTATAGAATATTTATATATAGAGTCCCCCGCCGGCGCGAATATAAAGAGGAAAGAATAAAAATAAATATTTTAATGAACCGCGCCGCGCTCGATATGGCTTCACCGAGAATAGACTCGTCGC
>JAFZRM010000175.1 GCA_017619885.1 Clostridia bacterium | reverse complement strand
ACGAGCCGTCGCTGATGGGCGTATATCTCAACGCCGGGCTTTACCCGAACTCCGTCCACGACGAGTACGACGACACGCTGCCGATGTTCCCGATGACGACGTGGGGCAAAAACATAGACAACCGCATGATGACGAAATACGGCATAAATATTTACGACTGCCTCGTCTATCTGTTCGGCGTCGATACGGAGACCGCGCGCGACGTGCGCAGGGCGTGGTATACGGAGATGAGCCGCCTCGTCGAGGAAGCGTATTTCCAGCAGATATCAGACTACTGCAATTCGGTCGGTCTGCCGTTCTCGGGCCACATACTGCTTGAAGACGATATAAGACTGCACCCGATGTTCGAGGGCAACTATTTCTCGCTGTTGCGCCATATGCACTACCCGGGAATCGATATGCTCCATTCGATCCCCGAGATCGTGTACGATATGGCGTTCACGCCGAAGCTCGTATCGTCGATCGCGTTTAACTACGGCCGCGCGCACGTTATGAGCGAGGTGTCGGCGCACTCCCAGGGCGGAAAAGTGACGGACGATCAGATGCTCTGCTCACAGCTTCTGCAGTACGCATACGGCGTCGACACATTCACGTCGTACTACGGCGAAAACGTCATGGATAAGGAAAAATACAATAAATACAACCGCTGCATCGGTGCGGTCGACGAGAATATGAAGGGCGGCGACTTCACCTCGATCGCTCTGTATTATCCCTATAACACCATTGCCGAAAACACGACGACCGGCATCGACGGACTTATCAAGGACGGCGATATGGTAAAGGTGAAGAACGCCTGCGCGGACGGACTTATGAAAGTTGTAAAGGAACTGAACGACAACCAGGCGGTATACCATTTCGTCGATCTTGAGCTGCTCGAGAAATCCGACACGTCCGAGGGCTTCATAGATATGCCGCTGTACAACGGCGTGTTCTTCGAATCGCTGCTCATCCCGCCGTGCACGCTGACGGATCGGGAAAAAGACGTCATCTCGCGCATGAGATACGACGGAGTACACGTATATTTCGCGGAGGATTTCGGATTTACGGCGGACGGTACGGACGCGATAATCTGCCTCGGTATAGGCGACGCCGTGCGCGCCGCTCAGTCCGAGGGCAAGCCGTTCAGGGTGGCGGGCGACCATAAAGGCGTCGCCGCGCTTTACAGAAACGGCAATCTCCTGCTCGTCAACGCCGAGAACAGAGATAAGACTATCACCGTCGATATGGGCTCGGATACTATCGACGTGTACGATCCGCTGAACGACGATTATATCTTCGCCGAAAGGAACGGAAACGCCGTCTCGTTCACGCTCAAAGCGTACGCGGCGGTGATCGTGAAATGATGCGGAATTAAAAAAGGAGTCGGCTACGTGAACCCCCACCGCTCTCCAGTTCGCGGTGGAGAACCCCTTTGGCGGCGCAATGCTCGTCACCCCCCAAACCCCCTGTTCCCCTCCCACAAGTCGCGTGCACGACTTGAGGGGCCGCGATGACGTAGGGGTGGCGCCCTCGACGACCCGTTTTCAAAAGCCCCAACAGATGTTGGGGGGAGGCGGGGGTTAGGGGGTGGTGCCGGGGTTCCCCGCCGCGAACAGCGGTGGGGGTTCCCGGATAGGGGGGGAGGGGAACCCCCTATCGTGCCGCGTATGGCGGCACACGATTCGTCCCGCAGGGACACCGACGTTATTCACTATCAACTCTAAGTTATTAACTGAAAAAAGCCGCCGCATAGCGCGGCGGCTTTTTTTGCTTCAGTGTATCACGAGCGTTACGGTTGAGTACGCCGGGACGTCGACGGTCACGCCGCGGCCGTGCGCGGTCAGCGGTTCGAGCTTTTTCTCGTCGCTGCGGCACAGATACGCTTCGCGGACCGGACGGTTCAGGCTTACCGTCGCTTTCACGTCTCTGCCGTTCTGCTCGCAGAGCCTTACGGCGGTGCCCGCGGCATCCTCGGACGGCTTTACGGCCGTGACTCTGACGTCGCCTTCGACGCTCAGCGCCGATCCGCGGAGCGGCAGAGTGCCGCCGTGCTTCGTCGCAGACGTGAACGCTATAGGACGGTTGAACGACAGCGATATATCGCCCGCGCTCTGCGGCGTGCATACCGCGACGCCGATGCGGATGTCGTGTATGCCGCGCTCGGGGTACGGGTCGGGATCGTAAGCGCTCCTGATGAGCGTCACCGACATCTCCCTGCCGTCGAATTTATACGAATATTTCGTATCAGTCATCAGCGCGATCGAATCCTTTTCGCCGTCCGCGCAGATATACGACAGCGCCGGTACGGCGTGAGCCGCGGCGTTGGAGCGGAGCGTGCCGTACGGTATGTCGCGCACGAAGCCGCCCTTCACCGGATATCCGACCGGCACGGCGAACGCGATCTGCGGTATCTTCTTTCCGCGCTCCGCCGCCTCGCTGTAATCGATCCTCGTCTCGAACTCGAGCACGGGCGAGCCTTTTTTCAGTTTTACCGAACAGGTGAGGTTCGACGTGCCGAAAGAAAGCTCGTAGTTTATCAGGCTGTAAATGCCGTTTGCGCCGAGCCCCGTGTATCTCACGCCGTTCTGCGCGTTGAGATCGGTCGCCTTCATACACGGCCCCTCGCGCCAGCTCGTCATGCCGTAGACCGGGTTTTCCTCGATGTATTTGAAATAACACGACGGTTTGTCGATCAGCTGCTCTCCCGTGCGTTTGTCGACGAGAGATATCAGCCGGCAGCAGCTCTTTTCGAACAGCGCGCGGATCAGATCGTTTTCAAGCACGATCGGCTCGTCGTTTATATGCGTGTCGACGTATTCGTATACGTGCGGTCGCACGTCCGCGCGGCCTTCAGCCTCGCGCTTTGACAGCACGTACGTCGTGTAACCGTATGGTTCGAGCTGCGCGCGCAGCATCAGAGTAGCGTAGCGGTGTCCCCAGTAGCCGTTGCCTTCGTTTACGACGCAGAACGGGACTTCGGAGCCGTCCGGCGCGGTCAGGGCCGTGTCGGCAAAGCCGTACGAGTAATCCCAGATCACGACCTCGGTGTATTCGTCGCGCGTAAGCGCGGTCGGGTTGAACAGCTGTATCGCGCGCACCGGGCCGTTGCCGCGCTCGGACGCCGTGAAGCGGTAATGCGTGTTCTGCGACTGTAAAAATCCGTCGCCGCCGCCCTCGGACGTCGTCTCGCCGGGATCGGTGAACGGGATGGACGACGTGTCCGTCGCCTCGGATATGCGTTTCATGCTCAGCGTTGCGAACGTGTTGATATCCGCCATCGCCTCCTGGAACCTTCCCATCGCGAACTCGCGCGTCTCCACCGTTCCGGAGCCGGGGAGAATGTCGTGGAAGTGGTTGAACAGCACGCGCCTCCACGCCCCGTCGAGCCTGTCGGGCTGTACCGGCGCGTCGGCGAGCAGGTGAGCGCAGGCGGCGAGGGCTTCGGCGTCGTTCAGTCTCGCCTCGGCGATACGGTTCGCCATCTTTATGCGGCTCTGCGTCGTGTAGCATCCGGTGAACAGATAATTCCGCTCCGTGTCGTATACGGGGAAATCGATGCCGGCCCCGTCGAGCAGAGCGAAGAATTCGCGGAACGTGCCGAAGCGCATCGTCGGCGTCAGCGGCCACTTCGCGTACTCGATTATGTGTTCGATATCGCGCCTCGACGGCCCGCCGCCGTGGTCTCCGACGCCGAACACGCACAGATACGTGTCGACTCCGGTGTCGGCGCAGAACTGCGGGACGAGCGCGAATTTATGCGGCGTGATCTCGCCGTTGTACCACTCGTATTCACGGTAGCAGAGGACGCTTTTGCCGGACGGGCTGACGTAGCGGTATACGCACGGTCCGACGTGTCCGCGGCAGTGATACATATACTTTATCCCGGCGTCCGCGAGGATCTCCGGGACGTTGCCGTTATGCCCGAACGTATCCGGCACGAAATCGATGTTAAGCGAATCCGGGTCGATCTTGAGCAGTCTGCCGAGATATTTGCGCGACTGCAGGATCTGTCTCGTCAGCGATTCGCCGTCGGGCATGTTCTTGTCCGGCTCGACCCATTCGGCGGCCGTGACCTCCCATCTGCCCTCTCTGATCCTCTCTTTTATATCCGGTATGAGCTCGGGGCAGAAGCGGTCGATTATCTCGTATGTCGACGCCTGCGACTGTCCGAACGTCATATCGGGATAATCGTTCATCAGATCGAGCACGGTGCGGAACGTGTCGACGGTCACCGCCGCCGTCTCGTTGTAGCCCCACATCCAGTTCATATCGATATGCGCGTGGCTTATGAACAGCTCCGTGTACTTTTTCGCCGCCGGCGAAAGATCGGAAAGCGACTCCTCGACCCGTCTGCATTCCGGCGCGGTCAGCGTGCCGTATTTTTCCGCGGAAGAAAGAAGTTCGTCCGCGGCGCCTTCGATGCGGCCGTCGTAGGCGCCGTTTTCATTCTTCGAGACTCCGTCTAGGTATATTAGCTCCGATACGATGCGGTCGGCGTAGGCGCAGCTGCCTCTGTATTTTTCGAGCGTGCGCAGTTTTTGCAGATATGTCATTCTGATCCTCCCGAAAAGTGCCGGCGAAATGCCGGCACGTATTTTTTTTGTTATGACTGTAAGCTCTTGTCGAACGCCTTGACTATGCTCTCCACGCGCTTTTTCGCGGTCTTCGCGTACTTCTTAAACGTCGAAGATATATCCGTGGATTTGGATGCGAGCAGGTCGCGCACGTAGGAGCCGACGCCGTCGTGCATATTGACGTACGCCATGTCGAACACGCGGTTTCTGACGACGTAGTCGATCATGTCGGCGGATTCGGCGTCGCGCGTGATCTTGCGTTTGAGGTATTTTTCCTTAAGGACCGGCGTCACGGTGCGGTAGGCCTCGCTCGCCAGCGCCTCGGTGATTATGGAGACGTATTCGCGCTTGGCGTCGCTCGACACGGTCGCGGGCACGCATACCATGCTCGACGCGCCGTTTACGAACGATTTGTAATCGGTCTGCGCTTCGCTGAACTTTGGTACCGGCAGGATTCCGAACTCGTTGTCCATCTCACGCAGCTCGTCGGCGGTAGACAGCTTGGCGTCAAGGAACAGCGCGCGGCCATCGGAGAAGGTCTTGGCTACGTTCGGGAAGTCGGGTATCGACGTTTCCAGATACGCGTTGTTCGTGATTATGACGTCGTAAATCTTTTTGTATATCTCGGTGTCGCGCTCGAGCTGCGGGTCATAGTACGGGACGTCGTCCTGGTCTTTGGAGACGAGCATCCCGCCCGCGGCGTAATAGAAACTGTACGGCACGTCGAGATACCACGAAGACAGACCGTAGACGTCGCGCGTGCTGTCGGCGGTGATTTTTCCGTCGCCGTCCTCGTCGTGTGTGACGTCCTTCGTCAGCTCATAAAGCTTGTCGAGCGTCCATTTGCCCTGTCTTACGAGCTCGTACGGGTATTCGAGGTCGAGTCGGTCGAACATCGTCTTGTTGAAGTACATGCAGGACGTGATCGAAAAGCTCGCCGGGCTGATGTCGCCGTTGACCATCATCAGGTTGTTGCGGATGGAAAAGCCGTTCCAGATGTCCTTGTCCCACCAGGGCTGCTCGAGATTTACGTACGGCAGCTTTTCAAAAGGCAGCACGAGATTCGACTGCGCGAGCGCGGAGCCCGCCACCATCTGCACGAAGCAGAGGTCGAAATCGTCGGAGCCGGCTTTGACGCTGCGGCTGATCGTAGCGTTTACCGCGCTGTATTCGTCCGTCGAGACCTCGATCTCGATGCCGAATCTGTCGCAGACGGCTTTGTTGCGCTGGAAAACGGCGTCGTGCAGAGGCTCGGACGTCTCATGATCCTCGGTGTAGATATCGAGCTCCATGCCGTCCGGGATTATGACCCTGAAGGTCTGTCCCTTATACGATACTTCGGGCAGATCGTCTGCTATCTGAGTCACCTCTTCGACCGTCGTCGTGTTGTCGGTCGTGTCTTTCTGCGCCGAGGGCTCTTTCGCGCAGCCCGTGAACGCGGCGGCGGAAAGCACGAACATGACCGAAAACAGCACGCAAAAAATCTTTTTCATAATTGTCCCTTTCTGTAGTGTTTACTGTGCCTATCATACCATATTTTTTCGTGAATTTCAATCGTTTTCGCTAATTTTCCGGCCGACTGCTGCGATCTTTTTGAAAAAAAAGGACCGGAAGCGGTCTTCCGGTCCGTTATGAGGTTTACAGTCAGCTCTCGAGGCTCTTGTCGAACGCCTTGACTATCGACTCGATCTTTTTCGCGGATGTTTTCTGATATTTCTTCAAGGTCGATGAAATATCCGTCGCGCCGGATTTGAGCAGGTCGCGGACGTAGGAGCCCACGCCGTCGTGCATATTGACGTACGCCATGTCGAACACGCGGTTTCTGACGACGTAATTGATCATGTCGGCGGATTCGGCGTCGCGCGTGATCTTGCGCTTCAGGTAGTTTTCCTTAAGCACCGGCGTCACGGTGCGGTACGCCTCGCTCGCGAGAGCTTCGATTATGATCGATACGAATTCGCGCTGCGAATCGGACGTGACCGTCGCGGGCACGCATACCATGCTCGACGCGCCGTTGACGAACGACTTGTAATCGGCCTGCGCCTCGTCGAACTTCGGCACCGGCAGGATACCGAATTCGTTGTCCATCTCACGCAGCTCCTCCGCGGTTGACAGCTTCGCGTCAAGAAACATCGCGCGCCCGTCGGCAAACGTCTTGGCGACGCGCGGGAAGTTGGCCGTCGTCACGTCGGTCTCGTAATAGGCGTTGTTCGTGATTATGACGTCGTATATCTTCGCGTAAATCTTGGTGTCGCGCTCGAGCTGCGGAGCGTAGTACGGGACGTCGTCCTGATCTTTGGAGACGAGCATGCCGCCCGCGGCGTAGTAGAAGCTGTACGGCACGTCGAGATACCACGATGACAGACCGAAGACGTCTTTGGTGCTGTCGGGAGAGATGGTCCCGTCGCCGTCCCCGTCGGAGGTGATATCCTTTGTAAGCTCAAACAGCCTGTCGAGCGTCCATTTGCCCTGTCTTACGAGTTCATACGGGTATTCGAGGTCGAGCTTGTCGAACATCGTCTTGTTGAAATACAGGCAGGACGTTATGCTGAAGCTGAACGGGCTGATGTCGCCGTTGACCATCATCATGTTGTTGCGGATCGAGAAGCCGTTGCCGATGTCTTTGTCCCACCAGGGCTTTTCAAGGTTGACGTACGGCAGCTTTTCAAAAGGTAGCACGAGGTTGGACTGGGCGAGCGCCGCGCCGCTGACCATGTGGACGAAACAGAGGTCGTACTCGTCCGATCCGGCTTTGACGGCTCTGCTGATCGTTTCGTTGACGGAGCTCCAGGCGTCGACCTCGATCTCAAGCTCGATACCGAATCTGTCCGAAACGAGATTGTTGCGGCGGAACACGGCGTCGTGCAGCGGGTCGCCGGTCTCGTGATCCTCTGTGAAGAGATCGTCCTCGGACTGCTCCTGAAGCAGTACTCTGAAGGTTTTTCCTTTGAACGTGACCGAAGGCAGATCGTCGGAAACCTCGGTCTCCTCCGGTTCCGTCGTTACGTCCTGATCCGAACCGGAGGCGGTGGTTGCGGAGGGGGTGGTATTATTGTCGGCGCAGCCCGTCATCACGATCGCGCCGGCGACCATCATCGCCGCAAGAAGGATGCTTAGCAGTTTTTTCATTTCTTTCCTTTCCATACGTAGTTGATTTGTGTTCTTATTCGTATTGCCGCGGATTTCAGTTTCTGCGCGGGAATTTCCGGAAGTATTTATTATTTGAGGCTCTTGTCGAACGCCTTGACTATGGTCTCGATCTTTTTCGCGGCGGTCTTCTGATATTTCTTCAGCATCGAGGAGATGTCGGTCGCGCCGGATTTGAGCAGGTCGCGGACGTAGGAGCCCACGCCGTCGTGCATGTTGACGTACGCCATGTCGAACACGCGGTTGCGGACGATGTAGTCGATCATGTCGGCGGAATCGGCGTCGCGCGTGATCTTGCGCTTAAGATACGTCTCCTTAAGCACCGGGGTGACGGTGCGGTAAGCCTCGCTCGCGAGCGCTTCGATTATGATCGAGACGAATTCGCGCTGAGATTCGGACGTGACCGTCGCCGGCACGCAGATCATGCTCGAGGCGCCGTTGACGAACGATCTGTAATCGGTCTGCGCCGAATCGAGCTTCGGTACGGGCAGGATGCCGAACTCGTTGTCCATCTCGCGAAGTGTTCCGGCGGCTGCCAGAGTCGAGTCGTAGAACAGCGCGTGACCTTCGAAGAACGTCTCGATGACTCGCATGTAATTGCCTATGTTGGTCTCGAAATACGCGTTGTTGCCGATTATAACGTCGTAGATCTTTCTGTATATTATCGTGTCGCGCTCGAGATTCGGATCGTAGTACGGCACGTCGTTCTCGTCCTTCGACACGAGCATGCCGCCCGCGGCGTAGTAGAAGCTGTACGGCACGTCGAGATACCAGGAGGTGAGGCAGTATATGTCGGAGCTGCCGCTTTCTGCGGAGACTTTTCCGTCGCCGTCCTCGTCGCGCGTCATGCCTTTCGTCAGCTCGTATAGCTTGTCGAACGTCCACTCGCCGGATCTGACGAGCTCGTACGGGTACTGCAGGTCGAATTTGTCGAACAGCGTCTTGTTGAAGTACAGGCACGAGGTGATCGAGAAGCTTCTCGGACTGATGTCGCCGTTTACCATCATCAGGTTGTTGCGGATCGAGAAGCCGTTCCAGATGTCTTTGTCCCACCACGGCTTTTCAAGATCGACGTACGGCAGCTTTTGAAACGGCAGCACGAGATTCGACTGCGCGAGCGCCGCGCCGCTCACCATGTGGACGAAGCACAGATCGTATTCGTCGGAGCCCGCTTTCACGCTTCTCGTGATCGAGGCGTTGACGGCGGAGTATTCGTCCTTCGATACGTCAAGCTCTATGCCGAACCTCTCGCAGACGTTTATGTTCCTCTGCAGCACCGCGTCGTGGAGCGGTTCGCCGATCTCGTGATCTTCGGTGAACACGTCGCCGCTGCTGTCTTCCTGCAGGATGACGCGGAACGTTTTCCCTTTGAACGACACCTCGGGCAGATCGTCCTTTATCACGGTATCCTCGGGGACGGTCGTTATCTCGTCCGTCGTCTCGCTGTTTTCCGCGGGATCCTTCGCGCAGCCGGCGAGGAGAGCGGCGGAGAGGACGAACAGCGCCGAAATGATAACGCACAGTATCTTTTTCATGCGGTTGCCTTTCTCGTTTTTATATTCTGTTATCATAATATCATAAAGGAGCGCGGATTTCAACCCCTTTTACTCCGTTTTTTGAAAAAAACCGGCGGAGTTTTCACTCCGCCGGAGGCTTTGTCATGAATTCAGGCTCTTGTCGAACGCCTTGACGATCAGCTGGATCTTCTTTTCGGAGACTTTCTGATAACTTTTCAGCGTTGAGGAGATGTCGGTCGCTTTCTTTGTAAGCAGCTCTTTTACGTAGGAGCCGACGCCGAGGTGCATGTTGATGTACGCCATGTCGTACACGCGGTGCTTGACTATGTAGTCGATCATGTCGGCTGAATCGGCGTCGCGCGTGATCTTGCGCTTCAGGTAATTCTCCTTCAGCACCGGCGTGACGGTGCGGGAAGCTTCGCTGGCGAGCGCTTCGATGATTATCGAAACGAATTCGCGCCGCGCTTCGGGCACGGTCGCGGGCACGCAGAGCATCGCGGAGCCGCCGTTGACGAACGATTTGTATTCGGACTGCAGCTCGTCGAACTTCGGCACCGGCACGAAGCCGTATTCGTCGTCCATCTCGCGCAGCACTTCAGCGGTGGACAGCGTCGCGTCGTAGAACAGCGCGCGTCCTTCAAGGAACGTCTGTCCGACGCGCTCGACGAAATCGATGTCCGTCTCGAAATACGCGTTGTTCTTTATCACGACGTTGTAGATCTTGTTGTATATAAGCGTGTCGCGCTCGAGGTTCGCGTTGTAGTATGGCACGTCGTCCTGGTCTTTCGATACGAGCATGCCGCCCGCCGCGTAATAGAGGCTGTACGGCGCGTCGAGGCACCAGGCGGCGAGGCCGAAGCGGTCCATGTCGCTGTCGGGCGTGGCCTTTAAGTCGCCGTCAAGGTCGACCGTTGCGTCCTTCGTCATCTCGTAGAGCCGGTCGAGCGTCCATTTGCCCTGACGCACGAGCTCGTACGGATACTGTATGTCGAGCTTGTCGAGCAGCGTTTTGTTGAAGAACATACAGGAAGTCACGCTGAAGCTCGAGGGACTTATGTCGCCGTTGACCATCATCAGGTTGTTGCGGATAGAGAAGCCGTTCCAGATGTCCTTGTCCCACCAGGGCTGCTCGAGGTTGACGTACGGCAACTTGTGGAACGGGAGCACGAGGTTTTCCTGCGCCAGCTCCGATCCGTAGACTATGCCGACGAACGCGAGATCGTATTCGTCCGAGCCGGCTTTTACGCTCGTGCTGACGACCGAGATCGAGTTTTCCTGATCGTAGACCTCGATCTTTATGCCGAACCGCTCGCAGACGTTGGCGTTGCGGCGGAACACCGCGTCGTGAAGCGGGTCGCCCGTCTCGTGGTCCTCGGTGTAGATGTCGCCGGTGCACATGTGACCGGTGCTGATGATCACGCGGAAGACTTCGTTGTTGAATTTGATATCGGGCAGACCGTCGTTAAGCTCCTCGCCGTTGTAAAGCGAGTCGTCCGGATTCGAAGGACCGGAGCCGTTGTGACAGCCCGACATTATGAGCATCGCCGTCACGGCAAGCGCCGCGAGAACGGCGCAAAGCACTTTTTTCATCGTTTTCCTCCCGGTTGCAGGATTCCTTGTGGAATATGATATCATAAGGATTTTAAAATCTCAATATCCGATTTTAATATAATGTGTGCGATTTTTAACTTTTCTTTGCCCGCGGATACAAGGAGTCGCTTCGCGACGTTCTTTGGGGGTCGCCCACCCCTCAAACCCGCTTGCGGTGACCCGAAAAAATCATCGCGTCACTACCGTGACCATGCTTGATTTTTTCGACCGCTGCGCCTTCCTCGCATTGCTTCATCCGCCCCCGGCGGCGCAATGCTCGTCACCCCCCAAGCCCCCTGTTCCCCTCCCATCTCTGATGGGGCACGCGGCCAATCCGTAGGGGTCGGCGCCCTCGACGACCCGCCGTCAAGAGGCTTCGCCGAACAAACGGTTAAGAATGAAAAGGCAAGCGCGCGGGTGGTGGGGGGGTACGCCCGCGCGCGCGGCTAAAGCCGCATCAGACCAACCGCTCAAAAAGCCCCAACAAACGTTGGGGGGATGGCGGGGGTT
>JAFZRM010000174.1 GCA_017619885.1 Clostridia bacterium | reverse complement strand
GCACGGTCTGCATCAGATATATCGGCGAGTTCTTGTTTCTCGTATTGTACGTCAGCAGCGCAGAATAGAACTCCGGCGGCAGAAGCTCCTTCGCCTCGATGCAGTTCGCGCCGAGGTCTGAGGCGTATGAGATCAGCTTCTCATAATACGAGAGGTCTCTGCCCGGCTCGCTCTCGCCCGGCTCGCAGCCGTTTATGCTGACAGCTTTCATTTCGAGGTCCTGCCAGCCGCCGTTTTTCGCGACCTGGAATTTGCCGTAGGCGACGCGGGAGGTCTCGCCGTGAGCTTCCTTTGCGGCATTCTCTTCGATCGGCTCGACTTCGTCGAGGATCTCGATCATCATCGGCGAATAGAACGACCAGAAGAAGTTCGTTATATCGCCCTGACGGTCATAGGAGAGGAAGCGGTACAGCTTGTCGGATAACAAAAAGTTCGAGTAGCGGCGTCCCGACGTGTAGTCGTTGAAGTCGCCCGCGAAATAGTAGACCGGCGCGTGCCCCTCCTGAGTCTTTCGGGTCACGGCGGCGAAGCGCGGGGTGTTCGATACCTCGGCGAATTTTTCCATACCTGCCGTGCTGAAATTGAACTCGTACGTGGCGATCTGCTCCGTGCCGTAATTAGGCTCGACGAGTTCGAACCAGTTATAGAAATTCGCGGTGCGGCATCCGGAAAACTCGTCCTCGTAGGCTTCGTTTACGAAGATCTTAAGGAGATTGTTCGACTGAAAATCCTCGTTCTGAGTGAAAATGAGGATCCTATCCTTCGAAACGAGCAGGATGCCCGGACCGGTAAAGCGCCACTCGATACCCTCCTGCTGCTCGTACCACGGACGCGCCCATTCGGGGATGTCGGTGAAATCCTGAAGATCGAAGATGTATCTTCCGAGCCAGCCGGTCGGGGTGACTCCGCACATCGCGCAGAGCTGAGTATAAACGGAATCGGAAAGCGGCGAGCTGAACATCGTCATTTCGGTGAGGACCGTCGCCCCGCTCTCGTAGCAGTACGATATGACCGACATTTCATCGGCGGTGATCCCGTCGTTGTAGGTCGTCGTCTCGACGCCTTTTTGTTCGATGCCGTATGCGTCGGAGAGGTACAGAAGATCGACCGGCCCGGTGATGTCGCTCAGCTCGTTATACCCTGCATACGCGCCCTCGTCGTCGAGGAGAGGGCCGTAATAGTCCTTCGTGTAATTGTAGTACGAGCCGTCGCCCTTTGTGTACTTCTGCTGTTCAAGGATGCCGAAAAAGCCTTTGTGCTTGCGGTAGACCGAATCGCGGTTGATCCCGTTATCCTCGGCGTAGGAAAGGACCGTTTTGTTGAGCACGGCGACTTTTATATGCTTTGAGGGCATCGCGTACCAGCCGCCGAAGATCACCGAGACGATGAGCACGAAGACGATCACGATTATGACCGGTATCGGTATGCGCTTTTTTTCCTTTGCTCCGGAGGCGTACTGCTCCGGAGGCAGCTTTTTATCATTATCGTTCATATCCCGACTACTCCATATCGAGCTTTATCTTTATGAATTCCGTGAGCGACCCGAGAAACGCGGAGACGACCTCGGGATCGAGAACGGTGCCGGAGCACCTCTTCAGCTCCACCGCCGCGTCCTCGAATGACCACGCCTTCTTGTAGGAGCGTTCGGAGGTCAGCGCGTCGAAGGTGTCGCCGACGGCGACGATACGCGCGGAAAGCGGGATCTTGTCCTCCGCCAGACCGTAGCGTCCCGAGCCGTCGTAATGCTCGTGATGATACCTCGCGATCTCGGCGGCGAGGGCGATCTCTTCGTTATCGGAGAAGGCGGAGAGCAGCTTATAGCCGTATTCGGAGTGCTCGTTGACGATCGCTCTCTCCTCGTCGGAGAGCCGACCCTCCTTGCGGATGATACCGCGAGGGATCGCGAATTTGCCGATATCATGGTATTTCGACGCATATGAAATGCGGCGGGCGGTCTCTTCGTCGAGACCCATTTTCTCACAGATGGCGCGTGTGAAGCGCTCGACGTTTTCGCCGTGTGAGGCGTAATAGCCGTCCGACATCTCTGCCGCCTGGGCGAGGTGTTCGAGGATCGTGACGTCGTCGGATTTGTCGGATTTCACTATTTTTTCGAGCGCCGCCTCGAGCCCGGAGTACGCGGACTCCATAAGATCGATGAAGAAGCGGTCGAGGCAGCAGGTGAGCCCCTCGAAATGGAATATTACGACGGATGTGTTGGCAGGGCGGAACACCATCTCAAAATAAGTGCCGGAGAAGAAATAGAGCGAATTGTCACGGAACAGATTGCGCTCGATGATCTGATACTGACAGTCCTCAACGTCGTTGTTCACATACTCGACGTATTCGGTGTCATCCTTCTTTGCGGCGCAGTAATATATCTCGTGCTCGGTCCCGTCCTCCGTCTCCTCATACGACTCCGCGAGCGCGGCGATCGCCTCGGGAGCGTTGTTCAGAAACTGCTCCGTGGTTTCGTAGCCGAGCACTTTGCGAATGAATGAGGAGAGCTTGTCGACGCAGTCCCCGTACAGACGGCTGCGGACAGCGAGCCGTGCCTTCTCCTCGGCGACGCTCACGTGGACGCGGTCGATGATCAGAAGCGCGACCAGGATCACTATGCTCGGGAACACGGAGAAAAAGATCGCCGCGTCGGTTTTGCGAAAGAACAGACACAGACCGCCTATTGCCGAAGATAAGAAGAGATACGCGGAGAAAACGAGGAGTCCCGAGGCGAACTGCGTTCGCGCTACCGTCGACTTATACGTCGAGCGCGTGATCACGGCGGCGCATAGCGTTCCGAACACGGCGGCGCAGCCCGACGCCGCCTTCAGGCTCCAGGCGGCGTCGGCAATGATCAAAAGCGCGCTGCTCATCGCGAACGAGAGAAGCGTCAGCACGACGATCAGACGGCTTCTTCTGACGAATCGCGTCAGCATCAGGACCAGCAAAAACACCGTGAGAAACATCGCGCACGATATGATGTTCGTCCAAATCGGCTCGTTGAGCAAATACGTATAGTCCCGCGAAACGTAAAGCGCTTCGACCGCCCCGGAATACGCGAGGACAAGGAATGCCGCGCTCGAGCGGAGAGAGATCTTTTTCTTAAAGCTGAGTATGAACAGGATGAAAGAGCCTATAAGAGCGATAACGCACAGCACGCATCCGGCGTAAAAGAAGCCGCTCGGCTCGAAAGACGTCGCGTGGTCGCCGGTTGTCATGGTCGCCTCGAAGCGCACCGAGAAGGGGATCCGCATGAATACCTCGACCTGCACGTCTCTCGCCGAGGGGTCGATCACGATCGAGTTATAGCAGTTGCCCGTATAAGCGGCGCTGCCGTCCCCGGAATATCTGTCGTTGTAACGCTCGTGTCCGTTCACAATGATCCTGACGGGAGAATGGTCGGTCAGAATCGTAAGCGTGCGCGGCTCGTCGGACGCCTCGAAGGTCTTTATGAAATACACGTAGTCGTGATGAGCGTCTCCGGTCACGATCGGGTTCTGCGAATTGTAGATGCGCATAAGATCGCTGCGGTACTTGACGTCCGACGTGTCGGAATAAGTGTACTCCCAGCCGGTGACGAGGTCGTTCCCGCTCATATCGGAAAAGAGCCGGTTAAAGAGCAGATAGATAGCTCCGGTCACGATGAAAAGCGCGAGCGCAACGCCTAAAAGGGGGATCGCTCCCCCGGTAAGCTTTTTGACTATTCTTTTTTCCGTGTCGCTGCTCTTTTTCTTCGACATCGGTCACTCCTACAGTCTTGAATACTTTTTGAGAAGATCGATGATCTCCTCCTGGCTCGCGGGAGCGTCGGGAGACGTACCGTTTTCGCCGAGAAGATCATCGACGGATTCGAGGATCTCGTCGATCTGTTTCATATGCTCGCGGATATCGCGAAGCGCGGTTTTCAGCCGTTCGATCTCCGGACGGTTGTTCTCTGCGGGATCAGCGTTTTCGCTTGCTCCCTGCACGGGATCATCGTTTTTTTCGATGTCCTGCGCGGGATTTTCGTTTACGTCGCTCACAGTTTTCCTCCCTGCGTCAATACTCCGAGGACAGCGAAACGATGGTCGCGGCGCCGTCCGATATTTTCAGCGAAAGTACAGTCCTGCCCAGAAGATCCTTCTTGCTGCTGTCCTTATAGAAAGACGTATATATCATAAAGTTGTCGCTGTTTGCGTCTGTCTCCGCGGAGTCGACGTTGTAGAAAAGGTTCATTCCGTACTGAGTGGGCGCGAACATCTCGAATTTCTCGGTGTGCGAGGAATAGTATGAGGAGAGCAGTACGTCGAACTTCGCGTCGCCGAAGTATTCGGCGAGTTTTTCGGTGATCTGGTCCGCAGAGGCGGTGCAGAGCAGGTTGCCGTTCCTCGGTATTGTCCACAGCTCATCGTAATACAAATGGCAGAACGCGAACAACACGGCGGAGTCGAGCGAGATCTCCGACGGGGAAGCGAACGAGGTCTGTCCGAGCAGGTAGCACAGCTCATAGCTGCGGCGGGCGAACGCGCCGACGTCGACGCTGACGCCGTTGATCTCGCGGACCTGGTCGCGTCCTCCGCCGATCGAGATGTAATCCCCGTCGATCGGAGCGGCGGGCTGCGTCTCGGCGACGTTATTGAAAGAGCCGCCGTTCTGCGCGGTGTCGATAGTTTCGTCTTCTTTTCTGTTGGGATCGTACCCGCTGCACGAATACAGCGAGAACGTCGCCGTCAAAAGAGCGAGAACGAGCGCTGAAACCGCGGCGCGCTTAACGAGCGATGTCGATCTCACTTGAGTCATTACTCCTTTATCACAAAGTTATTATCACCGTAAAACGGCGCAGGGAAGCGCGATCGCTGTTTTCTTGCGCCGTGTTTTCTCAAAATATGCCTTGCCGAGCGATACCGCGGCAAGGCATAAAAATCTATTGATTTAACTCAAGCGTCCGGGGGAGCGCAGGCGACTTCGCCATCGGCATAATATCCGCCCGCTTCCCGAACGGAAAATGCAGTCAAAGCAAGCAAGTGTATTTCAAGACGAAGCGACGGTACGACCGTATCACTGTCCGTTCGGATCAATAAGCCCAGGTGTAGTCGTTTACGCTCGTGAGGTAAACACTTTCGTAGATGCCTTCGCCGGAGTTGGTCGTGATGAAGACGTAGTCGGTGCCGAGCAGCTCCTCACCGTAATAAGCGCTGCAGGTGACGGTGGTACCTGCCGGGAGGTTGACCGAGAGACTCTCGACGGGGGTGTTCACGACCTTCTCGATCCCGGTCTTTCTGTTGTAGTCCGAGCTCGTGAAGTGGAATCTGTAAGCCACGAAGAAATTGTTGACGTCCGTCTCGAGGTGAGTGTCGGCGGCGTCGCAGTTGACGATGATCGTCTTCTCGACGTTGTCGATGATGTCGATACCCTTGACGGTGTATCTGTCGGGATCCTGAAGCGCTTGTGCGGCAAGAGCCTTGAACTCATTCTGATGAACGGCGGTCATTCTGTAAACGACCGTGCCCGCAAGACCGTTGTCCTCGTCATAGATGCCGTTGTCCCAGTTGACGGAGCACATACGGAACATATATTCCTGACCGACAACGACGTCCTTCATCTCGCCGCCGTAGTAAACGGTGCCGTCCGCGAACGCGACCGCCATCTTCAGCGGAACGTCGATGCGGATGCTGACGGTCTCGCCCTGTGCGCCCGAGCCCGTTGCGGCGCCGTTCCCGGCGGGAACTTCGGTCTCAGCGGTCGTATCGTCCGCCGCGGCGACCGGGGTGCCGGACACGAAGTGGCTGTAATTGCCGCTGATCGAGAGGATCGTTGCGCCCTCCGCCTCGGCGACGGTCACGAGCGCTTTCGAGCCGTTTCCGTTGGGAGTCTGAGCGGAGCCGAGTCCTCTGAGGACTGCGAAATTCCTGACGCTGTTGGCGAGAGACGGATCGGCAGCCTTGGCGGCGTCGATGATCTCGTCGTCGGTGCGGGCGTCGTCAGCGGCGACCCAGACGAGAGCGCCGGTAGCCTGCTTGACCCACGCGATGGACGCGCCGGTAACGTCGTACTCGCTGTTCCCCGTGAGGTGATCGGTATAGGTGATCGCCGGGGCCTCGTCGGCGTAAACAGCCGCGGAGAGGACTACCGAGATGATCATCGTGATCGCAAGGATGATTCCGAGAAGTTTCTTCATGATAAGCCTCCATTTTACTGACGGACGTAAAAACAGCCCGCGCTTGATATTTTCGATCGCAGCCGGACTGTCATTACATTTGAAATGTATTAGACTCCTGAGCTTTCCGTCCCTGCGTTTCCGCAGGTTTGGCCAGATGTTGTTCGGACGGACTGAAAACAGTCCGTACCGGATCCTTTCAGATCGCAGCCGGACTGTCATGACATTTTAAAATGTATTAGACTCCTAAGCTTTCCGTCCCTGTGTTTCCGCAGGTTTGGCAACATTTGGATACTCTCTGTGGGACTTTTGCCCCATATTGCATTAACAGTATATCACCGTTCTTTTGACTTGTCAATACTTTTTTGAAAAAAACTTATTTTTTTGATCGGGAAGATTTACGCCCGGTGGCAGCGCACGCGAATAGATCGAAATCTCCATTATATATATGGGCGGAACAAATATGTGCGGGAAGAACGATCATTTTGCAAGCCGACGGCGCGCTCCGAGGACACAAAAACATGACCGCCTCGCGGCGGTCATGCGGTTTGTTGTTCAGCCGACCGTTTTCACGGTCTCTTATGCTTAATGATTCCAGGTGTAGTCGTTGACGCTCGTGAGGTAAACGCTTTCGTAGATGCCCTCGCCGGAGTTGGTCGTGATGAACACATAGTCGGTGTCGACAAGCTTATCACCGAAATAAGCGTTGCAGGTGATGGTCGAGCCGGCGGGGAGGTTGACCGAAAGGCTCTCGAGAGGAGTGTTGACAACGTTCTCGATGCCGGTCAGCTTGCCGTAGTCGCCGCCCGCGAAGTGGAATCTGTAAGCGACGAAGAAATTGTTGACGTCCGTCTCGAGGTGAGTGTCGGTCGCGTCGCAGTCGACGATGATCCGCTTCTCGACGTTGTCGATGATGTCGATACCCTTGACGGTGTATCTGTCGGGATCCAGACGGGCTTCTGCGGCAAGCGCGTCGAACTCAGCTTTATGAACGACGGTCATTCTGTAAACGACCGTGCCGGCAAGTCCGTTGCCTTCTTCGTCATAAAGGCCGTTCTCCCAGTTGACAGCGCACATACGGAACAGGTATTCCTCGCCGACGACTACGTCTTTCATCTCGCCGCCGTAGTAAACGGTGCCGTCCGCGAACGCGACCGCCATCTTCAGCGGAACGTCGATGCGGATGCTGACGGTCTCGCCGTCAACGACAGCGGGAGTGTCAGGATCAGCGGGAGTTCCGGGATCGGCGGGAGTCGAGGGATCGGCGGGAGTCGAGGAGGAAACGTCGGGAACGAAACTGTTGTCGTAGCCAACGTGAAGTTCAAAGCCGTTCGAACCGGTAAGACCGTTCAGGATGGAGGTCCCGCATACGCTGGAGCCGCTTCCCGTCAGATCTGCGTCGGGAGCAAGAAGGATGCCGTACAGTTCGCAGGAGGTCATTCCGATCTCGGTCGCGTTGACGACGTTGATTATGATATTGCGGTTAAAGCCGCGCAAATAATCGGGATCCATACTTCCGTTGATCTGGAAAGCGCCGTATCTGAAATCGATCCTGCCGGAGGCGGTGAGGTTCACGATGACCGTCTGACCGTCGGCGATGGTGAAATCGAACAGATAAGAATTGAAAACCGAATCATCGAGGTTGTAGACGATCACGTCCGCGCTCGGATCGCCGACGAAGGTGTAAGTGCCCCATGCGGATTCGCATACGCCGTTCACCGGGAGAGCTTCAACGGCGGCCTTAGCGGCATAGGCGGTGCTCATCGCGCCGGCGAAGTACCCGTCGGAGTTTGCGACGGTGTACTGAGCGTTCGTTGTATCGGAAGCGGTGACGTTCGAGAGATGATAGGTGTTGCCTTCGGCATTGCCGACGACGGTCTGACCCCAGACGCTGCCGTAGCCGGCGATGTTCACGTTGCCGCCCACGAGGAGCGCAATGTTATCGGTCGAAGCGGGATACAGACTGTAGGCGCCGCTGTTCGCGGAGAAGCCGGTCGTGGAATTGAAGCTGCCGCCGACGGCGAGAGTTCCTTCGACGTCGATAACGTTGTTGACGTTACCGAAGACGATACCCGTCCAGTCGAGCAGATCGCCGAAATCGCCGCCGAACGAAAGCGAATCGCCGTCGTTCACATGACCTGCGTAAGCATAAGCAGGAAGGCAGAACGCCGAAACCGACATCACAGCCACAAGTATAATTGAGAGAAGTTTTTTCATAAACAAACCTCCGATTTCATTCTTCAAAAAAACAGCACCCATATATGTCCGCGTCTACGCAGACATATACCGGTGCAGCCGGACCGCCTTAGTGTCAAAACACCTTAGGTTCTCGGCTTTGCGCCACTGCTTTTCAACAGTTTTGCCCTTTTACCATATCGCATTATACAACATAACGAATCGTTTGTCAAGAGTTTTTCAAAAAAATTTGATTTATTTCTGCGGCGTCGGTTGCAAAGCGGGCGTGAAGGGGATTTTTCCGCATACCGCAGGGAAATCGAGGCTTTTAAACAAAATGCTCAGCCTTTTTTGATTACGGGGTGCTTATAAAAGAGTCCGGTATTATTCCGCGCCGACCGCGTTCCCCGCCGCCGCGCCGATCTGACTTCCGATCCTTGCGAGGCGGCGCCTGAGGTCCTCTTTCTCCGCGCAGACTTCGGGGAGCATGACGCCCGATTCGGGCTGAAGAGGTTCGGATCCCTCGTCGTCGTCCGGGAGATCGATCGGGATTTCTATACGGCGCTTTCTGAGCATCGTATAGCACTGATTGAGCGTTATCCGCTGTATCCGCGTATTGAACGCGGTCACGTCGTCAAGATCGCCGATATTCCTCCATGCGCTGATGAAGGTCAGCTGCAGAACGTCTTCGGCTTCGGCGTCGTTTTTCATAGTGGTACGTGCGAGCGCGTAAACCTTCTGATAGTACGCCTTATATAATTCTTTGAAGCCGCTTTCGCTGCTTTTTTGCCGAGAATACAAGAGCCTGTTCATGCTTTTTATCCAATTCAGTGCTCCTCGTTCCGATTATTGCTTCAACTCTTATACTTCGATTCGTCCGCCATGATATTTATTCACTGATAAAACGTCACCGTCGTGCCCATCCATGCGTAATAATTATTGCCGCCGCTGACCCATATATCGAGCGCATTGTTCCCTCGTTTTTGAGCTGACATCTTGAAGCCGTACCCGAAATTTTCATCGGAATAGTTGGTGACTGAGTTAACACTGTTCGATTTTGCTCCGGTAAATTCGATGTGGTAAACGTCTCCGCTTTTGCTGTACTTCCCGTAGTAAACGGCGCCGGTACTGTATTCATAATAATCGCATCTGGCAGTAAACGTCCCATCGGTGGAGAATGTGATCGTCGTGATCGGGAATCTTCCATTATATTTATAAGTCCCGGACAGGTCGTGTCTCGAAGAGGTGACAAGTACAACGATCAAGACGATCAGCGTGACCGAAACTACAAACGAGGAAATGCCGCCGATGATCAGAGCTTTTCTGCCTTTTCTCGAAAGAGTCCTTTTGGCCTGCGTTTTCACACTGACGTTTGCGGACGCAAAAGGAGCCGAGTTTGGCGCGCAAGCGGCGGTATTCGACGGCTTCTGCGACAGAGTCGGCGTATCGTGCAAAGAGTTTCCCGAACCCTCTTTCGGTGTCCTCGGCGAATAGCGTATGCCACCTCGGACTGAAGTTTTTTCAAACGCTTTTTTCACCGGCGTTCCGCATCTTAAGCAAAACCGATCGTCGTCGGCGAGTCTTTGTCCGCACGAAATACAATACATTATTCTCGGTTCCTTCCATAATTCATATATCTAAAATGACTTCGCGGTATATTCATACTGAATATTATAGTATCTGCCGATCGAAAAGTCAATGTGAAAGAGTGAAGATCATATCAACTGCGCCTGCTCTTCATTTATTATTCTTATAATCTAATTATACGCATAAGTTCTTCTCATTGTTTTGTTCTCCTTATATTGTGTATTTTGGGAAAGCAGTCTTTTGCCTTTTCACGGCATAGACGCGGGGAAATGCCAAAAGGTTTGACGTTTTTTCTTTTTTTCAAATTGTCCGCCAACGCCGGGGGGGCGAAGCGGTCGCGGCATATGAAAAATCGGCAAACATATTAAAAAAGTGACTAACAAGTCTTTATACAACAAGATTGAAGAAATTACACCTCTATCGAGGTGCTTTTTTTACACAGACTTTGACACAGACTCACTCGAAAAACGAAACTATTCAAGAAATCACAGGAGCCGATAGGAATTAACCAAAATGAAAAACCGCCTGAAATAAGCATATTTCAAGCGGTATATGTGGCAGGGGCACAAAGACTCGAACTCTGGACACGCGGTTTTGGAGATCACGTGTGTACACTGCCGGTTGCCCCGTATTTATTGGGTTTTTGAGAATTGAAAACGCGTTTGCACAATTTTTTGCACAATTTTTTTTGAAAAAACGCTTTTTTCTTACGGTTTGCTTCGTAATTGTTCGATACATTCTTTCCTTAGCGACTTCTTTTGCACCACACCCGGATCGCGTCCCGCGCGAACTCCGCGGTGCCGTCGCCGCCAGCCGCGTCGATGTTCGCTTTGAAACGCTCGTCGGCGACGTACATCTCGCCGAGTCCGGCAAAGATCTCGTCGGTGCATTCGTAGTAATGATCGCTGATATACTGCCGGATCGCGGCGACCGCCGCCTGCGCTTCGTCGCTCTCCGGCGGGAGTTCTTTCAGCTCGCCGAGCCGGGCGAAAAGCGCCATCAGGCCGTCCGCGGTCGCCTTCTGCTCCGCGGGCGATTGCGATCCCGAGCACTTTTCATATTCCAGCCACGCCGCCGTGTCGCCCCAGCGGGATGCGGCTTCCGATTCGTATGTGTTCATTTCGTCCCTCCGCGGAGTTGATTATCGTATAAAACTCGTCGACTGCCACGGCTCTTTTCCCGGCAGGCCGTATTTTTCTTTGCCGAGCGCAATGGACTTCATAAGAAATGTCATATTTCGCGCGAGCGTGCGCATCGTCTGCAAACCTTCAAGATCCTCTGCCGCCTGTCCCGGCTCTCTGCCATGAGCGCTGTTCCAATACTGGCTCGTGGCGATCGGCATGCCGCATATCGCGAAATACTTGTTCAGTTCATCATACGTCGCCGAGCAGCCGCCGCGTCGGGCGACGACCACGCTCGCGCCGACCTTCATCGTTTTATCGAATCGTGTGCTGTAAAACAAGCGGTCAAGGCAGGCGATCAGCGTCGCATTCGCCGAGGCGTAGTAAACCGGCGACGCGACGACGAGTCCGTCCGCTTCCTCGAATTTCGGGGCAAGCTCGTTCACAACGTCGTTGAACACGCATTTGCCGGTCTTTCTGCAATTCAGGCAGGCGATACAGCCGCGAATATCCTTATTGCCGATCTGAACGAGCTCTGTTTCAACACTCTCCGCATTGAAAACGTCGATCATTTCTCTCAGCGCGACTGATGTATTTCCGTTCGGTCTCGGGCTGCCGTTTATGATAAGTACTTTCATTATCGTTCCTCCCACGCTTACTTTACGCCGAGTCCCATCTCATACGCTTCCTTGTACGCGGGCGTATCCTTTACCGTGCCTGGCTCGAATACGCCGATCCCGTAAATCACGCCCATTTCCTTCGCGCCATCCACGCAGTCGGCGTACCCGCGGAAGCATTCGAGCGTGCGCTCGGCTGACGCGGTCTCGTCGTCGGCGCAGGTGACGATATAGTAAAACTCCTTGTCCTTGACTTCCGTCCAGCGGGCGGCGGTGCGGTCTATGACCGCCTTTAGCTGTGCGTCGATAGAATAGAAATAGACCGGGCTCGCGAGAACGATCACGTCGGCGTCGATCATCTTCTGCAAAACGTCCGCCATGTCGTCCTTCTTTACGCACACGCCGCCCGACTTTTTGCAGTAATAGCATCCGGTGCAGAAGCCGATCTGCTTCTCCGCGACGCGTATTTTTTCCACTTCATTCCCGGCTTCCTTCGCTCCGCGCATGAATTCGTCGCAGAGCAGATCGGAATTACCGCCCCTTCTCGGGCTGCCGG
>JAFZRM010000173.1 GCA_017619885.1 Clostridia bacterium | reverse complement strand
CCGTCCGCGGCTTCATACCGCGGGATCACATCTACAAAAGCAAAGAAAATATCATAATGAAGACCATGGAGGATCACAACTGATGGGAAGACTTTTCGGGACCGACGGCGTTCGGGGAGTTGCAAATATCGAGCTCACGTGTGAGCTTGCAATGAATATAGGAAGGGCCGCGGCAACGGTCCTTTCAAAAGGTATGAGACGCAGACCGGTGTTCGTGGTAGGCACGGATACGAGGATATCTTCGGATATGCTCGCCTCGTCGGTCACGGCGGGGCTGTGCTCGGTCGGAGCGGACGTGAAGCTGCTCGACGTGGTGCCGACGCCCGCCGTCGCGTATCTCGTGGGCAAATACAAAGCCGACGCGGGGATCATGATCTCGGCGTCGCACAACCCGTCCGAGTATAACGGTATAAAGGTGTTTTCGGGCGACGGCTACAAGCTCCCCGACGCGCTCGAGGAGCAGATCGAGGCGATGGTGCTCGACGGTCACGGTGATTTCGGATTCAAACCGGGATCGGGCGTCGGAAAGACGAATTTCGTGGCTGACGCCGTAAAGGATTACGTCGAGCATCTGCGCTCGTCGGTGCCGAATTCGCTCGACGGACTGCGCATCGGCGTCGACTGCGCAAACGGCTCGGCGTCCGTAACGGCGGAAAAACTGTTTGCGGCGCTCGGTGCGGAGGCGCATATAATAAACGCCGATCCCGACGGAGAGAACATTAACGTCAACTGCGGCTCAACGCATATAGAAGGGCTCGCGGCATTCGTTCGCGAGAACGGACTCGACGCCGGCGTGGCGTTCGACGGCGACGCAGACAGATGCCTGTGCGTGGACGAACGCGGCAACGTGATCGACGGCGACGAGATAATGGCAATCTGCGCTTTGGATCTGGCGGAGCGCGGCAAACTGCGCAAACGCACGGTCGTCGGCACGGTGCTGACAAACTTCGGTTTCGGTAAATTCTGCGATGAGAACGACATGCGTTTCGTCGCCACGAAGGTCGGCGACAGATTCGTGCTCGAGGAAATGCTGCTCAACGAATACGATTTCGGCGGAGAGCAGAGCGGTCACATCATTTTCCGTGATTACGCGACGACCGGAGACGGTCAGCTCACCGCGATACAGCTGCTCTCGCTGATGAAGCGCAAGGGCAAAAAGCTTTCGGAAATGAAGCTTATGACGAAATATCCTCAGGTCAGCCGCAATATAAGGATAAGCGGCGAGGCAAAGGTGCTTTACTATACGAACGCAAGGATAAAGGAAGCTGTCGAAGCGGGAAAGAAGACGCTCGGTGCAGACGGCAGAGTAATAGTCCGCCCATCGGGCACGGAGCCTTTGATCAGAGTCATGACGGAAGGGCTCGACATAAGCCTGATAGACCGCGTTGCTGATGAGATAGCCGATGTGATAACGGCGGAACTGGGGTAAGAGATGCTTTGGCTGTACATTCTGATCGGAGTCGCCGCTCTGTTTTTGCTGCTTGAGGCCGCGATCGCCGTATACTTTTTCAACTTTGCGATAAAGCCGCACCCGTACGATCCGTATAAAAAGCACGATCAGCACCCGGAGCTCGATATGGATGCGGAGCTGAAGACCTACAACGACGCGAAAAAAGGGCTTTTGTCGTATGAATACGATACGATACAGCTGATCTCGCGTGACGGACTGAAGCTTAACGGCAGATATTATCATGCAAAGGCTTCGCGCGGGATAACCGTGATAATGATGCACGGTTACAATAACAACTGGTTTTATCAGTTCGGTTACGACGCGCTTTATTACCTTGAGCACGGCTGCGACGTTCTGCTGCCCGATCAGAGGGCGTGCGGCGAAAGCGAAGGGAAGTATATAACGTTCGGAGTATACGAGAGCGAAGACTGTGCCGACTGGTGCTACCGCGTGAACGAGGAGTATTCGCCGTCGTATATAATACTGCACGGTATTTCCCTCGGCGGCGCGACGGTCTGCTGCGCGGCAGGCGAGAAAATGCCGGGCAACGTCGCCGGTATAATCGAGGACTGCGGCTTCACGTCGCCGTATGAACAGTTCGTACATAATCTCAAGCCGATGAAACTGCCGCCCGCGCTCGTCCTGCCCGTCACGGAGATGCTGTGCAGGATGAAAGCGGGATTCGGATTCCGTCAGAAATGCGCGGTGGATGAGATAAAGAAAAATAAGCTCCCGCTGCTCGTTATCCACGGCGCCGAGGACACGTTCGTTCCCACGTGGATGGGGAAGAAGATATACGAGGCCGCAGAATGCGATAAAGAGCTGCTGCTCGTCGACGGCGCGGATCACGCCATGGCTTACCGTATCGACGGCGAAAAATGCCGGACCGCGGCGGCACGGCTGATTTATAAAGCGACCGGTATCGATATAACGGTCTGAGGAGTCGCTTCGCGACAATCTTGGGGGTCTCCCACCCCTCATGGCGCTACGCGCCGACCCCCCCAAGCCCCCCTGTTCCCCTCCCGCAGATCTGAGATCTGAGGGGCGCGCTTGAACCTTCCCCAATCGGGGAAGGGGGACCGCGTGAGCGGTGGATGAGGCGAACCCCGGTTGTACAAATAATAAAACGGGTCGTCGAGGGCGCCGACCCCTACGG
>JAFZRM010000172.1 GCA_017619885.1 Clostridia bacterium | reverse complement strand
TCACGCTCATCTTCGGCGACGAAGATCACCCCGAAGTACGTGGCATAAAGAGCTGGGTTAGCGGCCGCGCGTACTGTTTTACCGGTAAAAAACAGCTCGAAGAGCAGATCGTACCCCTGATTTCGCCCGAAGACGACGTAATTATGGTGTCTCAAACGACGCAAAATTTAACAGAATGGAAAAATTGTCAAAATTTTATCGGAAAACTATATACAAGAGCAAAAATATTTGATACAATATGTAGCGTGACCGAAAAACGTCAGAACGAAACGCAGCAGCTCGCGCGTCGGGTCGACGTGATGGTCGTATTAGGCGGGAAAAACAGCTCGAATACAAACAAGCTGTATTCTATATCCCGGGAAGTGTGCCCCGAGGTTTATCTTGCGGAAAACGCGGACGAATGCCAGAGCATACCGATCGGAAAACACTCAAAAGTGGGAATAACTGCCGGTGCATCGACGCCGGACAGTATTATTGAGGAGGTAAAAACCATAATGAGCGAGCAGATCAAAGACACCGTGGAAAACGGACAGAACGAAGCGGAGGAGAGCTTCGAGAAACTTCTTGATGAAACCTTCAAAACTTTAAATACAGGAGACGTCGTAACAGGCACGATCACACAGATCTCTAATACCGAGATCAAAGTTGACCTCGGTACCAAAGTTACCGGCATACTTTCGTATGACGATGTAACGGATGAACCCGGCGTCAAGCTGGATGAAGTATTCAAGGTCGGAGATCAGGTCACCGCGTACGCGGTAAGAGTTTCTGACGTGGACGGCGTCGCCACGCTTTCAAAGAGAAAGTACGACGCCAAAAACAACTGGCAGACGATCGTTGACGCGTATGAAAGCGGCGAATACATCGAAGGTAAATTCGTCGAGGCCGTACGCGGCGGCGCGATCTGCATCATCAAGGGCGTGCGCGCGTTCGTGCCCGCGTCCCATACCACCGTGCCCGAAGGCGGCGACATGAACGAGATCATCGGCAAGAAGATGCCGTTCAAGATCATCGAGGTCGACGCGGGCAGAAGAAGAGTCAAAGCTTCCGCGCGTATCCCGGCGAGAGCCGCCGCGAGAGCGGAGCGCAAGGCCGCGGAATCCAAATTCTGGGACGAGATCGAAGAAGGCAAAGAGTACGAGGGTGTAGTCCGCTCCATCCAGAGCTACGGCGCGTTCGTTGAACTCGGCGCCGGCGTCGACGGTATGGTACATACCACCGAGCTGTCCTGGAAGCACATCGGCAATCCGTCCGAGGTCGTTTCCGTGGGCGACAAGATAAAGGTCTTCGTCAAGTCCTTCGACCGTGAGAAGAAGAGGATCTCGCTCGGCTACAAGACCGAGGCGACGAACCCCTGGACGCTTTTCGTAAACAATTACAAGATCGGCGACGTCGTTCCGGTCAAGATCGTCAGCATCATGCCGTTCGGCGCGTTCGCCGAGGTACTGCCCGGCGCCGACGGACTTATCCACATTTCTCAGCTCGCCGCTAAGCGCGTTGCGAAGCCCGACGACGTGGTCAAGGTCGGCGACACCGTCGACGTCAAGATCACCGATATCGACTACGATAAGAAGAAGATAAGCCTCTCCATCCGCGCGCTGATCGAAGAGATGCCCGAGGAAGAACAGGAAGAAGCTCCCGCCGAGGAAGCCCCCGCAGAAGAGGCTCCCGCTGAGGAAGCGCCGGTCGAGGAAGCCCCCGTCGAAGAGGCTCCCGCAGAGGAAGCACCCGCCGAGGAAAAGGCAGAGGAAGCTCCCGCCGCCGAATGATCGGATAACAAAAAGCCGCCGCGTTTTATGCGGCGGCTTTTGTCGTCTTTTCAGTTTTTGGCGGTTATATGCCCGTCGTCGCCGATCCTGACGTCTGGCGAAACGGAGCGCAGATAAGACAGTACTTCGGTCTTTTCGCCGCCTTTGCAAAGCCAAACGCGGTCGGTGTCCTGTATGCACGGTATGAAATCAACGGAAAACGTCAGATCCGCCGCGTCGATATCGATCTGAAGCATGCCGGTCTTAATTCCGGGATCGGCGAAAAGGAAGTTGCCGAGATTGTAAGCGATGAAACCGTCTTTATAGAATTCCATCCCCTGAAGCTGGTGCGCGTGCGCGCCGATTATAAGATCGGCTCCGGCGTCGATGTACCGCCGCCCCTGCTCTCTGATCACGTCCTCGACCGTCGGGGAAAACTCTTTGCCCCAGTGAGCGAGGATTATCACGAGATCGCATTCGCGGTCGGCCTTTTTTACCGCTTCGATCATGTCGGCGTCGTCGTACATCCCGAAGACGCCCGGGGAATCCTCGCCCGCCGTCGGCGTTTTCCGGTTTTTCTCCGCGCGCGAACCGCACAGGACGGCGATCTTGCGCCCGTTTATGACGTATATGAACGGCTCGGACGCTTCCTTTATATTCCTGCCGGCGCCGGCGCTGTCTACGCCGTATTCTTCGAGCGCGTCTATCGTGTCAAGAAAAGCCTCGAGCCCGTAGTCGTATACGTGATTGTTCGCGGCGCTGACGAAATCCACTCCGATCTCGTGATAAATGTTCAGATTTTCCGGCGCGCCTCTGAACGTGAACGATTTGTTCTGTTTCGTGCCCCTGCTCGAAACGGTGAATTCGTTGTTCGCCATCAGTACGTCACAGTTTTTCATTATCGAAAGAAGGTCCGCGGACACGAGCGCCGACGCGTCTTTACCGCTGTTTATGTAATTGTTCATCACGGTTTGTCCGTCGGCAAACATTATGTCGCCGCAGAACCCGAGCCGTATCACGCCGCCGTCAGCGGCGTCTACCGCCCGCGATTTTTTATACGTCGCGCCCTTGTATTCGTCGAACAGAACGTAAACGCTTTTTCCGGTAAGAGAATAATATATCCCGTCGTCGTATGCGCCGCCGCTCACCGCGGCTTTTATGCTTTCGGTGACGCTTTGCCCGTAGTTGTCCGACAAATAGCGCAAAAAGCCCGGGGAGGTGTACGCGTCGGCGTATGACAGATCGGGCGCGTCGGTCTCGGCTTCCGTCTCTGTCTCCGTCTCCGTTTCCGTGATTTCTTCCGTTTCCGTATCCGTCGCCGCTTCCGTCGTGACCGGCTCCGTTTCGTCATCCGTGTCCGTGTCGGCAACCGCCTCGGTTTCGGGCGGCGCCGCCGTTTCGGCGCGCGTCGTCTCCGTGTCGTCCGGCACGGTCTGCGTTTCGCACGCCGTGAAAAGCAGTGCCGCGGCGAAAAGGATCGCTGCAAAAGATCTTATCTTCATTTCAAAAACCCGTTTCATTTATTATATACATAATACCCGAATTATCCCGTTTTGTCAAGTCCCGGTAAATAATATCTCCTGCGACGAAGCGTGGTAAACCTTCCCCTGAGGGGAAGGGGGACCGCCGAAGGCGGTGGATGAGGAGACTGAAGCACGTATGTTTTTATTGTTTCAAAACAACATAAAATAAAATCTCCCGCGAAAACCGCGGGAGATCGTTTGCTCTATATTGTATTATTCAAGGCCGTCGTACTGTGCGGGATCATCGAACGTTATAACGTAGGGCTGAACAGGCGTAAGATCAGCGTTCGGATTCATTATGACGTAATAGAAATCCGTCGTTTCTGCTTCCAACTTATCGAGGAATTTGATCGCCACAGCGGTATCTGCCGACACGCCTATTATTTCGTATATCTCGGCGCGGGCGTGCTCCTTTTCAGCCTGCGGCAATTCTTCAGAACGTACCCAGCCGGCGGTCACGGTGACGTCGTCGATTTTTTCCCCGACATATTTTTCGTTAATGACTCTTCCCTGAACGTACGGCGCGAATTTACCGGAATCAACGGAGTAAACGTACTTTTCGTAAAGTCCGATTTCTTTTCCCGTATAATTCGGATCGCCGAAGCCCTCGCCGCTTTTTTCACCGGTCTCACTTACAGACGGTACGTCGGTCGTCTCGACCGGCGTTTCGTTTTTGATTAACGCGGGCAGCGTAAGTGCGGCTGCAACGGTCACGACGGTGATCGCCGCCGCGACCGGGACCCATTTAACCCATGACGGTTTAGCTTTGTTTTTTTCGGACGTCCGGCCGGCGCCCTCGATAAGCGAATCGTCTATTTCGCCTATCGCTTTTCTCATCACGTCTTCTTTCATATGATAAAACCTTCTTTCTTCAAGTATTCCGCGAGGTCGTCCCTCGTCCGTTTGAGCATCATGAGGACCTTGCTTTTTCCGAAGCCGTACCGTTTGCAGATACTGTCGATCGGATCGTAAAACCAGTACCTTCGGATAAAAACGTTCCTCTTTGTTTCGTCTGCGGAGTATAAAAACCGGGAGATCGCAGCCGATAACTCTTTTCCCTCGATCACCTCTTCAACGTCGCCGCCGGATACGATCTCGGCTATTTCGTCAAGGGACTGGCAAATATCGGACTTTATGCGTTTTTGACGGTTGTTCGCTTTGTATCGGTTTACAGCCGTCTCGCGCACGAGCTTGCCGAGATACGTCCTGAGGTTTTCAGGGTTTTGCGGCGGGATGCTGTTCCACGCGGCAAAGAGCGCGTCGTTGAAGCACTCCTCGGCGTCGCGCCGGTCGCGAAGGACGTTGTTCGCGATATAAAGACAGTAATCCTCATAACGCTTTTTCGCCTCCGAAACGGCGTCCTCGTTCCGTTCTCGGAACAGCTTTACGATCTCTTTGTCGTTCACGTTTTTTTCCTCCATAGTCGAAAGGCCTTTCACCATAATACCCAACAAAAAAACGGTTTGATCACATTTTTTGCAAAAAAAGTCATTATCACCTTAGGCGAGTTTAGAGGTTAGATGCGCTGGCGCGCAGTTATGAGCCGCCTTACGTCGGAGTTATAACAAAATCTCCCGCGATGATTCACGGGAGATTTGTCACGTATTCTTTATTTATATCAGTACGCAACGCCCTGCCACAGCATCGCGTCGGCGACCTTCAGGAAGCCCGCGATGTTCGCGCCGGCAACGAGGTTATCTTCAAGCCCGAATTCGCGCGCGGTCTTCGAGCAGTTCTTGTAGATGTTGACCATTATGTCGTGCAGCTTCGCGTCGACCTCGTCGAACGTCCAGGACAGACGCATGGAGTTCTGAGACATCTCAAGCGCGGAGGTCGCGACGCCGCCCGCGTTTGCCGCTTTCGCCGGGCCGAACAGCACGCCTGCGGACTGGAACGCCGCGACGGCTTCGGGAGTCGAAGGCATGTTCGCGCCTTCGGCGACGGCGATCACGCCGTTTGCGATAAGAGCCTTTGCGGATTCTTCGTCGATCTCGTTCTGCGTGGCGCAGGGAAGCGCGACGTCGGCTTTGATCGTCCAGATGCCCTTGCAGCCGGGAGTGAACGTCGCCGTAGGAACGGATTTGACGTATTCGCTGATACGCGCTCTGTCGACCTCTTTGATCTTCTTGATGACGTCGAGATTCACGCCGTCCTCGTCGTGGATGTAGCCGGAGGAATCGCTCATCGCGATGACCTTACCGCCGAGCTGAGTCGCTTTCTGCGCGGCGTAGATGGCGACGTTGCCGGAACCGGATACGATTATGCGTTTGCCGGCGATGTCGATGCCTTTATCCGCGAGCATCTCTTTCGTGAAGTAGAGAAGACCGTAACCCGTCGCCTCTTTTCTCGCAAGAGATCCGCCGTACGATATGCTCTTGCCGGTGAGAACGCCGGTGAATTCGTTTCTGATGCGTTTGTACTGACCGAACATGTATCCGATCTCACGCGCGCCGGTGCCTATGTCGCCGGCGGGAACGTCAGTGTCGGCGCCAATGTGCTTGCAGAGCTCGGTCATGAAGCTCTGGCAGAAGCGCATGACCTCGCCGTCGCTCTTGCCCTTCGGATCGAAGTCGGAACCGCCCTTGCCGCCGCCTATCGGCAGACCGGTGAGCGAGTTTTTGAAGATCTGCTCAAAGCCGAGGAATTTGATGACGGACGCGTTGACCGACGGATGCAGTCTTATGCCGCCTTTGTGCGGACCTATCGCGGAGTTGAACTGATAGCGGTATCCGCGGTTGACTCTGACTTTGCCTTCGTCGTCTACCCAGCTGACGCGGAACTGTATGCCGCGCTCCGGCTCGACGATCCTATCTATGATACCCGCGGCCACGATGTCGGGACGTCTTTCGACCACGGGCTCGAGCGATTCGAGAACTTCTCCGACAGCCTGGAGGAATTCCGGCTCGTTCGGGTTCCTTTTGCATACGTCGTCGTAGACTTTTGCAAGATATTCGCTTTTAAATGTCATATTATGCCTCCCAATATAACAAATTTGCTGTATTATAGCACACCTGCTGCAATTTTGCAATACGAAAATCGCATAATTTAAAAAAAATTAAAAATGTTTGCAAATAGACTTGAAAAAACGGGCAAAGTGTGATATACTAAACCGAACAAACGGGCCGGTGTGATGGAATCGGCAGACTTGACAGACTCAAAACCAAGATTGCCGTTTCTCAACCCCGGAGCCGGAAACCCTTGATATATAAGGGTTTTTGAAAATTGAATAACACGGTTTTTTCGAAATCGACCTCCTGACCGACCTCATTTTTCCACGGTTACTTTGAGTCGGTTTCGTTAAAATACACTTGCCGGTGTGTTGGAATTGGCAGACGAGGAGGACTCAAAACCAAGATTGTCGTTTCTCAACCCCGGAGCCGGAAACCCTTGATATATAAGGGTTTTTGAAAATTGAATAACATGATTTTTTCGGAATCGACCTCCTGACCGACCTCATTTTTCCACGGTCTCTTTGAGTCGGTTTCGTCAAAATACACTTGCCGGTGTGTTGGAATTGGCAGACGAGGAGGACTCAAAATCCTTTGCCAGCGATGGCGTGCGGGTTCGACCCCCGCCACCGGCACCATCCCGAAAGCCTTGTAAATCAAGACTTTCGGGATTTTTTTGTGCCGGAACGCAGCCCGATTTGCGGCTTTTTACTTCGGATAATACGGCATGATCGCCTCCGCCGACGCCACCTTGGAACTGAAATCGAGGTGGGTGTAGATGTTGCTCGTGGTGGAAATGTCGCTGTGTCCGAGCCACTCCTGAATATCCTTGAGCGCCACGCCGTTGGCATAAAGCAGCGTCGCGCAGGAATGGCGCAGATCGTGGAAGCGGATGCGGCGCATGCCGTGGTTTTCGAGAAACTCCGGGAACCCCTGCGTCAGATGAGCTGGCTTGATCCTCTCGCCCAGATCGTTGACGTAGATATAATCCCTGTAATCGTTGCAATAGCACTTGCCGCAGAGCTTCCTGTTTTGTTCCTGCTTTGTTTTCAGCCTCCGGAGCAGTTCCTCAAAGGGTGCCACGATCGGCAGACTGCGGAAGGACGACTTTGTTTTCGGGCTGTCCTTTGCGATCGTTTTGCACTTCCCGTCGATCGACGTCTGAATGACCGTGTGACGGATGGAAAAGGTCTTTCTTTCAAAGTCTACCGCGTCCCATCTCAGCCCGACCACCTCACCGCGACGCAGCCCGTAGAATGCCGCAAGGATCACGCCGAGCTCGAATTCAGTCCCTTTGACGACCCGGAACAGCTCTTCCAGCTCCTTGGGCGTGTACGGCTTCGATTCGTACCGCCTCTTCTTCGGGCGTTCGATCTTATCGGCGGGGTTGCTTTGGATCAGTCCGATCTTGTAAGCGTACTGGAGCGCCTTGCGGATGTTTGCGTGGCGGTGGATCACGGTGTTCGCGGTCAGACCTTTGACGTTCAGCTCGTAGGTGTAGTAATCCTGGATGTGCTTGGGCGTCAGATTCTTTAAAAGAAGCCCGGGATGACGTTTGTCAAAATACGGGATGATCCTGTTTTTGACGGAGAGACAATACGAAGAGTAGGTGCCCGGCTCAAGGCTTGCCTTCATCATGTCAACCCAGTCGCGCATAAAATCGCTGAACAGAAGTTGCTCCGGCAGAGTGGTCATCCCGCTCTCCTTATAGCGGAAACGGCGCTGCAGCTGCTCGTCCATTTCCTCGCGGGCCTGTTGGAGCATTTCCTCCGCCCGCTTTTTGTTGCCCTTTACGGGCAGTTTCGTGGAACGGGACGGCGTCTGCCGCTTCCCGTTCTCATCGATATAACTCAAGACGATATGATAATATCCGTCTTTTTCTCGCAGATGTCCTGCTACCATAATAATAAACTCCTTTCGTGTAGCTTGTATTCATCTGCCATCGACGCGGACAGTATAGCATCTGTCCGCGCCGACGGCAAGTGTGCGAGGTTTTACGCACCGGATTTTTCGAGGTCGGTCATATATTCGATAACGAAAACCTTCGGGATCCTGTACTCTCTGCCTACGTGCAGGCTCTTGATGGCCCCCTTTTTCAAAAGCCGGTACACCGTTTTTACGCTGACGCCGCCGAGCATTTTGCCGAGCTGCTCCGCGTCGACGATATCCGGATACTCCGTGAACATCATCTTATACAAATCTTTTATCTCTGTCTTCGTCACAGAAGACCACCCCCTCTGACCGCTTTTTTGCCGAAGCAAAGAACCATGTTGACACGAATAAATGAAATCTGTTCTTCCCCGGCTCCGATAAACGGAACCGATTTTTTCATAAACACACCTTTTTAACCTTTCTTATCTTGCGTTTTCTCTCTGCTTGCGCAGATATTTCTGATACCATTCGAGAGCTTTGAAAACATAATCCTCCTGCTGCTCGTGGGAACAATTCTTCGGGATCAAACCTTCCAGACGTTCAGCCG
>JAFZRM010000171.1 GCA_017619885.1 Clostridia bacterium | reverse complement strand
TTCCATAGACGCTCCGTTTCTTCGGGGTATTAGGGCTCACCCTAACAAGCGGCTGACGAGGCAGGCGGCGGTATTTGCTTGTGCAAATACGTTGCTTGTCGAGGTATGCCGTGTGTTTGCACAAGCAAACGCGATGCTTGCAGCACGCGTGCGATGTGTCAAACACATTTTGGATTTGGCATGCAAAATGCGTTGCTTGTCAAGGTAATACCGCCGACAACTGCAACGGATTGATAGCCAAATCCAGTGCTTGCTAAGCTAAGACAAAGATACTCCGGGTTTTTTCTCAGCCACGAATATGTGAGAAAACTCTGTGTCGTATTGTTTTACAATTATTAACCCTGCATCCTTAATAAACGACAGCATTTCCTCCGGCTTGTCCGGAAAGATTTGTATTCTTCTGTCGCCAGTATCAATATACTCATCCTGATTTTTATCAATTGACAGAACAAATCGCCCACCCAAATTCAGTAAAGCAACAACTTTATTTACTGCGGATTGCTTGTCCTCAATATGCATAAACGTCAACGATGAATATATGACATCAAAGCAACTGTCAAATTCGTGTGTCATAAAATCGTCGCATATCAATTCAACCTTTTTGTATTCAGCCAAGTTTTCACGTGCGCGTTCTATTGTTTTGGGCGAAACATCTATGCCGACAAAGCGCTTACATTTCGGTGTAACACGAACGGCAAGTCTTCCGGTGCCAACTCCGATTTCAAGCACAGATTTATCGCTTGACAATTGCAAATCTTCAATAAAGCAATCTCCGTCCCACTTGTCCATATACTCCTTTAATGGCGCCGGATCATGAACGGGATCATTATTCTCATTAATGAGAGAGTCATAGTGATCAATTAACGGATTTCTCATTATTTCGCACTACCTTCCCGTTGGAGTTGCTGTTAAACGTAATTGAATACAGCCGCATGGACAAGGCAGATCCATAGTGTATTTCTCTTTACAACCCCGATATGTAAAATCACCGCCGCAACGGATGACTTCGCACCAAGTGTATATTTCATTCATAGCGCGTGGGCAAAAACCTTGTGGAGTTTCATATTCAAAGTGAAACCTATCACCTTCTTCTAATCCGAGACGGCAGTCCTTTGCTTCGCCTTTTATGACTTCAATATCAAATTCCCAATCTTCAACAATCCATTTTTTCATAAATGACTCCTGTTTATATGCACATTTCTCTTTCCAACACGTCCGCATATTGCTGAATATCGCCGTCGATCGTTCCGGCGTATTCAAGCGCTTTTTCGTCCTCTTTGTATAACCACGGCGACCGGCGTACTTTTAATGCATATTCAAGCGTGTCCGGAGTCGGACACAAGCCTTCTCTCAGCGCCCATTCGCCGGCGGCGGTCTTTGCGATGATCTTTCCAGTGCGCAAAGTATATAGGCAACGCGAAATATCGAGCACCCAGCCGAATGAATACAGACTTTTGCCGGACAAACGCGCGTATTTTCGGATTGAAGCCAAATGATTTTCAATATCATTTTTCAGTTCGTCAAACGTCGGCTCCGTCAACTTTTTCCGCACGTCTTTTCCGCAAAGCAAACGTCCATTTTCAAGCAGAACTTTCATTGAAAAGCTGTCAAAATGATAGTTGTCCGTGATCCGCTCCCCGCTTGTACCCCAATACACCACACGGTCGAGCGTTTTGTTGATAAAGGCATCGAACGACAGCATCCCGCCTTCAAATGAACGGTAATATGGATTGTCCGGCTCTTCTGCGAGCAGTTCTTGACGCAGATTTACAAGGCTGCTTGCCTGTTCTTCGTCAATTGGATTCTTTGTGAGTACAAGGATATCTATATCGCTCCAGCCGAGTTTGAAATCGCCAAGCACGATGGAACCATAAAGATAAATCGAAGGGGAGGAAATTCTCAAAACGTCCTTTATCCGAGTCACCATGCACTGTATGGAACAATCACGCGTGTCATGTTTTTTGAGCATTTCCTGACAATTCCCGCGGAACAGATAACTATTACCCGTTTTGTTTTCCCCGACGGTCTGTAAGCCCAGATGCTTCAGAATACCTTGCGATTTGTAATTGCTCTTATGCGCGTATGCTTCGACAGTTTTCACGGTTTCGGGCACGATTTCGCTCAAGAATGCGTAGAACTTCTTAAAAACGCCGACGCCTTGATACTCTTTTCGAAACTGGATTTCCTCCATCTTGAAAGTTTCGTTATTGATGGAATACTGAAAAAAGCCAATCAAGACTTCGTTGCAGTAGATTAAAATGACTTGTCGCTCATCGTTTTCAAGTGCTTTTTGAAAGCTACCTGACCACATTTTGAAATCTTCATCGTATTCATTACCTGTCGGTGCTATAATGCTCATATTTGAATGCAGTATGGCAAACAGAGGAGGCAAGATATCGAAGATTGACTCTTTTTTCAAAAATCTGAATTCTATGGTCAAATCTTGTTCTACAATTCGCATATCAATTTAACCTTCAGCGGTCTTTTCGTCAGAAACTCCGCATTTTCGTCCATCACCGTTCTGGGATGTTGATAGATATCGAAGCCCACAACGATTGGTTCGTCGATGACGTACAAATAGCCCTTTGCGGTGCCGTTATGATAAATGACGCCGTTGTCATCATAGCTCAACTGACTCGGCTGGTGGGAAAACGCCTCAGCGAGTTCTTTCCATTGAGTGATCGTGCTGTTTCCCCGCAGTTCTGTAAATAGCTGATCGGATCCGTGATACCATATTCCATTGGGGTTTATTGTGATTTTCATTTCCACCTCCGAATGATCAAAGCAAATACGACTTTATATCCTCGATAAACTGATTTCCGCACCGCGCCAGTTCACCGAGCACACGGTCGATTCCATATTCGGTTATGTACCAGTTATCTTTTGTGGTCCCGTAACACACGACCGGGCAAACACGGAATTCGACCTCGGGAAAAGCCAGTTGATAAAGCATCAGGCAGCGGCGTGCATGAAACGCTTTGCAGACAATCAGTGCAGTTCTGATTTCAATGCCGTGCTTGTCAACGACTTCTCTTGACATAAACGCGTTATCACGCGTATGACCGGACTTGTCCTCCCCAATGATCGCGCTCTCAGGAACGCCGTTTTTAAGAAATACATCGGTAAAGAATTCGCAGTCAGTCTGATAATCCCCGTTATATATATCCTGTTTTGCTTTCACACCCGGCCATTTGTCGCGTTTCACGCTGACGCCTCCGGACGGAATCAACCACTTTGCATATCCGTTGCGGTAAAGTTCTGCGGCGTATTCCGGCTGTGAGGGATGCGAACCGCCGGGCAAAAAGATCGCGTCTGACTTTATCGGGGCATCTGATATGAAAATGAAATCTGATATGTCTTTTATGATTCGACCGTTAAACATTCTCGTCCTCACTAAACTCAACAATATCGTCAAGCGTACAATTCAGCACTGCGCAGATCTTTTCAAGCGTTTCAAGCGGTACGGATTCGTTGCGTCCGAGATTTGCCATAGCGTTTGTGGAAATCTTCGCTTTCTTTGTCAGCTCGGTTTTGTTGATTTCTTTGTCGATCATCAGTTTCCAAAGTTTTTTATAAGATCGAGACATTTTGTTTCCTCCCGACAGGTACAATTCCACAATTACAAGTATATCATATCCAGCTTTGAATTGCAATAACCTATTTTGAATTTTTCAAGAATATTTACATTTTCCTATGGACAAACCGGCTGAACTGTGATATACTTTCCTTGCGGGAGTAAAGACGCGGCTTTGTCTCAGCAAGCACTGGAAAATGTGTACATTTTCCTGCGGCGCTGTTTCGGCAAGCATCGTGTTTTGACTCCACCGGAGCAAAACACCACGGCATTGCCTTCACAAGCAACGACTTTGGACTCCCACGTCCAAAGTCCGGCTTGCTCGCAGTTCAGCAAGCATCGCGGAATGATATCATTCCGCAGCGCTTGCTTCGCCCGCCGCTTGTTAGGGAGAGCTCTAATACCCCTGCGAAACAGTCTTGAACAGAAGGAGGTGAGAAGAAGAAAATGAAAGGCGTGATCTACGCAAGGTATTCCAGTGACAACCAGCGCGAAGAGTCTATCGAAGGCCAGGTCCGCGAATGTAAAGCGTTCGCCGAAAAGAATGACATCGAAATCATCGAGATCTACATTGACCGCGCGTTGTCGGCAAAGACGGACAACAGACCGGATTTTCAGCGGCTTATCAAGGATAGCGGCAGGAAGAAATTTGAAGTCATGCTCGTGTGGAAACTTGACCGATTCGCCCGAAACAAGTTCGACTCGGCACACTACAAACGGATTCTGAAAAATAACGGTGTTCGCGTTGTGTCGGCAACGGAAGTTATTTCAGCCGGTCCCGAAGGGATCTTGCTCGAATCAATGCTCGAAGGGATGGCGGAATACTATTCAGCAGATCTTTCGGAAAAGGTCATGCGCGGACAAACCGAAAACGCCCTAAAAGCAATGTATAACGGCGGTACGCTTCCGATAGGGTACGTCATCGACAAGGAACAACACTTCCAGATCGATCCGGTCACGGCTCCGCTCGTCTTGCAGGCGTTTACCGATTACTCGAATGGCAAATCCATGCGCGAAGTGACGGACATGCTGAATCTTGCCGGCATCCGCACCAAACGCGGCGGAAAAGTCAGCATCAACAGCGTGACGAGAATGCTGCACAACCGCAGGTACATCGGCGAGTATAAATACCGCGACATCGTTCATCCTCACGCTATCCCGGCGATCGTTTCGGAAGAACTGTTTGAACGGGTGCAGGAACGCTTGGCAAAAACAAAGAAAGCCCCCGCCAAGTTCAAGGCGGAGGACGAATATCTGCTGACGACCAAACTGTTCTGCGGCAAATGCAACTGCTATATGGCAGGAGAATCCGGCACGAGCCACACCGGGATCGTTCACCGTTATTACAAATGCGTGAGCGTAAAGAACCACAAGGGCTGCGACAAGAAATCCGTGCAAAAGGATTGGATCGAGGATCTCGTTATCGATCAGATCAAAAAGATCCTGTTCGACGACGAAATGATCGAAAAGCTTGCCGATATGGGCATGGAACGTCAGCGCAAGGAAAACACCGTGCTTCCCATGCTGAAACGGCAACTGGCTGAAACGGAAAAAGGCATACGGAACTTCGTTGACGCGATCCAGCAAGGGATCATCACGGAATCGACTAAGGAACGGCTTGAAGCGTTGGAGAAAAGCAAGCGAGAGCTATCCGCACAGATAGCGCGCGAAGAACTGCTCCAGCCGCCGGAATTCACAAGGGATCAATTCCTGTTCTGGTTCGATCGGATGCGCAAGTACGATACCACGAAACTCGTCCACCGTCGCCGGCTGATCGACAGTTTTGTCAACGCGATATACCTTTACGATGACAGGATCACCCTCGTCTTTAATTTCAAAGACGGCACAAAAACGATAACTTTCGCCGAGCTTGAAGAATCAGGCTTGGGTTCGGATATAAATGCACTCGCTGCACCAGAAAAATCCTCGCTTCGGCGAGGATTTTTCAATGAAGTCGCCCTTCGGGCTAATGAAGACGCTTCGCAAATGAAGAAATGAAGACGCTCACTGCGTTCGCTGATTAAGGAACCGGGGCGACTTCGCTTCATTAGTGAGCAAAGCGAACGTCTTCATTAACTCCCGTTTTCTCATTTCTCCCGTTCTCTTGATTTTGTCACAATACACCACAGCAAAAGAAGCAGCCGAACGGCTGCTTCTTTTGCAACTAAATCCACCCTCACGGGTGGAATAAATCGGCTGAAGCCGATGAAATCCACTAACGTGGATGAAATCCGCCTCGACGGCGGGCGGGTGGATTTGATTTCATCTGCCGCGTTTGCGGCAGATTTCATTCTGCAACTATTGAAATTTTCACATTCTTATGATAAAATAAGTACGAAATATCAAATACAGGAGACGAAAAATGCTGCTTAAAACCGTCAGCTTCAATATACGCTGCTGTGACGACCCGGACGGGCATTCCGTCGCGGAGCGCGCGCCGAGACTTGAAAAAGTCATATCACAGATCGGGCCGGATCTTATAGGTATACAGGAATTCACGCCGATTTGGGAAGATCATTTCAAGCGCATTTTTGACGCCGAATACGAAATGCTGAACAAATACCGCTCACAGACCGGCTGGATCGAGGGATCTCCGCTTCTGTGGCGCCGCGGAAAATTCACGGCGACCGGCCGCGGCTGGTTCTGGTATTCGGACACGCCCGACGTGGAATCCGGCGGCTGGGACGTAACCGGACACAAGCGTATCTGCACTTACGTCAGGCTGAAAAGCGCCGACGGAGGCCGTGAATTCGTCTTCATGAACACGCATTTCGGCTTCGGGGATGAAGGGCAGGTCAAAAGCGCCGAGCTTATAAAAGCGCGCACGCGGGCTTTTGCTGACACGCCGTTCTTTATAACCGGCGACTTCAACGCCGCGCCGGACTCGAAGGCGTATGCTGTTCTGACGTCGTTCATGAAAGACGCGAACGGTTCGGATCTTGACAGTGTCACGTATCACGGTTACCGTCCCGGAAGCCCAGAAAACGCGCATATCGATTACTGCTTCTGCGGGCCCGGCGTCACGCCTCTCGACGCAAGGATAATCGACGACAGCTTCGACGGCAAATTCCCGTCCGATCACTACGGGCTTTATACCGTCCTTGAAATTGAATAAGACAAACAAAAAAAACCGCCGAGGCGGTTTTTTGCGTTTACGGCTTTATGTGCTCCGCGAAAAGATGACCGAGCTTTATGACGCAGTCGGAGTCGTAGTGATACAGGTCGGGCTCGCCTTCCGGCTCGTGTTCGGTCGTCAGACCCGCCGCGATCGTGTCAATATACACGCAGTTTTCATGCTCCGCCGCGTAATTTCTTTTGATTTCGTTGAGCTCTTTGTAAAACGGCCAGATGGTGCTTATTCCGCCGTCGATGAACACGCAGTCATCGATATATCCGGCGAATTCCTTTTTCAAGTCACCTAAAAAGCAGTCGTACAGGCGCCCGTAAACGGCGGTGCGGCCGGCGTCGCAGGCTTCGTTTTCACCCTGCATCCAGCAGAACGCCTTTATCTCCGGCTCGTATCCCGTTTCCTTTATCGCGTCTATGCTTTCTCTCGTTATTTTAACAAGCTCGTTATAGCACCAGGAATAGCGCGCGACGGCGCCGGCTTCGATGTTTTTGACGATACTCGGAAGCTGATCGGCAAATGATCCCGCGTCGTATTCCGGACCGCATGACGGAGAATAATAGTCTTTATAAAGCGACATCCCGCCGAAAGCGCATTTTACGATAAAGAATTTTTTGCCCGGATACCGAAGGTCGAGCGCGTCGGCGATCCCGAGCTCGGGGCCGAACGTGTCCTTCGTCTGCTCGGCGCAGTTGACCGTCGTGTCGACGAAGCCGCCGCTTTTCTTGTCGTGCGAAAAATAGTTGATCTGTATATCCTTGTATCCTTTACGCCATTTGTCGACGGTCCCGGCGGGAAAATGAGCGGGAAGATACTTCACGTATCCCACGCCCACGGCGTTCGACTGACCGGAAAGGATTATGATATCGGCTTTTTTCATATTCGTGCCCGTCCTTTGTTTATTTCAATCGGATTATACCACCGGATACGGCTTTTGTCAAGTCTGCGCTACGTATCTTTTCTGCCGTTTCGCGGCGGGGCGCCGATCGTCTTTCTGTACTGACGGTAAAAAGTCGAGTAGTTGTCTATCCCGCACAGCTCCGCGGCCTTCGTCGGCGGCGTTCCTTCGCTTATCAGCTTCTGTGCGTAAAGCATTCGCTTGCGCGCCGCGTACTGCATGATCCCGATGCCCATCCGCTCGGAAAACATGTGCGAAAGCCACGACGGGCTCATATAGAACCGCTCGGAAAGGGAACCGACGGAGACCGTCTGTTCGGGATGCGTATCTATGTAGTCGAGCACCTGCTTCAGCCGCGCGTCGGTCTTCGTGTCGCGGCTCGCCTCGCGGCGTTTCGCGTGACCGAGCGACATGACGAGCGCCGGTACGCACGAGGAAATGAACGCGGAAAGCCGGTCAACGCTCATCATCTCCTCGTATTTCCCCCAGGCTTCAAAAAAGCCGGTGATGAACGGATCGCCTCCGACGCTGCACGCCGGCGACAGCTCCGAAAGCGCTTCGGCTACCCCATCGGGAAGCTCGTCCGCGGCGAAATTTATAACGTATCTTTCATAAAAAGCGTTTGATTTCGGAAGCAGATTGTGATACGTCCTCGGTCTTATGACGAGCACGTCGTGTTTTCGCAGCGTATAGAGCGAGCCCTCGATCGTATAGTCCGCGTCACCCTCCAGAAAATACAATATCTCGTATTCGTTATGCATATGAGACGGAAAATTGCTCATATCGACTTCATTCGTGCGTATATGTGAATACTCCATCGTACACCTCCCGGATGATACTGTTTGATCATACCATAAAACAGCATAAATTGCAATATATTTTTGCAAATATTGCAATTAACTTTCTTTTAATGCAATGATAAAATAATAATAAAAGGGGGGAGTGACAATTGAAATACGGTTTATGCTGCGGGCCGGAGGGCTTCGCGCTCGCGTCGGGCGCCGGGCTTGATTACGCCGAGCCCGCGTTTGCGGCGCTTCACAACATGGACGACGAACAGATTGCCCGGATAAAGCGGGCGGCGAAGGACGCCGGGATCACGATAGACGGGTTCAATGGCTTTTTCGGCGGCGAGATAATGCTTCATCGCGATGGCGTTGACGAGATCCTGTCGTACGCCGAGAGGAATTTTCGGATCGCGCGAATGCTCGACGCGTCGTACTGCGTTTTAGGCAGCGGGAGAAACCGCGCCGTGCCCGAGGGAGCCGACCGGGAAGCGGCGGCGGACAGGTTCAGGATGCTGCTCGACAAAATCGGTACGGCGGGAAAAAAATACGGCGTCCGCGTGTATCTGGAGCCGCTGAGGTACGCTGAGTCGAATCTTATAAACACGTTCTCGGAGGGCTTAGAGTTCTGCCGCGGCATCGGCAACGACAACGTCGGCTGTATGCTCGATCTGTTCCATTTCTTCATGAACGGCGAGGATCTATCGGTCATAGACGGCCTTAGACCGGGAGAGCTCGGTCATATACATATAGCGCGCCCGAACGCCGACAGAGGCTGTCCGCGGGAGTCGGACAGACAGACGATAGGCGAATGGGCGAAAAAATTGAAAGAATACGGGTACGACGGCAGGATCTCGCTCGAGTACGTACGCGGCGCTGATCAGGCGTCCGAGCGTGCGGAGGCCGCCGGAGTGATGAAGATCTTCGGATGAAAGGAAATAAAGCCATGAATGAAATCAATGAAAACACGTTGAGGATCACCGGGTACGAACTGCTCGGGAAACTTCCCGATCCGTTCGTCTGCGACGACGGCTCGCGCATCACGTCGCCCGATCAGTGGGAGAAAAGAAGAGCGGAGATATACAAGACCGCCGTTGAACTTCAGTACGGAACACAGCCTCCTTCACCGGAGTATTTTGAGGTCGAACCGCTGCTCGACTGGTCGCCTGTCTGCAAAGGCTACAAGATTCACGCCGGTACGGAAGACAGACGGGTTTCGTTCCGTATGCAGGTCATTCTGCCGGAAAAACACGACGGTAACGTCCCGGTCATCGTTGACGGGGATATGTGCTGGATGTATCATATGGACCGCGACTTTCTGAATGCCGCGCTCGGCAACGGCGTCGGTTGGGTCTTGTTCGACCGTACGGAGCTCGCTCACGACATCGAACATGAGGGCAGAGGCAAAGGAGCGCTTTACGAAGTGTATCCGGAATATACGTTCGGAGCGCTCGGCGCCTGGGCGTGGGGTTATTCGAGATGCGTCGACGCCCTTGAAAGACTCGGACTGCCTGTCGACCTTGATTACATTGCGTTTTCCGGGCATTCACGGGGCGGGAAAACGGCCGCACTCGCGGGAGCGATTGACAGGCGCGCAAGAATAGTAAATCCTAACGAGACGTGCGCCGGCGCCTGCGGATGTTACCGCGTACATATGAAAGGCGAAGCGGAGCGGGGCGGTATACCCGAATTCAGAAGCGAAACGCTCGACGATCTGATGCGCGTTTTCGGTTTCTGGATGGGTGAAGGTATGGAAGCGTACAGAACGCGCGAGGCGGAACTGCCGTTTGACACGCATTTCCTCAAGGCGATGGTAGCGCCGAGAACGCTGTTCGTATCCGAGGCTGCGGGCGACATATGGGCAAATCCCGTCGGATCTTATCAGACGACTGTCGCCGCGGGGGAGGTCTTCGACTTCCTCGGCGCTGCTAATAATCTTTACTGGTATTACAGGCCAGGCGTTCACGGACACAGGACTGTGGACGTCGAGATGCTTGTCAATATCATCAGACATGAAAAATACGGAGAACCGATAGACGGACGTATGTTCAGACTTCCGTTCAAAGATCCCGGAAAGGCGTACGACTGGAAAGCGCCGGGGAGGGATGAATGATCAGACTCTGCGCATTTTCGGACGAGGCGTCGCCGTCCTTATCCGGACAGATCGCGGCTCTGAAAAGAAACAGTATCGATCTAACGGAGCTGCGCGGCGTCGACGGAAAAAACGTCGCGGATCTGTCCGACGCCGATGCCCGGCGTATCAGAAACGAACTTGACGCCTGCGGAATCAGCGTATGGTCGCTCGGATCGCCGTACGGCAAAGTCAGGCTCGGCGAAGGCTTCGACCGCGAAACGCTGTTCGCGCGGCTTCACCGGCTTTGTACGCTCGCCGGGATATTCGGCACGGATAAGATACGGATGTTCAGCTTTTACTGCTCTGACGGCAGGCGCGGCGAGGTGATCGATCTTTTGCGCGAATCCGTAAATGTCGCCGCATCGTACGGCGTTACGCTGTACCACGAGAATGAGAAGGATATTTACGGAGACACCGTGCAGCGCGTGCTCGATCTGTATGAAAACGTGCCCGGCATGCGCTTCGTGTACGATCCGGCGAACTTCATACAGTGCGGCGTAAAAGCCGCGGAGTCGCTTCCGGCGCTGTCGTCTCTGTGCGGATATTTCCATATCAAGGACGTCGTCGCGGATAGCGGGGAGATCGTCCCCGCGGGCTTCGGCGACGGCGATATCGCCTCGCTGATACGCTCGGTAAAAGGCGACGCGGTCCTGACGGTCGAGCCACATCTGAAGGTGTTCGCCGGTTATTCGCAATTCGACGGGCGCGAGCTCAAGAACAGATTCACTTTCTCTGACGGCGCCGAAGCGTTCGAATACGCCGTCGCGTCCCTTAAAAAACTGCTTATCCGCAGCGGATATGAGATCGGAGGCAAAAACGTATGGAAGCCGGTATAAACCTTTATTCACTGAGAACGCTTATCGGCGACGAAGAAGGATTTCTGAAGACGGCGAACGAACTGCGCGAAATGGGATATTCGAGCATCCAGTATTCCGGCGCGCCGTACGATCCGGAGCGGATCGGGCGCGTCAGCCGCAGATGCGGTCTGCCGGTCGTGCTCACTCACGTGCCGATGGACCGGATACTTAACGACACCGACGCGCTTATGTCGGAGCATGAGAGCTTCGGATGCCGTATCATAGGGCTCGGCGCAATGCCGCCCGCGACGGTCGCCGATCCCGAAGCGTTCAAGCGCACGGTCGACACGCTCGACCGCGCCGGCAGATATATGAAAGAGCGCGGATTCGAGTTTTCATATCATCACCACCATTTTGAAATGTTCCGCATAAACGGAAAAACCGCGCTCGGTTACATGATCGATAACGCGCCGGATATAAATATAACGGTCGATACGTACTGGCTTCAGTACGGCGGCGCCGACGTGCTCTCAACGATAGACAGGCTTTCCGGCAGAGTAAAGTGCATACACTTGAAAGACTACCGCGTAAACGCGGTCAGAAGCGCGGAAGGCGCCGTGTCGTTTTCGCCCGGCTTTGCGCCGGTAGGCGAGGGCGTACTTGATTTTCCGGCGATAAAAGAGCACGCCAAGGCGGCAGGTACCGTGCATTTCTTGGTCGAGCAGGACGACGCGGTCAATTATCCCGATCCGCTCGGTCAAGTCAGGTCAAGCATCGATTATATAAAGGAGAATTTGTGAAATGGAAAAGGTCAGATTCGGTATCATAGGGCTCGGAAACCAGGGCTCGATGTACGCGGCGCATCTGTTCGCCGGCGGCAGGATCAAAAACGGCGTCGTAACCGCGTTGTGTGATATTAACCCCGCGAAGATAGACGCGATGAAGAACAGACTCAAAGACGACGGCATCGCGTATTTTGAAAACTACGTCGAAATGCTCGATTCCGGGCTGATCGACGCAGCGCTGATCGAGGTGCCGCATTATCTGCATCCGGAGATGACGGAAGCGTGCCTCGTCCGCGGGATTAACGTCATCTGCGAAAAGCCCGCGGGCGTGTATACGAAGCACGTGCGCGAGATGAACGAGATCGCGGAAAAATCTAACGCCTTGTTCGCGATGATGTTCAATCAGCGCACCAACTGCCTTTACAGAAAGATGCGCGAGATCATCGCCGGCGGCGGCATAGGCGAGCTGCAGCGCGTTACATGGATCATAACGGACTGGTACAGGACGCAGAAATACTACGACAGCGGCTCATGGCGCGCGACCTGGGACGGCGAGGGCGGCGGCGTACTGATAAACCAGTGCCCGCATCAGCTCGATCTCGTACAGTGGGTCGTAGGTAAACTTCCGGTTTCCGTGCGCGGTTTCTGCGAATACGGCAAATGGCACGATATAGAGGTTGAGGATGAGGTCACGGCGTTTTTCAAGTATGACAACGGCGCGACAGGCGTGTTCATCACGACGACCGGCGAGACTCCCGGCACGAACAGATTCGAGGTCTCCGGCACCGGCGGAAAGGTCGTGTGCGAGGGCGGTTCGCTTAAATGGTATAAGAACCGCACTGACAGTCAGGTGTATTCAAAAACGTGCGATCAGGGCTTCAGCATCCCGGGCGTCGAGGCTATGGAAGTCGAGACGGACGGGCTGAATCCTCAGCACGAGGGCATAATAAACAATTTTGCCGACGCGATCCTCGGGCTCGCGGAGCCGTTCGTCGACGGACGCGAGGGCATCAAGGGCGTCGAGCTGATGAACGCGATCGAGTTGTCCGGTTGGAAAAACGGTGAAGAAGTGACGCTTCCGGTCGACGAGGACGAGTATCTCGAGCATCTGAACGCTCACAGGCGCGTGTCACGGTATAAAAAAGCGGACGATAACGCCGTCGCCGATACGACCGGCACGTTCGAGAGCAAAAAGCTGTGAGATCGGCGGTCATCGGAGTGGGAAACATCGGCACGCTCCACGCGCACATACTGTCTGAATGCTGTTATCTTGCGGCGGTATGCGATATCGACGAAAGCAAGCTTTCGCCGTACGGCGGGCTCGCCCTTTACACGGATTATAAAAAGCTGATCGACGAATTTCACCCGGACGTTGTGCATATCTGCACGCCGCATAATCTTCACGCGGAAATGACGGTATACGCGCTCGACCGCGGCGTAAACGTGCTGTGCGAAAAGCCGCTCTGCATATCGTACGAAGAGCTTGAAGCGGTCCTTGACGCCGAAAAACGGTCGGCCGCCGCGCTCGGCGTATGTCTGCAGAACAGATATAACCGCGAGACGGTATTCGTTAAGGAATATCTGAAGGGCAGAAACGTTGTTTCAGCCGTCGGCCACGTCGCGTGGCACCGCACCGCGGAATATTACGCGTCGGGCCCCTGGCGCGGCAGAAAGGCGACGGAGGGCGGCGGCGTGCTGATTAATCAGGCGCTGCACACGCTCGATCTTTTGCAGTATTTCGCCGGGATGCCGGAAAAACTGACCGCCTCAACCTCGACGCTCACGCTCGGCGACTGCATCGAGGTCGAGGACACGGCGACGCTGATCGGCACGAAAGGTCCCGGGATAACGCTGTTCGCGACGAACGGCCAGAATTATGATATGCCGGTCGAGATAAGCATAAAGACCGACGATTCGTTTATTAAGATCATGCCCGGACTCGTAATGATAAACGGCGAGATCATGGATATAGGAAAAGAGACGTACAGACCGCTCGGTAAGCTCTGCTACGGCTCCGGCCACGGAGCGCTGATAGCGGATTATTATGAAAAACTGCAGAACAAAGAACCGTTTGCGATAAACGGCGGCGAGGGCGCAAAGTCGGTCAGGCTCATTCTCGCCGCGTACAGAAGCGGCGGCGCGGAGGTCGACGTATGAAATGGATAACGGATTCCGCGTTTTCCGGACTTGAACCGGTCGACGTTTTCCACCGCGAAAGGCAAAAGACCGGCGTAACGAACGACGAAGAGCGGATGAACAGCCACATCCTTTTCCGCCGCGCCTTCACGCTTGACGGGGCGCCGGAAAAGGCGGAGGTGACCGTTTCCGCCGACGACAGATATAAGCTCTATATCAACGGAGAATTCGCCGGAGAAGGACCGGCGCCGGCGTATCACGACTGCTGCGGCTTCGACGTGATCGACGTCACGAGGTTTTTGCGCAAAGGCCGCAACGTGATCGCCGCCCATACGTATTATCAGGGACTGATCAACCGCGTCTGGCAGAGCGGCGACAGACGGCACGGATTCCTGTTTTCCCTCTGTGCCGACGGCGCCGTACTTGTCAACAGCGACGGTTCGTTTCTGACGCACCGCCACACGGGCTACGGCCAGACCGGCCGCACCGGATACGATACGCAGTTTCTTGAAAGATATGACAGCCGCGCGCCCGAGGTCGGCTTCGAGCAGCCGGATTTCGACGATTCGGCGTGGGAGCATGCGACGGTGAACGAAACCGACGACCACGTGCCAGGTGTGCGTCGCGGCGTGCAGCTATGCTTCGAGGATATAACACCCGCCCGGGTGGCATATAAAGAAAACGGATGCTTCGTCGATCTCGGCGGAGCGTACGTCGGATATCTGACGGTAACCGCGATAGGCGAGGCGGGGCAGACCGTGAGGATAAGATGCGGGCACGAGCTTAACGAAGACGGCTCGGTCAGATATAAAATGCGCGCTAACTGCGTGTATGATGAAGAATGGATCCTGTCCGGCAAAACGGACGAGCTGCGCTGGTTCGATTACAAATCGTTCCGGTACGCAGAGATACTGACGGAGCCCGGCGCGCACATACTTCACATCGGATTTATCGCGCGTCATCAGCCGTTCACTCTGGCCGCGGGCATAAGCGGCAGATACGCGGGCGACGCGGACGTCAAAAAAGTCTGGGATCTGTGCGTCCGCTCGCAGAGATACGGCGTCCAGGAGCTGCCCATGGACTGCATGGAGCGAGAAAAAGGGACGTATCTCGGCGACGGATGCTATACGTCGCTGACGAATTACGTGCTGACGGGCGATCCGTCAGTGCTCAAAAACTTCATCTGCGGCGCGTTCGCGACAAAAAGAGTCACGGAAACGCTGCTCAGCTGTCTTTACTGCTCGCATATGCAGGAGATAGCGGAATATCCGCTGCTGCTCCCGGAGCTCGTGCTGCGTTATCTGCGCCTGTCGGGCGACGCCGCTTTTGCGGAAGAATGCGACGCCGGGCTGACGGCGGTCCTCGAGGGATACCGGAAATACGAAAAAGACGGGATCCTCGGCGACACCGGCCAGTGGTGCGTGACGGAATGGCCCGCGAACTACCGTGACGGATACGCGGTGGTAAACGACGGGAACAAGCCTCTGCCGGAGCCTCACGTGGCGATTAACGCTTACTACAATAACGCGATAAGAGCGCTGAACCGCATACGCATCTCGCTCGGCAAGCCTGCTTATCGCGATGAAAAGCCGCTCTGCGATGCGTTCAACGCCGGATTTTACGACAGCGAAAAGCATCTGTACCGCGACGGTCTGACCGCGGATCATATAAGCTATATCGGAAACGCTTTCCCGTTCGGCTTCGGCCTGTGTCCGGATCCTGAGTTCAATGAAAAAATGCTCGCCATGTTCGGGGAAAGAGGCGTCACGGGCACGTCGCTTTTCGCGACCGTGCCGCTTCTGTGCGGGCTCGTCAGGCTCGGCAGATACGATCTTGTAAAATCGGCGATAACCGACCGCGGCGCGTGGCTGAACATGATCGCGGAGGGCGCCACGACAACGTTTGAAAGCTTCAGCCGCGACGGAAAGTGGAACACATCACTGTTCCATCTGCAGAACACGCATATAGCAATCTTCATCGCGGACATCGATCATAACGCCATACCCGTTTAAGGAGGAAAATATGAGTTATTTCGACGATTCCGTGCTTCTTTGCAGCGATACCGCGAAGAAGCTGTACCGGACCGTTAATGATCTGCCGATCATCGACTGTCACAGCCATCTCGACCCGAAGGCTATCGCGGAAAACGAAAGATTTTCCGACATCGGCAGGCTGTGGCTCGAACACGACCATTATAAATGGCGCGCGATGCGGCTCTGCGGAGTCGACGAGCGCTTCATAACCGGCGACGCCTCGTACCGTGAGAAATTCAGGGAATTTGCGCGGATAATGCCGATGCTGTGCGGGAATCCCGTCTATTATTTCAGCCAGATCGAGCTGAAGCAGTTTTTCGGGATCACCGAGCCGCTCTGCGCGGAAAACGCCGACGCGGTATACGAAAAATGCAGTGAAGAGCTTTCCGGTATGCGCGTGTCTGACGTGCTTGAAAAGTACCGCGTGCAGGTCGCCGCGACGACGGACGATCCCGCCGACACCCTTGAATATCACGGATTGCGCGGGAAGACCGCGGTCATACCGACGTTCCGACCGGATAAGTATTACTGCCCGGACGACGCGGCGCTGAAAAGGCTCGGAGATTCGGTCGGCCGGCCTGTAACTGATCTGTCGGGGATGCTCGACGCGCTGACGGAACGGCTCGGATTCTTCGTGTCAAAAGGCTGCTTCATGTCGGACCACGGTTTTGAAAAATTCCCGCGGAAATATATCACTAAGAGCAGAGCGGAAGGGCTTTTCGCGCGGCGGGACCGGCTCGACGGCGATGAAAAGAACGAGCTTTTCGGCTATATACTGTCTTATATGATGTGCCGGTATAAAGAATACGGCGTGACGGCGCAGCTTCATTTTTCTGTGCGCCGCAACGTGAACCGCGGGATGTTTGCAAAGACCGGACCGGACGCGGGATTCGACGTCATAGGAGACCCGGAAGAGCCGTCATACGTTGAGAAATTTCTCGCGTCGTTTGATGACGGTGAGCGCCCGGATATTGTGCTTTATACGCTCAACGACACCGTTCTGCGCGCGCTTGCGAGCATCAGCGGCGCGTTCCCGCGTGTCCGGATCGGCGCCGCCTGGTGGTTCAACGACACGAAGCTCGGCATCAGACGGACGCTGCAGACCGTTTCCGAATACGCCGTGCTCGGCACGAGCATCGGGATGCTGACCGACTCGCGCAGCTTCGCCGGATATTCGCGCTTTGATTTCTTCCGCCGGATCCTGTGCGATCACACGGCAGAACTCGTTATGCGCGGAGAATACGCGCAGCAGCACGCGGAAAAGCTTTTATATGACGTCTGTTACGGCAACGCGCTTGCGCTCGCATCGCGCAATCCCGCCGCGGCAAAAATGATCAAAGAGGTGAATTTATGAAGATGACGTTTCGCTGGTACGGCGAAAAAGATCCCGTATCACTGAGTTATATCAGACAGATACCGTGTATCACCGGCGTCGTTACCGCCGTGTACGATACGAAGGTCGGGGAAGTGTGGGAGCCGGAAAAGATAGAAAAGCTCCGCGCGCTGTGCGAGCAGGCGGGGCTTGAAATGGAGGTCATCGAATCAGTTCCCGTGCACGAGGATATAAAGCTCGGCCTGCCGGGGCGCGACCGGCTTATTGAAAATTACGCGCAGACGATCCGCAATCTCGGCAAAGCCGGCGTAAAATGTATCTGCTACAATTTCATGCCGGTCTTCGACTGGCTGCGGACGGATCTGAAGACGAAAGCGCCGGACGGCAGTACGTCTTTGTCGTACAGGCACGAACAGCTTATGAATACGGACAAGAACGATCTTCATCTGCCCGGCTGGGACGAAAGCTACGAGCCTTCGGAGCTGCGGTCGCTCCTTTCGGCGTACGAGGGCGTAACGCACGAAAAACTGTTTGACAATCTCGTTTATTTCCTGCGCGGGATCATGCCGGCGTGCGTGCAGACCGGGATAAACATGGCGATCCACCCGGACGACCCGCCGTGGGACATGTTCGGTCTGCCGAGGATAATTACCGGAGAACAAAGCTACGAAAAACTGTTCGCCGCGGTGCCGGAGATAAACAACGGCGTCACGTTCTGCACCGGATCGCTCGGCGCGGCGCGTGACAACGATCTGGTCGGCATGGCGGAAAAATACGCGAAGCGCATACATTTCGCTCACCTGAGACAGATCAGCTATTCAAACGAACTCGATTTCACGGAATCGGGACACATGACCGCCTGCGGAGACATCGATATATTCGGTATCGTGAGAGCGCTCGTCCGGGGCGGATTTGACGGCTACGTCCGCCCGGACCACGGCAGAAATATCTGGGGCGAGGACGGAAAACCCGGTTACGGACTGTACGACCGCGCGCTCGGCGCGATGTATCTTGCGGGGCTGTTTGAAGCAGTCGAGAAGGAGGAAAGAATATGAAATTACCTTTCAGACCGGATCTGACCGGAAAAGTCGCCGTTATAACCGGCGCGGGCGGCGTTATCTGCAGTGAATTCGCCGCGGTGCTCGCCGAATGCGGCTGCAAGGTCGCACTGCTCGATATAAACGCCGAAGCCGCGGAAAAAGCGGCGGCGCGCGCGGGCGGCGGGTGCATCGCCGTACAGTGCGACTGCCTCGACAAAGAAAGCCTCGAAGCGGCATACCGCACCGTGACAGAAAAACTCGGAAAGACTGATATACTTATAAACGGGGCCGGCGGAAACAATCCCGCGGCGACGACCGACAACGAATACATGACGCCGGGGCTTCACGGCGCAAAAGATTTTTTCAGCCTCGATCCCAAAGGGCTCAAATTCGTTTTCGACCTCAATATCACCTCGGCGTTTCTTACGACTCAGGTGTTCGCGGCGGACATGACCGAGAGAGGCGGAAATATCATAAACATCTCGAGCATGAACGCTTACAGACCGCTTACGAAGATACCGGCTTACAGCGCGGCGAAGGCCGGCGTCACGAATTTCACGCAATGGCTCGCGGTGCATTTCGCGCCGTGCGGCATAAGATGCAACGCGATAGCTCCGGGATTTTTTGTGACGAATCAGAACAGATCACTTCTGTTCCGTGAAGACGGAACGCCCACGCCGCGCACGGGGAAGATCCTCGCGGCGACGCCGATGAAGCGCTTCGGCGAGATATCGGACCTCGTCGGCACGCTTCTGTGGCTCGTCTGCGATGAAGCGAGCGGATTCGTCACCGGCGTGACCGTGCCGGTCGACGGCGGATTCGCCTCGTATTCGGGGGTGTGATATGGAAAAACGCATACCGGTTACGGTCATAGACGACGTCAGCAAAACTGATAAAATAATGAAAGCGCTGAAGGCTTACGGGATATTCACCGCGGAGATCACTTTCCGCACGGACTGCGCGGCGGAAGCGATATCGATTTCGCGACGCCTTCATCCGGATATGTGCATCGGCGCGGGCACTGTGATTAACGCTGAAACGTGCGAAGCGGCGATCGGCGCCGGGGCGCAGTTCATCGTGTCGCCGGGCTTTTCCGCCGCGGTCGCCGCGATCTGCCGCGAGCGCGGGATCCCGTATTATCCCGGATGCGCGACGCCGACCGAGATCATGGCGGCGCTTGACGCGGGATACAGCGTGCTCAAATTCTTCCCGGCGGACGCATACGGCGGTGAAAAAGCGCTGTCGGCGTTCAGATCTGTCTTTCCGCAGGTGAGATTCATCCCGACGGGCGGTGTGAACGCATGCAACGAGGCGCGGTATCTCAGCCTGCCGAACGTCGCCGCGGTTGGCGGCACATATCTCGTCGCCGATGCGCTGAAGAACTACGGAGGTCAGGTATGAAAAAGATCGTTGCTTTCGGCGAGATTATGCTGAGGCTTTCCCCGCAGGACGGATACAGACTGTTTCAGGGAGGCGTTATGAAAACGTGCTTCGGCGGAAGCGAGGTGAACGTCGCCGCGCTCTGCGCACAGCTCGGTATCAGGGCTTCTTTCGTAACGAAACTGCCGGAAGGCCCGGCGGGTGACGGAGCGGTGCGTTTTCTCTCCGGGCTCGGAGTCGACGTTTCTCACATCGTCCGCGGCGGCGACCGCCTCGGGATATACTATTACGAAAAAGGCGCCGGTCAGCGCCCCGCGCGCTGCGTGTACGACCGCGCGGGCTCGGCGTTTGCCCGGGCAGTCGCGGAAGATTTCGACGCTCCGGCGATCTTTGACGGTGCCGACGCGTTCCATATAAGCGGCATAACCCCGGCGCTGTCCGCCGCTATGCCTGATATTTGTGTGGATCTGTGCAAAGAGGCGAAGGCACGCGGCCTGACCGTCAGCTACGACCTCAATCACCGCAGCAAACTGTGGAGCGAACCGAGCAACAGGGCGGCTAGCGAACGCATCCTGCCGTACGTCGATATCCTCATATCCAATATGTACCAGGCAAACGAAGTCTTCGACCTGGGCGTCGACACGTCGGGCGAGGAGAAGGCGTGCATATCCGTCTCACGCGAGCTTGCGAAAAGGTACGGCGTCAAGACCGTCGCGCTGACAGTCAGAAAAACGTTGAGCGCCGACGTGAACGGCTTTTACGGGATGATATACGACGGCGGCGACGTTCATTTCTCGCGCAAATACGAGACGGGCATCGTCGACCGCGTGGGCTCCGGCGACGCCTTCGACGGCGCGCTGCTCGCGTCGCTTATGAAAGGCGCGGATAACGGCGCCGCAGTTGAATTCGCGGCGGCAGCGGCGGTCCTGAAGCATTCGATCGAGGGCGATGTCGCGTATCTGTGCGAAGAAGAGATAAGAGCGCTCGCCGAAGGAACGGACGGCAGAGTACAGCGCTGACGGCTGATAAAGCCGGTCGCGGCAGGGAAGATCCTTGCTCCGACCGGCTTTTGTCTTATATAACGGCGGGTCCTGTTCAGTTCGCCGCGACGCTCCGCGTGCGGCGCGTTCGGCACATCGAGTCGATCTGCTCCGCGGCGATCCTGCCGGATAGCGCCGCCGTCGGCAGACCTCCCGGCGGCATCTGCCACTGCGTCGCGAGAAGCACGTTGTCAAGTCCCGGGATGCGGCATCCGATCCTGCGCGGGATATAACCGGAGCCGAACGCGTAGCTCATATAACAGCCCGACGTCCCGCCGGTGAAACGCGCGTAAGTCGCCGGCGTCCATACGTCGAGCAGATCAAGCGAACCGGAAAGCTGCGGATATTTGCGCACGATCCTGCCGTACATACGCGACGCGATCATCTGTTTCGCCCGCTTATACGCGTCGCTGCCGGCGCGCGCGATGAATTCATCGGCGTCGGACTCGCCGCAGAAAGCGATAGACTGCAGAACGTTTCCGCCTTCGGGTGCAAATTCCGGCTCGTGCGAGTATTCCCGCAGCGTGAAGCATCCGTCGCCGTCAACGACGACCTCATCGCCGCGAAACGGCAGAGGAGCGGAGCAGGCGAAAGCGCAGTGAACGCTTGAGAACTTCATCAGTTTTTTGTTCGTTCCCATCCGTCGCAGCGCCGCCGGCAGAGGCGCCCCGCAGAGAGCCTCGGCCGCGGCGGGATCCGCGGCGATCACGAAGAAGTCGCCCGCGTCCTCGCCGCGCTCGGTCAGTACCGAGCGTGCCGTTTTGCCGTCGCGGCAGATCTTTAAGACGCGCACGCCCGTGTGAAGCGTCCCGCCGAGCGACGTGAAGCGCTCCGCCATGCGACGTGCGGTCGCGAGCGATCCGCCGGCGGGAAGATCTGCGTTGCCCGCGCAGAAATTCGCGTAGACGAAGATCAGCGCGATGCTCCCGAATCCGGGCGACAGAAACGACGAGATGAACGTCTTCAGCAGCGGATCGGAAAACCGCTTTGACAGGTCACGCGCACTCATGAAAAGATACGGCAGAAGCCGCAGCTCCGTCGCCTTCGGCGCGTCGCACAGCCCGCAGAACGTTTGCGCGGCCTTTATCGCGCCGATAAGTCTGTCGATCTCCTTACCGTCGCGCGGGCAAATGCTTTTCATCTCGGAGCGCAGTTTTTCAACGTCGCGGTGCAGAGAAACGCGTCTGTCGCCGTCGCTTACGGAATAAAGCGCGGGCTGTCTGCGGACGCCGGCGCCGAGCGCGCCGAGCGTTTCCCACATCCTGTAACCGTCCGTTTTTTCGTTCGTTCCGGTCAGCCAGTGGACGCAGTTGTCTATGTGATATCCGCCGCGGTCCCAGCCGGTCAGGTTGCCGCCGGGCACGCTGTGCGCCTCGTAGATCACCGCCTCGTGTCCCGAAAGCCGCGCGTAAATACCGGCGGACAGACCGGAAACGCCGCCTCCGGTGATTATAACTCTTGCCATAGTATCTCCGTTTTTTTCTATTATGGCCGGAACTCGAGCGTATCAAACAAAACGTCTGGGCAAAAACAAAAAAAGGCTTCGGCTGAAGCCTTTATATTTTTATTCATCGACCGCGATCACGTGAGAGCCTGCGCCGACGGTCTTTTTGATCCCGCAGAAGTCGACGTCCGCCGTCATGCCGAACGGTATCGTCAGATACAGCACCTTTCTGCCGAATTCAACGATCCATTTTACCTCAATATCGCCGAGCAGCGTAGTTATTACGTCGCGGCAGTAATAAAGATCCTTCGGCATATACGGCTTGACGCGGATGCGCCGGCAGCCCGCGCCGGTGATCTTCACGCCCGACAGATACGCGTGCATGAAATAGTCGACGGCGCCGTACATCGGATGATTGTGAGAATTCATGCCCGGGTCCTTCTTCAGCTCGAAGCGCTCCCAGACGGTCGTCGCGCCGTGGTTTATCTCGAATCCGATCGACGGATACGCGACGCGGTTGAGCAGGGTCCACGCTTCCTCGATATATCCGTATTCAGCCAACGTATCGTACAGATATCTCGTCGTCAGATTTCCGGTCGTGAACTTATAATCACGCCCGACGAGATCGTCGCGCATATGCTTCGCGGCGAGTTTACGGCAGCTTTTCGGCAGGATCCCGAGCCAAAGCGCGAAAGCGTACGCGCCCATGCTCCCGCATTCTATCTTACCCGCCTTCACGTCGACCCACTTGCGGCAGAACGCGTCGGCGATCTTATCAGCCGTCTGCGCGTAATACTTTTCTTTGTCCGCGTATCCGAGCACGTGCGCGAACTGCGAGAGCAGGCGGCAGTTGAGGTATGAATATCCGGTCGACATCAGGATGCCCGGCGTCACCGCGGAGCAGGCGAATTCCTCCGTGATGCAGGCGTAAGACGGGCCCGCCCAGTCGCCGTAATACGAGTAATTCACTATATAACCGTCGGAGCGGTCGAGCAGGACTTTTTCCCATCTCTCAAATCCTTTGAAGCCCTCTTCCAGTATTTCAGCGTTCCCGGTAAAAGCGTAGGCGCGCTCCGCCGCGATCAAAAACGAGGAGCAGACCGGATCCGCCGGAAGCTGACCGAAGATGAAAGGCGCCGTACAGCCGATCTCGCCGCCCGGTCGCTGCGCGTCGAGTATATCGCGCACGATCTTCGGGAACATCGCGCCTATATCAAAATTATACGGCGTTTCCTCGAATCTTACCGTCGCGTCGTTCATCCAGCCCATGCGCTCGTCGCGCTGCGGACAGTCGGAGAGGATCGACATCATGTTGTCAAGCTCCGTCATATACGCGTTTTTGTGTATCCTGTTCACAAGCGGCGAACCGCATTCGAAACGGCCGCAGCCGCGGGACGAGCCGAGATAAGTATGATACGCCTGCGCGCTGATATCGTCCTTGTCGGCGTACGGCAGACCGCTCACCTGAACGTATCTGAATCCGTGGAAAGTGAACGAAGGCTCGTAATATTCGCCGTCTTCGCCGCTGGCGATATAAATATCCGTGCATTTCGCCTCGCGCAGCGGAGCGGTGTAGATCGTGCCGTCTTCGTTGAGCATCTCGCCGTATAAAAACGTTATCTTCTCACCGCGAGCCAGCCTCGGCAGAGACATGACGGCGAAGCCTGCAACGTTCTGACCGAAGTCGAAAACGTAATCGTCTCCGGCTTTGAAGCACGAAACGCAGCTTATCACGCTGTAGGTGACGTCCTGAAGCGTCTGGAACCTTCGAACCCCGAGAGGCGCGCCGCCGTAAAGCTTTGCCGCGCGCTTTTTGCCCGGCTTTTTCGTCATATCAACGTGTTCGCCGTTGAAGATGTTTGAATAAACGATGTTACCGTAATGATAACTCCAGTCCTCTCCGGTGGCGACCGTTTCGACCCCGCCGTCGGCGTAGTACAGCCGCAGCTCCGCGCACAGGCACGGCACGCCGTCGAACTCGATCTTCCGCCCGCCGAGATTGCGGTCGACGAAGCCGCTCGATATCCTGCGCCAGCCGTCCGCGACGGTGATGTTCAGATCGTTGGATCCCGTTCCAAGATGCTGCGTAACGTCGAAAACGTTGTAATAACACGTCTTTGTGTAATCGGAGAACGCCGGCATGAAGCCGCTGACGCCGAGCTCGTTCCCGTTCACGGCGGCTCTGTAATATCCTATGCCGCAGCAGTAAAGATACGCGGCGCGCAGCTCCTTTTCAACGCTGAACCGTTTTGAAAAGATGACCGGCACGTTCGGTCTGTCGGTTGCCGCGCAGATCCACGGGGCGTCGAGCGCGCCGGCGCACACGATCGTTCTGCTCGCGGTATCGCTCTGCCCGTCGTCAGCCCTGACGGTGACGGATACGGTCAGCTCGGTATCGGCCGGCAGCGGATCGCCGTCGTATACGAACGTCTGCGAGGCGCCTCTTACGCCGCGCCTGAATATCGTCTTATCGCCGTCTTTTATCTCGACGGTATAACCGCGCTGTCTCAGCCCGTCGCCGCCGATACACGCCCAGCTTATCACCGGTCTTCGCGTCGTCTGTACCGGTTCGTATACATAGTAATCCATGTTGTGTTTTCTGTCAAAGTGAATATGCTTGATCTTGAACATCGCCGCAGTCCTTCCCTCAGTTTAATCGCATATATGATATCATAAACCGCGTATAATGTCAATATCAAACGCGTATTGCGCGAAAACCGTGTGGTAAAAATATTTACATACAGTCAAACACTTTTTTGATATTAAGTGTTATAATGTATTAAAACAGTAACAGGAGGTATCCGTTATGATAAAGAAGATCACAGCAATCCTGATCTGCGCCGCGATCACTGTCGCCGCGTTTGCCGGCTGTGCGCTCAACCGCCCCAAAACGTTCCGCGAAGCCGCGGAAGCCGGGCGCAGCTTTGCCGAAAGCGAAGGATTGAAGAACGTTGTTTTCTCGGCCGAGTCGGACGGGGCAAAGACCACGTTTGAAGGAAAATACGACAAAGCCGCGGGCCTCGGCGTGTTTTCGGTGAGCTATGAAAACGACGAGACCATACATACTTTCAAAGATATAATCAAGATCAGCGGCGGAAAGCTTTATATAAGGATACCCGATCTGTCCGGCATCGTTTCGCTGACCGATCTTGCGGATGCCGCAGGTTACTTTCTGCCGGAAGAGTATTACGATTTCAACCTGCCCGACGATTACGATTACTATTTCGAATACGACGAGGATCCTCAGACTCCGGACTTTTCCGCGATACTCAACATGACGGACGAAGATCTTGCGAAGTACGGCATCAGCCGCGATACGCTCGACGCGCTCGTACCGTATCTCAGCGGAGAAGACGGCTTCGATCTCGGTCAGATAATCACGGAGATCTTGCCGCAGCTCGATCTTTCCGGCTTCACTCTGCCCGATGATTTCGATTATTCGATACTGTATAATCTCGATCAGTACGGCATAGATCTGTCCGGCATCGATCTGTCGGATCTGCTCGGAGTAGATCTGTCGGATTATCTTGACGACGATTATTTCGACGGTTCGCGCGACGGCGCGCTCGGCCTGTTCGATTTCGATTCGCTGATAGGCAAATACGTACAGTTCGATCTGCCCGGGATTGCAGCCGAGACCACAGACAAAATAATAAACGACGCGACCGAAAAGGCGTACGCCAGCATAAAGGACCTCGAGCCCGAGGAGAATTACCCGTACGTTATAACGATGACCGGCGACGACGTCAAGGAGCTCATAATCTCAGTGCTTGACGCGGTAAAGGCAAACGAAGACGCGGTGATCGGCGAGATCGTCACGGCGCTCAAGGGATATATCGGAGAAGACAACGTCAAAGAAATTGAAGAAACGTTTGAAGGCGTATCGCTCGAAGCCTCCGTCAGAGAAGCGTTTGACAGCTTCTTCGCCGAGGTGACTCCCGATATGATAAGATCCGGCGACACGGACGTCGCCTGCACTTCGAAGATCGACTACAAAGCCGGCGAAAAATACGAACGCTTCGATGAGTTCACGGTCAAAGAAGGCGATCAGACAAAGACCGTAAAGACCGTCTGCATAATTACCGCCGCCGAAGCCGACGAAAGCTTCGAGAGCAGATGCGGTGTGGCGCAGACCGACATCCTCGACGTCAAAGCCCTCACCGGGCAAGAACAGCCCGAATAAACCGACGGGGCTGTACCCGTACAATAACGTTTACAGGCAAAGGCAATGACCGCGGAAACGGCACGGAAGCTTCCGCGGTCATTTGATTTTTTACCCGGGGTGTCAAAAATATAATTTTTGTTATTTAATATGCAAAAATTTTTAAAATACTATTGCATTTTCCCGAACTATAGTATATAATTAAACACCACATAAAAAATAAGGACGATTTTCAATGAAAACGCTGAAAAAGAAAATTGCGGCCGCGGTATACAAAGGGATAGCGGAAATCGCTCCCGCCGCAGCCGTAACTGAAACAGATATACTGTCGTATCTCGCGTACCCGCCCGACGACAAACTCGGCGATATCGCGCTGCCGTGCTTCCGCTTTGCGAAAGCGCTGCGCATGGCGCCGCCGGTCATAGCGTCAAGGCTTGCGGACGGTTTCGAGTGCGAAGGCGTCGCGTCGGCGGAGACCGCGGGCGGTTACCTCAACTTCAGGATCGACCGCGCGGCGCTGATGAGACGGCTCTTCGGTGAGATAAACGCGGACGGGCTGCCGTACGGCGGAAACGACGACGGCGCCGGCAAGACGGTCGTGCTCGACTATTCGTCGCCGAACGTCGCGAAGCCGTTCCACATCGGTCACCTCGGTACGACCGTCATCGGTCACTCGCTCAAGAAGATGCACGAGTTCGCCGGATACAAATGTATCGGCGTCAACCATCTCGGCGACTGGGGAACGCAGTTCGGTAAACTGACCGTGGCTTACCGCAAATGGGGCAGCCGTGAATCGGTCGAGGAAAAGGGCATCGACGAGCTCGTGGCGCTGTACGTCAGATTCCACGAAGAGGCGGAAGCCGATCCCGCGCTGAACGACGAAGCCCGCGCCGCATTCACCGCGCTCGAGCACGGCGACCCGGAGATAACGGCTCTGTGGCGCTGGTTCATCGATATAAGCATAGCCGAGTACAAAAAAACGTACAAGCAGCTCGATATCGAATTCGATTACTACACCGGCGAGAGCTTCTATACGGATAAGATGCCGGCGGTCGTGCAAGAACTGCAGAGCAAAAACCTGCTCAAACTCGACGACGGCGCATCGATAGTCGACCTGCAGGAATACGGCATGCCGCCCTGCCTGATACTGAAACGCGACGGCTCGACTCTGTATCCCACGCGTGACATCGCCGCGGCGATATACAGAAAAGAGACGTTCGATTTCGATAAGTGCATTTACGTTACGTCGGCCGGCCAGTCGCTTCATTTCGCACAGTGGTTCAAGGTGCTCGAACTTTTGGGCAGAGACTGGTATAAAGACCTCGTCCACGTACCGTACGGCACGGTGTCGCTCAACGGCTCGAAGCTCGCGACGCGTACCGGAAACGTCGTACTTTTAAAGGATCTGTTCGCGGAGGCGATAGAGAAAGCGGCGGCGATAATGGCGGAGAAAAACCCCGAGCTTGCCGGAAGAGAAGATGTCGCCGAATCCGTCGGTATCGGCGCGGTGGTGTTCTACTACCTGTCCGCGAACCGCATGCGCGACATAAACTTCGTGCTTGAAGACGCGCTAAACTTCGACGGAAACACCGGCCCCTACGCGCAGTACACTTACGCGCGTACGTGCCAGATACTGAAAAAAGCCGGCGAGTTCGCGCCGGATGAGTTTGAGATGAACGACGACGAGTTCGCGCTCTGCAAAACGCTTGCGCTGTTCCCGGAGACGTTCGATCAGGCGCTTGGCGAATACGAACCGTCTATAATAACGCGCTACGTGCTCGATCTGTGCGCCGCGTTCAACCGTTTTTACCACAATTGCCCGGTGCTCACAGCCGGATCGGAGAGCGTGAAAGCTCTGCGTCTGGCGCTTACCGGGTGCACTAACAAAGTTCTTTCGTCCGCGCTCGAGCTTATATGTGTGCGCCACCCCGAAAAGATCTGATCAAAGGAGGATATCGAAATGTCAGGACACAGCAAATGGAAAAATATAATGCATAAGAAAGAGAAGACCGACGCCGCGAGGGCAAAGGTCTTCACGAAGATCGGCAAGGAGATGGCGATAGCCGTCAGAGAAGGCGGACCGGATCCCGTATCCAACAGCAAACTCCGCGATCTGATCGCCAAGGCGAAGGCGAACAACGTGCCGAACGACAACATTGACAG
>JAFZRM010000170.1 GCA_017619885.1 Clostridia bacterium | reverse complement strand
CTCAGAAAATCGAGATCTATTACCGTTTCATAGGCAAAGTGGAATAACGAAAGCGTCAATAACAAAACAGGGGAATAAAGTCCGAAATCATCAAAAACAAACCCAAATCAAATCCCGGTTTCCTTAAGTTTGGGAAACCGGGGTTTGGGGGGTGACGAGCATTGCGCCGCCGGGGGGCGGATGAAGCAATGCGAGGAAGGCGCAGCGGTCGAAAAAATCGAGCATGGTCACGGTAGTGACGCGACGATTTTTTCGGGTCACCGCAAGCGGGCGTGAGGGGTGGGCGACCCCCAAAGATTGTCGGCGCAAGCCGACTCCTTTTTTTCATACGCGAAACGCACATCGCTTACATCATTTTATCATGTTCCGCCGGGCGGAACACATCATTCCGCGTATGCGGATCGGATGGCGGGGCTCATTCCAAAAAATTTACGAAAAGATTACACAAAAAGATATACGTTTTGCGCGCGTTGTTATATCATAAATGAGTATGAAAATACCACATAAAACAAAAGTCATTTTCGGAGGTAAAACATGGCAAGAAAAATGAAAACCATGGACGGCAACAACGCTGCCGCGCACGTCTCGTACGCGTTCACCGAAGTCGCCGCGATCTATCCCATCACCCCGTCGTCCGTTATGGCTGAGGTCACGGACACGTGGTCTGCCAACGGACTGAAAAACATTTTCGGACAGAAGGTCCGCGTCGTTGAGATGCAGTCCGAGGGCGGCGCTTCCGGCGCCGTGCACGGCTCTCTCCAGGCGGGCGCTCTGACGACCACCTACACGGCTTCCCAGGGCCTGCTCCTCATGATCCCGAACATGTACAAGATCGCCGGCGAGCTTCTGCCCTGCGTCATCCACGTATCCGCAAGAGCTCTCGCGTCTCACGCTCTGTCGATATTCGGCGACCATTCCGACGTAATGGCCTGCCGCCAGACCGGTTTCGCGATGCTTTGCTCCGGCAGCGTACAGGAGGTCATGGACCTCGGCGCCGTCGCGCATCTCTCCACCATCAAGAGCAGAGTCCCGTTCCTGCACTTCTTCGACGGCTTCAGAACGAGCCACGAGATCCAGAAGATAGAAGTCTGGGACTATGAAGACCTCAAGGAAATGGTCGACATGGACGCGGTCGAGGCGTTCAAGAAGAACGCGCTCAACCCCGAGCATCCCGTCCTCCGCGGCACCGCGCAGAACCCCGACATATTCTTCCAGGCCAGAGAAGCGTCGAACAAGTACTACGACGCCGTTCCCGGTATCGTTGAGGAATATATGGGCAAAGTCAACGCCAAGCTCGGCACCGACTACAAACTGTTCAACTACTACGGCGCGCCCGACGCCGAAAAGGTCATCATCGCGATGGGTTCCGTCTGCGACACGGTCGAGGAGACCATCGACTACCTGCTCGCCCGCGGCGAGAAGGTCGGTCTCGTAAAGGTCCGCCTTTACAGGCCGTTCTCCGCGAAGCACCTCGCGGCTGCCCTGCCGGCGACCGTCAAGAAGATCGCCGTCATGGACAGAACGAAGGAACCGGGCGCCATAGGCGAACCGCTTTACCTCGACGTCGTTAAAGCTCTGTCCGACGAGCACGTCGACGTGCAGATCGTCGGCGGCAGATACGGTCTCGGCAGCAAGGACACCACGCCCGCCGATATCATCGCCGTATACAAGAACCTCTCCGCGGACAAACCTATCGACAGATTCACGCTGTCCATCAACGACGACGTGACGCATCTGTCTCTGCCGAGAGAAGAAAATCCCGACACCGTACCCGCCGGCACGATCTCCTGCAAGTTCTGGGGCATCGGTTCGGACGGCACCGTCGGCGCCAACAAGAACTCGATAAAGATCATAGGCGACCACACCGACAAGAAGGTGCAGGCGTACTTCGCATACGACTCCAAGAAGTCCGGCGGCGTCACGATCTCGCACCTGCGTTTCGGCGACAAGCTTATAAAGAGCCCGTACTACGTATCCATGGCCGACTTCGTAGCCTGCCACAACGTATCGTATCTTGACAAATACGATATGACGAAGGATATAAAGGACGGCGGCACGTTCCTTCTCAACACCGGCTGGACCGCCGAGGAGCTCGAAGAAAGGCTCCCCGCCAAGATCAAAGCCGATCTGGCGAAGAAGCACGTCAAATTCTACACGGTCGACGGCGTGAAGATCGCGCGTGAGCTCGGTCTGCGCAATAAGTTCAGCATGGTGATCCAGGCGGCGTTCTTCAAGCTCGCCAACATCATACCGATCGACGAAGCCGTCAAATATATGAAAGAAGCCGTCGTCAAATCCTTCGCGAAGAAGGGCGACGACATAGTCAGGATGAACCAGGCCGCCATCGACATGGGCATCGAGAAGCTCGTCGAGATACCCGTTCCCGCGGAATGGGCGAACGCCAAGGAAGAAGCGTCCGCAAAGCACGATCTGGAAGGCGCTTCCAAACTCGCTAGATTCGAGAAGACGATACTCGCTCCCGTCAATGCTCAGAAGGGCGACGACCTGCCTGTATCCACGTTCGTCGAGGACGCGGACGGCACGTTCCCGCAGGGTCTCGCGGCGTTCGAAAAACGCGGTATAGCCGTCGACGTTCCGTCGTGGAACCCCGACAACTGCATCCAGTGCAACTTCTGCTCGCTCGTATGCCCGCACGCCGTCATCAGACCTGTTGCGATACCCGAGAGCGACGGCGTCCCGGCCGATATGCCGAACGTCCCGATGACCGGTATGCCCGGATACAGATTCGCGATAGTCACCTCCACCCTCGACTGCACCGGCTGCGGCTCCTGCGTACAGGTCTGCCCGGGCAAGAAGGGCGAAAAGGCTCTGTCCATGAAGCCGATCGACGATATGATGGGCCAGCAGAAATTCTTCGATCTCGCTTACAAATACTGCGACAACGCGGAGATCACGGGCAAATTCAAACCCGAGACCCCGAAGGGCAGCCAGTTCAAGCAGCCGCTGCTTGAATTCTCCGGCGCGTGCCCCGGCTGCGGCGAGACTCCGTACGCAAAACTCATCACACAGCTGTTCGGCGACAGGATGATGATCGCAAACGCGACGGGCTGCTCGTCCATCTGGGGCGGCTCCGCACCGTCGACTCCGTACACCACCAACAAGGAAGGCAAGGGTCCGTCGTGGGCCAACTCCCTGTTCGAGGATAACGCCGAATACGGCCTCGGCATGGCGATATCCGTCAGACAGAGAAGAGAAAAACTCGCTGAGACCGTCAAGAAGTTTATCGCCTGCGACTGCAGCAGCGACGAGGCTAAGGAAGCCGGCGCGAAGTAGCTCGAGGTCATGAACGACGGCAAGCTTTCCGGCGAGGCCGGCAAGGCTCTGCTCGAAGCGGCGAAGAAGTGCGACTCCGGCGCGGCCCGCGAGATAGTCGCTTCCGCCGATATGCTTGAAAAGAAATCCGTCTGGATCTTCGGCGGCGACGGCTGGGCTTACGATATAGGCTTCGGCGGTCTCGACCACGCGATAGCGTCGGGCGAAGACATCAACATCTTCGTATTCGATACCGAGGTGTACTCCAACACCGGCGGACAGGCCTCCAAGGCGACGCCTACCGGTTCCGTGGCTCAGTTCGCGGCGGCCGGTAAGAACACCAAAAAGAAGGATCTCGCGCAGATCGCGATGTCCTACGGATACGTTTACACCGCTCAGGTCGCGCTCGGCGCCGACTACGCGCAGACCGTCAAGGCGATAGCCGAGGCGGAAGCGTATCATGGTCCGTCCCTGATCATCGGTTACGCTCCGTGCATAAACCACGGTATCAAGAAAGGTCTTGCGACCGCGATGGAGGAGACCAAACTCGCAGTACAGTCCGGCTACTGGTTCAACTTCCGCTTCAATCCCGACGCGGAACAGCCGTTCAAGCTCGACTCCAAGGAGCCCACGCTCTCCTACCGCGACTTCATCATGACCGAGACGAGATACAATTCGCTTGTCAGAGCGTTCCCGGAAAGAGCCGAAGAGCTCTTCGCGGCGGCCGAGAAGCAGGCGAAGGAGAAATACAGAAAGCTCACCAACATGAGCAAGCTGTACGAATAAAAGCAAAAAACAACGGTGCGCTCGGCAACGGGCGCACCGTTTTGCAAAACGGAGAAAAATATGAAAAAACTGTTTGTATACTACAGTCTGAACGGCAGCGGAGACGCGGTCGCGGAGTATCTGTCACAAAACGGATACGATACAAGAAAAGTCATAACCGAAAAGCCGATGCCGAAGAGCTTCTTTCTTCAGATAATGAAGGGCGGGTTCGCCGCCGGTATCGGCAAAAAGGAAAAGCTGAGCGGATTCGACCCGGATCTGTCCGGATACGACGAAGTCGTGATCGGCTCGCCCGTCTGGAACGGCAGGATATCGCCGCCGGTCAACACGGTTATCTCGTCGCTCGACCTTACGGGCAAGGACGTTTCGTTCATCCTTTACGCGGGCGGCGGAGAGGCGCCGAAGGCGGTCGAAAAGCTCTCGGCGCTGTTTCCCGGCGCTCCGGTAACGGTCCTCAAAGAGCCGAAAAAGTACCCGGAAGAACTTGAAAAACTTAAACTCTGAATCATAAACGGACCGGCTCGGTCCGGGGAGGCATCATGCTTAGAATCGAGCATTTAACGAAAAAATACGGGGACGTGCAGGCGGTGTCCGATCTGTCCCTTCACATAAACCGCGGCGAGATATACGGATTCATCGGCCACAACGGAGCGGGCAAGACGACGACGCTTAAGAGCGTCGCCGGAGTCATGACGTTCGACGAGGGTGACATATACATAGACGGGATCCCGCTGAAACAGGACCCGATCGCCTGCAAGAAAAAGACGGCGTACATACCCGACAACCCCGATCTGTACGATTTTATGACGGGTATAAAATATCTGAATTTCATCGCCGACGTATACGGCGTCGGAGCGGAGGAGAGACAGCGGCTGATACGCGAGCTCGGCGATACGTTCGAGCTGACGGCGGACCTCGGCCAGCCGGTCGCCGCGTATTCGCACGGCATGAAGCAGAAGCTCGCGATAATCTCCGCGTGGCTGCATTCGCCGAAGCTCATCATAATGGACGAGCCGTTCGTCGGACTCGATCCGAAGGCGTCTCACACGCTGAAAGGCATGATGCGACAGCTGTGCGACGAGGGCGGCGCGATATTCTTCTCGACCCACGTGCTCGAGGTCGCGGAAAAGCTCTGCGACAAGGTCGCTATAATCAAGCAGGGAAAACTGATCAGATCCGGCACGATGGAGGAGGTCAAGGGCGACGATTCTCTCGAAGAGGTCTTCCTTGAACTGGAGGCCGAATGATGTTCCGCATACTTCTGAAAAAACAGTTTTACGAGATATTCCGTTCGTATCTGTACGACGCCAGACGGAACAGGGCGAAGTCGAAGGGCTCGATCATCGGCATGTTCGTACTGTTCGGCGTTGTCCTAGTTTTCTTCGCGGGGACGTTCTTCACGATGGGCGCCGGCATCTGCAGACCGCTTTACGACGCCGGCTTCGGTTGGCTGTATTTCTGCATATTCGGCGGAATAGCGTTGTTTTTCGGCATGATCGGCAGCGCGTTTTCGACTTACAACATGCTGTACGTGGCGAAAGACAACGAGCTTTTGCTGTCTATGCCGATCCCGGTGCGCACGATAGCAGCCTCGCGTGCCGCGTGCGTCTATCTGCTCGGGCTGCTGTACTCCGGCATCATTATCGCCGCCGGTTACGCCGCGTACCTGATATTCGCGGGCGACCCGAAATCTGTCGCGGGATTTTTCGTGTTCATACTCGTGATACCCGCCGTAGTCTTCTCGCTTTCCTGCCTGCTCGGCTGGGTGATCGCTAAGATCGGGGCGCGGATCAAAAACAAGAGCATAATCACGGTTATAGCGTCCGTCGCTTTGATCGCGGGCTATTATTTCATCTATTTCAAGGCTCAGAGCCTTATTTCGACCCTTATTGAGAACGCCGCGGAGTACGGTGAAAAGATCCGAGGCTCGGCGTACGCGCTGTACGTGTTCGGCGCCGCGGGCGCGGGTGAGCTTGTTCCCGCGCTGATCTGCGTCGCGGTCGCCGCGGCGCTGTTCGCGCTCGTGTGGTTACTCTTGAAATCGACGTTTTTCGGCATCACGGGATCATCCGCCTCGGTCAAAAAAACGGTCTACCGCGAAAAGCGCATGAAGAGCGCGGGCGCCGGCTCCGCGCTGTTCGTGAAGGAACTTAAAAGATTTCTCGCAAGCCCGATGTATATGCTGAACTGCGGCTTAGCGGCACTGTTTCTGCCGGCGGCGGGCGCGCTGCTGCTCTGGCGCGGGAATTTCGTCGTATCGGCGATATCCGGCACGGAAGGACGGTTTTCCGGCCTGATCGCCGTAATGCTGTGCGCCGTTATTTGTATGATCGGCTCGACGAACAGCATCTCCGCGATGTCGGTCTCGCTTGAGGGCAAAAACCTGTGGATTGTAAGATCCGTACCGGTACACGCGTTCGACGTGCTCCGGGCAAAGATAAGGCTCCATCTGCTCCTCACCGGCGTGCCGGCGCTGTTCTGCGCCGTCTGCGCGGCGGTCATAGTCGACGGAGCGGTGTACGTAAAGATCCTTATGGTCGTGTTTTGCGTTCTGTTCGTGTGTCTTGACTCGATAGTCAAGATGTTCATCGGACTGCGTTTCGCGGAGCTCGGCTGGACGAGCGAGGCGGTGGTCATAAAACAGAGCCGCTGTTCGCTCATCTGTCTGTTCGGCGGCTGGGGGCTCGCGGCGGCGGCCGCGATGCCGTATCTGCCGCTGTGCCTCTTCGTCGACCCGGGCGTTTATCTCGGCGTCGCCTGCGCTTTGCTTCTGGCGGGCGCCGCGGTGCTTTATTCGACGCTGAAAAAGCACGGCCCGGCGATGTTTGAAGCTCTGTGACGGCAAAGCCGTATTTGGGGGTGAATGATATGAAAAAAAGAATACTGTCCGCTCTGCTCGCCGTACTCCTCACCGTCGGCGTCATGACCTCCGCCGTCCTTGCGGAGGAGGTGCCGACCGTGACCGGGATCACTTTGACCGAGGACGGCGTGCTCGACTGGGACGAGGTGAGCGGCAACGCTCAGTACTGGCTCGGGATCGACGAAGGCTTCGTCCCGACCGACCGTCCCGCCGATCTGAAAAACAGCGTGACCGGCGCCGGCATCTACGAGATCTCGGTCTGGGCGGTCGACGATAACGGCGACAGGATCGCCTCGGTCGACTTCATGGTCAGCACGGACGGCAAGAAATTCGTCAAGGACGTCAAAAGCGTCCTCGCCGGATGGTGGGGCACCTCGAGCAACGACCATATAAAGTCCGTAAAAGTCGAGGGGAAGGACGTTTCGCCGTCGTCCGGCGCGTTCTTCGAGCCCGGCCGGCAGGTTAAGATAGAATTCCAGGCGAAAGACGGTTACGAGATCGTCTCCGCTTTTCTGCGGTATGAAGACGAGAACAGAGACAGTCTGACCGTGACGGAGAAGTCAGCCGGCGTGTACGAATGCACCGCGACGGCGCCCGACGCCGCGTGGGTCATCGGCGTGAACACCCGCGGCACCCTGCCGTCTTTCAACTCTCATTCGGCGGATCTCGGCAGACGGATCGAGGGCGTAAACGTCGACACGGCTCTGTACAATATTAAGATAAAAACGGGTAAAGACCCGATCCCGACGGAGAATCTGTATCTTAAAACCGAGTTCACGTCGGGCAGCTCGTTCCAGTGCGACGGGCTGACGAGCGCGAATCTCGCCGAGCCGTATACGTGCTACAATTTCTACGTTTACGCGAAGCCCGATCTGACCGAGGGTGAATACAGCGGCGAAATAACGCTTTACTACGATAAAGACGGCGGCGGCTCGAACTGGGTCGAGGTCGACCGCTGCGAGCTGACCGTCAGGGTCGTCAAGCCCGGTCAGCCGGTCACCGCGACGAACTGGTGGTGCACGTCGGGCGACTACGTAAAATCGTTCGAACTTGAGGAGACGCCGTTCGATTCGCCGGTCTCGCTGACGCCGGGCGCCGCGGTATCCGCGGTCGTGACGGTGAAAGAGGGACTCGAGCTGAGAAGCGTTTTCCTGCGTTATCTCGAGCAGAACACCGCCGAGGGCGTGACCGTCATACGCCATGAAAACAACGAATACGACGTGACGTTCACCGTGCCGGACGACGATTTCGCGATAGGGATCGACGTCGCCCCCGACGCCGACTACGTCAGGATCGATTTCGACGGCAACGGAGCGGAGGGCGAGATGCCGTCCGTGTATATTAGAAAAGGCGAAAGCTATACTCTGCCGTCCTGCACGCTGACGCCGCCCTCCGGCATGGAGCTCGAGGGCTGGCGGCTGCTTGAGACGGAGACCATGTCGAGATACAACCACGACTATGAGGGCGCTACGGTCGTGATCGACCGCAACACGACGCTTCAGGCGGTGTGGAAGGAAGAGAACACCGTGCAGGTCATGATCGACGGCGGCGACGGAGAGGGCGCGATGGACTCGCGCTACGTCAAAAAAGGCGATTTCACGCTGCCCGAATCTGAATTCACTCCGCCCGACGGCCGCGTTTTCGGCGGCTGGAGAGTCGAGGTATACGACGGCGCCGCGTGGACCGCGGTCGGCGTGCTCGCCGCCGGCGCGAAAATGACCGCTGAGGGTGAGACGATATTCTTACACGCCGAATGGGTGCAGCCGCAGACCGAAGCGCCGGTCACGGACGACACCGCCGCGGATCAGACGGAGCAGGTGACGGACGGCACAACGGAGCAGACCGGAGAACCCGGCACAGCGGCGCCCGACACGACCGGCGCGGACGATACGCCGGGGACGGAACCCGACGTCACCACCGGCGCCGAAAGTAAAGGCGGCAAAACGGCGCTTTTGATCGTCGCAGGTATATTCATCGGCATGCTGATATGCGCCGGCGCCGGCGCCGCGGTGCTTCTGATACTCAAGAAACGCGCGTCGAAGAAGAACGCGCCGAAGCCCGAAGGCGAAAACGGTCCCGATAAGCAGTAGACCCTGATCCGTAATAAATCAAAGGAGTCTGTTATGAAACGCATTCTGTCAATTCTTGCCGTCACGGCCCTCCTGTTCTGCCTGATCCTCCCGGCAAACGCGGCGGAAGACGGGCTCGAGCTGTTATTTGAAGAGGATTTTGAAGAATACGAGAACGGCGTGAACGTCAACTCGACGAAGCTGCCGGAGCTGTTCGTCTGCGAATACAACTCGATCGGCGACGGGATAATATGCGTCAACGAGGGCAAAGGCGGCGAGCTGCGTCTGCTTTCGCACGTTTTCACGCAGATATACATAGAAACGCCGGTGATCGGCGCGTACGAATTCAGCCTCGACGTAAGCGAAGCCCACGGGAACGTGCAGAGCGGTATCTTCGTCAGAGCGCCGAAGACCGACGCGGCGTACTACGAGGGCGACGGCTATCCGGACACGTCGACGTGTCTGTCAGGGCTCTTCATAACGCCGCACACGAATTCGATCGGCGTAAACGTCAAGACGTTCAACAAAGACGCGGCGTCGACCTCTTACCTCGACAACAATCTTATAAAATTCGATCTGCCCGACGGCGTGAAATTCCCGTACAACCTGCGCGTCACGGATGACGGCGAGCGCATAAACTTATTCTGCAACGATACGAAGATCTGCACCGTCGCCGTGTCGGAGCCGGGCAGGATCTACGGGGAGCATCAGGCGACCGATCCGTGCTTCGGCGCCGCGGTCGTGTACGACGGCGCGGGAAACGAGCTCGCCTCGCTTCACGACACGCTGCTTCAGAGCGACGGCTCGGTCATCGGCTGGTCCACCCGCGCCGCGAATCTGGAAGTGGACAACATTAAGATAAAGACCGGGCGCGTTTATAAAACTCTGCTCGCGGTAGCGAAGATACCGGTAAAGATAACGGAGAAGAACGCGACGGACGCGGCGGACCTTGCGAAGACCGCGCGCGGGCTGTACGATTCGTTATCCGACGCAGAGCGGGCGCTTATAACGAACGTCGAGCGGCTGACGAAAGCCGAGGCGGCTGTCGCCGAACTGATCCCCGAGACGACGGTGACCGACCCGCCGGCGACGGAGCCGCCGCAGACCGACCAGACGACGGACGTGGTCACGGCCGCGCCCGACGCACAGACCGCCGACACGGCGGAAGAGGCGGCGGGGACTGAGTACACAGACGATTCCCTCGTCGTATGGATACTGATCGCGGTCATGCTCGCGATGGCGGGAGCCGCGGCGGGATTCATCGTTTTAAAGGTCAGAAAGTGAGCGCGCCATGGGTAAAAAACGCATTTTCAAGATGATCCCCGCGGCGCTCGCGCTCGCGCTGCTGTGCGGCGCCTCGTCGCCCGCGCTCGCAAACTCGGAAAAGACTATAACCGCCGCCGTCATAACGGACGACGACCGCAGATACGGCCGCGTCACGTCGTCGGAGTCGACGTACGTATACGGTTTTTCACAGACCGACGTCACGTTTTACTCGTCCGACGCGGCGCTGTCGACCTCCGGTCTGCGCACCGGTATGGAGTTCGACGGGCAGACGCTTTCCTGCAAGCCGGGCAAAAAATTCTCGTTCGGCTCGGCGAGATTCCTCGGCGACGACTACGGCCTTTACGGCGGCGACGCCTCGTTTTCGTTCGCGCTGACCGGCGGTACGCTCGCCGTCGGCGTCAGGCTGTCGGCAAGCGCCGGCTCGCCCGACCGGCGCGGCGTGTGGTTTACCTTCGACGGCAAAAGCGTGACCGTCACGGAGCCGGAATCGAGGCTCCGCGCGGTAACGGACAAGGCGATATCGTCCGGTACGGTCACGGTGACCGACAGACCGGAGCTGATAGAGCTGTCGGTTGACGGTGAGACCGTCTGCCGCGTGTCGTACGACGGATATTCCGGCGCACTCGCCGTGTCGGACGGTGCGGGCAAAACGCTTGCGAAGACCGATTCGTCCGGCGTCAGGGCGGCCGGGTATTTCACGATATACGCCGACGGCCTTGAAGGCAAAATCGACGACGTTTCGTTTGAACACAACGACCTGAGCGTCGCGCAGACCGGCGCAAAAGGCTCTGCGATCGATTATTCCACGTGGATCGCCACTGACGATCGCGGGCGCACGACGCCCGTCGACGTCGATTTGCGCGAGGGCAAGCAGGTCGGCATATTCTATTTCCTCTGCCACGGCGGCGAGGATACCGACTCGATACACGACAACACGAAGATATATACGGAAAGCGGGCTCGAAGGCCTGATAGATCATCTGTCCGACCCGAAGCGGAGCGGCTCGTATTACTGGGCGGAACCGTACTTCGGCTATTATACGAGCGTCGATAAATGGGTCTACCGCAAGCACGCCGCACAGCTTGCGGCGGCGGGCGTCGATTTCATCTTCCTCGATTTCACGAACGGCGCGTATTATCCCGAAGCGCTTCAGACGCTGCTCGACACGTGGCTTCAGATCAGAAAAGAAGGCGGGAGCACCCCGCAGATCTGCGTGTTCTGCGGCGGCTCGTACAACGCCGTAATGGGCGCGCTGAAGGGGTTCATATACTCGCCCGAGAAATTCGAGAAATACGGCGAGCTGTTCTATCAATACAAGGGAAAGCCGCTCGTCCTCGCAAACGTCGGCGACGGCGACCAAAGCGATCTCGCAAAATGGATCCGCGAAACGTTCACGGTGAGGAGCTGCTGGGCGTGGCAGGATCAGGACGGCTGCTGGAACTGGCTGCAGGAATACCGCAGGAGCGGCGCGAAATACAGAGTGTCGGTCGGCGGTCTCGGACGCGACGCGGACGGCAATTTCGAGCAGCTCGCGCTGTGCGTCGGCCATCACCCGACGACCTCGAAAGGCCGCTCCTACGCGAACGGCAAGCTGCCGAAGATCAACGGCAACGATTTCGGCTTCTCGCTCGATTCCGGCGCCGGCGTCGGGTTCGCCTCGCAGTTCGACGCGGTGATGTATTTCGATCCCGATCTGGTGATGATAACCGGCTGGAACGAATGGATCGCGGGGCTCAGCCATTACAACGAGCAGGACACGTTCGCCGGCTCCGACGCGCCCGGCTTCCAGTTCGTCGACCAGTTCAACACTGAGTATTCGCGCGACGCGGAGCCGATGAGGATGCGCCAGGGCGACGGCGTCGGATTCGGAGACAACTTCTATTATCAGATGGCGGGTTATATCCGAACGTATAAAGGCACCGGGAGCGTGAGCCGGGCGTCGGGACAGACCGCGATCGATCTGACCGACGACGCCGCGTGGAACGGAGTCGGACCCGTTTACGGCGACACCCCTGGCGACACGGAATGGCGCAGCGAGGACGGATATTTCACCGGGACAAACTACGTGAACAACAGCGGCAGAAACGACCTGATATCCGCAAAGGTCAGTCAGGACGCGGAATATCTGTATTTTAGAGTAACCGCCGCGGAAAACATTGTGACGGACAACGGCAGAAACTGGATGAACCTGTTCGTCGACATCGACGGCGACGCCTCGACCGGCTGGGAAGGCTTTGATCTCGTGCTCAACCGCTCGCGCGACGGCCATTACGTCTCGGTCGAATCGCTCGCCGACGGCTGGAACGGCGTGCAGGCGGGTCAGGCGCTTTACACGCTCGACGGCGACAGCATGACGGTACGCCTGTCGAAGGCGGTCTCCGGCGTAGAGGGCAAGGTCTCGCGCATGAGATTCAAGTGGGCTGACAACTCCACGCTCGGCGGAAATATCATGGAGTTCGACGATCTCGGCGACGCCGCGCCGGACGGCAGGTTCGCGTATCTGTACGTCTGCGACGACGGCGGCGAGGATCAGCCTTCGATATCGTATAAGCTGATCTCGGCCGACGGTACGGAAGCGGCCGCGCGCGACGAGAAGACCCCGCTGCCCGAAAACGGCGGGAACGGAGCACCGCAGACGACCGACGGCCGGCAGCAGGGCGGGGAAAAGACGGCGCGAAGATATTCGCCGGCGCTGAAAGCCGCGATAGTCGCCACCGGCGCCGTCGCGGGCGCGTGCCTGTTCTGCGTGATAGCACTGCCGACGCTGATAAAACGAAAAAAACAAAACGGTTAGCAAAAAAACTGATAAACGGTTGACTTTTCTTCCGTCAGATGATATAATCAGATACAAATCAACGGAGGTTATAATTTAATGGGTGCAGAAAATCAAAGCAACGTACGCGCGTCGTACAGAAAATTCTATCAGATAAGGAAGCTGATCTGCGGATCGTTTTCCGAAAAGTTCCACTACGATATGATGTTTTCGTGGCTTGGCAACGTGCTGAAATTCGGGGACACGCAGCCGGCGGTAGTTTATTCGGCGAAGCCGCTCGTGGTGTCCGCGTATTCCGACGAGCTTGACGCGGTGCTGTTCCTCAGCTTCCCCGACGAGCTGACGGATAAATACGAGCTGAAAAGAGGCGACAGACTGACCGCGGCGACGGTTTATACCGAGTTCGGATACGGCGAACCCGCGAACGACATAGAACCCGGAGAGAAAAGATCCGGAAAGTATATCGATTTCGTTCCCGTGATCCAGCTGTTTTGCGGCGCAAACGACGAAAAGATCAGGGCAAAGACCGCGCTGTTCGACGAGGAAACGTGGTCGCGCGTATCCCGACTCACCGAAGAGCGCGCCGCGCACCCGATCGAACCCCGCCCCGGCTTCTATTTCATGAAACTGCCTCAGGAATGATCCCGAAAAAAACGCCCTCCCCGGGCGTTTTTTTCATATAAATTTCAAACTGCGTATTTTTTTACATATAATACTTGAAATACAGTTTTTTGTGTGATAATATAAACAAAATAATGTACACTAGATTTTTATGCCCTGTAAAACCCGGGATCGTAAGATAAACGGGGAAAAGAACACCGTCGTGGAGCGAACTGAGGATGATATCTGAAACACAGCAAGCGCTTTTGAATATTCTGGGAACGCATCTGTTTCAAAAGCAACCGTCCGATTACAGATCGGTCGACTGGGCTTCTTTGCTGAAAGAAGCTGAGATGCAGACGGTTTTTCCCATCGTATATTCCGTTATAGAGCCGTATTTGCCGGACGAATTTGCCGGGACTGCAAAGACGGAATATTTCGTCCATCTGGCTTCAAGCATGAGGAACGCTCATCAGCACGGAGAACTGCATAAGCTTCTCAGCGAGCACGGGGTGCCGTACGTGATCATCAAAGGCATGGCGTCCGCGTCCTATTATCCCGATCCTTTCCTGCGCTCCATGGGCGACGTCGATTTCATTGTCCCGAAAGACAGGCTCGAAGAAACGAAAAAACTGCTGACGGAAGAAGGGTACACCGCAAGAGAAAACAACAGACACCACGCTCACATCGCTTTTCACCGCGGAAAAGAGATCCTGGAAATGCACTGGGAGCCGAACGGCCTGCCGGAAGGGGAAAAACGCGAAATATGCCGGCAGTATCTCGACGATTTGATCGAAAGATCCACACTGTATGAGATACGCGACGAACGGTTCACTGTCCCGGATACTTTTCATCACGGACTGATACTGCTGCTTCATACCGCCACGCATATGATCAACACCGGGATAGGACTCAGGCATCTGTGCGACTGGGCGGTCTTCGCGGGAAAACTGAGTGACGAAGAGTTCAGGGCTCTGTTTGAAGAAAAACTTAAAACCGTCGGTCTCTGGCGGTTCGCCCAGCTGCTGACGCAGCTCGCGACAAGATATCTCGGCTGCCCGGAGGCGGCGTGGGCGGAGGAAGACGACGACCCGGATTTCCTTGAGGCTATGATAGAAGATATATTCGCGTCCGGGAATTTCGGCAAAAAAGACGTTGAGCGGATTAACGAAGCGAAGCTCATGACCGTGGAGAGCACGGGCTCGGTCGAGCGATCGAATACAGTCGTCCTCAAGGTGCTGACCGAAAAAGCGTACAAAGAAATGCCCGTGTGCAAAAAAGCGAAGATACTTCTGCCGATCGGATGGCTTTACGTAGGGATCAGGCACGTGATCCTGATAATCAAAGGAAAACGCCCGAAGGTCCATTTGAACAAAATGATATCCGGAGCGGAAACGAGAAGAGAAATATATACGCAGTTCCAGCTGTTTCACTGAATCCTTCAGTCGGATGGGATTGCTGCCAATATGAGAATAGCGGAGATAATAACGTGAACGATTTTCTGAATGATCCAAGATTTGCCGATATAGAGCCATTCAAAACCAAAGTATGGCTGTCGTCGCCGACGATGCACGGCGAGGAACAGGCGTGGGTGGACGAGGCGATACGCACCAACTGGGTATCCACCGTCGGCAAAAACATCAATGAAATAGAACGGCAGATGGCTGCTTACATAGGATGCAGATACGCCGTCGCGCTGAGCACCGGAACGGCGTCGCTCCATCTCGCGACGAAGCTCGCGGGCGAGAGGCTGTACGGACAGGCTCTTCCGAGCGAAGGGACGCTGCGCGGTCATAAGGTTTTCGCGTCAGATATGACGTTCGACGCGAGCGTGAACCCGATCGCCTATGAAAACGGAGAGGCCGTGTTCATCGACACCGAGCGCGACACGTGGAACATGGACCCGGACGCGCTTGAAAAAGCGTTCGGGCTGTATCCGGACGTAAAGCTCGTCGTTGTCGCGCATCTGTACGGTACGCCGGCGAAGATGGACGAGATCAAGGCCATTTGCGACCGTCACGGAGCGCTGATAATTGAAGACGCGGCGGAATCGCTCGGCGCGAAATATCTTCTCAACGGAAACTGGACGGAAACAGGCAATCTGGGAGACTATAACTGCATCTCGTTCAACGGCAACAAGGTCATAACGGGATCGTCAGGCGGAATGTTTCTGACGGACTGTAAAGCGGACGCCGACAAGGTGCGCAAGTGGTCCACGCAGAGCCGTGAAGCCGCACCGTGGTATCAGCACGAGGAGATCGGATACAATTACCGCATGAGCAACATCATCGCGGGCGTCGTAAGAGGCCAGATCCCGCATCTGGACGAGCACGTCGCACAGAAAAAAGCGATCCGGGAAAGATACGAGAAAGGGCTCGCCGGTCTGCCCGTAAGGATGAATCCCTGGGATCGCGACAAGAGCCTGCCGAATTTCTGGCTCAGCTGCTGCACGATCGATGAAGACTCCATGGCGCCCATGGTGCGCGGCGAGCGGGATTATCTGTACAAGAGCGAAAGCGGAAAAAGCAGTCCTCAGGAGATACTTGAAGCGCTTGCGGCGTTCAACTCGGAAGGCCGCCCGATCTGGAAGCCGATGCATCTGCAGCCGCTGTACCGCAATTACGCGTTCATAACCGCCGACGGCAACGGGCGCGGAAGAAGCAACGCATATATCGCCCAGAACGGAACAGACGTCGGCGCGGATATCTTCCGCCGCGGTCTGTGCCTGCCGAGCGACAATAAAATGACTCCCGAACAGCAGGAGAGGATCATAGAAATAATCCGCGCATGCTTCAGATAACGGTCTTAAGGAGAAACGATCGTGTATAAGATTTGTTACGTTACCACGGTGCCCGGGACGATACGCACTTTTATTCTGAAATGCGCCGAGTATCTTTATTCGACGGGCGAATTCGACATTTCCTTCATATGCAACGAAGATGAAGCGTTCGGAAATTCTGTTCCGGAATATTTTCACTATTTTCCGGTCAGGATGACCAGAGGCATAGCCGTGGACGGACTTCGTGCGATCAAGGAAATGAGAAAGATTTTCAAACGTGAAAAGTTCGACCTCGTCCAGTATTCGACGCCCAACGCGTCGTGCTACGCGTCGATCGCGGCAAAACAGGCCGGCGTACCTGTAAGGCTTTACTGTCAGTGGGGTCTCGTGTACGTAGGATTTGAAGGGATAAAGAGAGCTTTTTTCAAGAGTATCGAGAAAATGGTCTGCCGCAATTCGACGTGGATAGAGCCGGACAGTTACGGCAATCTGAAGTTTTCTCACGATGAAGGGCTGTATCCCGAAAACAAGGGATCGGTCGTATGGAACGGAAGCGCAAGCGGCGTATCGCTTGAAAAATTCGATATTTCAAAAAAGCCGGAGTACAGAAAACAGATACGTGAAAAGTACGGCATACCGGAAGAAGCGTTCGTCTTCGGTTTCATGGGAAGGATCAACGGCGACAAGGGCGTGAACGAGCTGTTCACCGCGATGCGCGATCTCAGTGCCTCAAACGACGATGTACGGCTTATGGTAGTCGGAAAACCGGAAATATCGAGGGGCGTCGATATGACGCTGTACGGCTGGGCGAAGGGGTGCCCGAAGGTGATATTCACCGGATATACGACGACGCCGGAACAGTATCTGTCCGCCGTCGACTGCTACGTCCTGCCCAGCTACAGAGAGGGCTTCGGTATGACGGTCATCGAGGCCGAAACGATGGAGCTTCCGGTGATCGTAACGAACATACCCGGACCGACGGACGGGATGATCAAAGACGTGACAGGACTCGTCGTAGAGAAAAAAGACGCGGACGGGCTCAGGGCCGCCATGGAGGAGATGATCGGATCTTTGGAAAAGAGATCCGCGTTCGCCGCAAAGGGCCGCGAATTCGCCGTCGGTCATTTTGAACAGAAAACGCTGTTTGAAAAGATACTTAAAGACAGGAAGAGACTTCTTGGACAGGACTGAATCGTTTTCCAAAGGGAGAAACATTGATGAAGTTAACGATAGGTAAAAGCACCGCATCTTTTATATATCTGATCCTTTTCTGCGCCGCATTGGCTATTTCCACGGCGTCCGGAGTGTCGGACAGATATCCCGAGATAATATTTTTCGTTTATCTCGCGGGGACGCTGCTGTTCCTGTTGTTCATCAGCCGCGGGGATTTTAAGACGACGAACGACAAGCTGATCTTCTGGGGCGCGACCGCCGTTAAGATCGCCTATGCGTTATACCGTTTCCCGATCAGCAATATCGCGTACCCGCATCTGTCGGGAGACGCGGGCGGCTTCTGGAGAACGGCCGTACAGTATTACGGCGGGGATTTCGACAGAGTCTATACGACGTACCCTTACGTCCTCAACTTTGAATTCCATATATTCGGCAAGAACGTGCTTTGCTGCTGCTTAACGAACATAGTGCTGTCGATGCTGATGGTGCTTCTCGTGATAAAAGTGCTGAACAAGTTCAACATATACGGCAACGGACGCTTTTTTGCAACGTTCATATCGGCGTTGCTCGTTTACGGCATACAGGTCAGCAACAGTATCCTGCGCGAATCCATTTATTTCGCGTTCGTCACAGCGTCGTTTTATATGTATATCGAATACATCGGAAGCAAACGCCAGTCGAGACTGTATCTCGCTTTGCTGTTCATGATCCCCGTTCTTATCCTTCACATTGGTTATTTCCCGGTCGCTGCCGTTTATATATTCGACGTGTTCTCTCACGAGAAGGTGCGCACCAACAGAGAATTTGCGAACCGCGCGATCATAATTGCGGTGTTCGTCGTCTTCGTTGTGTTTGCGTCTAGGCTGAGCAGTACGGACTACGTTACGAAAGGCAGAGGCATAGAGGGAATAATAAGCAGGATCGTCGGAGCCAACTCCGATGAATTCATGGGAGAGGCCGGCTCGAGATATCTTGCAGGACTCAAGATTACGTCGATCCCGACGTTCATACTTTATTCTCCCATCAAGTTCATATATTATATGTTCAGCCCGCTTCCGACCAACTGGAGAGGTCTGACCGATATACTGGCGTTTTTGCTTGATGGCTGCGTTCATCTGGCCTGCTTGCTGACGTCGATAAAATGTCTAAATAAACTCAAACGGGAGAACAGCGACGGGCGTCACGATGCGGATATCAGGATACTACGCGTCGGGTTCTGGTCCGTGGTCCTGTGCGGATTCGTTTTCGGTCTCGGTACCGCTACCGCCGGCACCGCGATCAGACACCGCGACGTTATGATAGGCGTGGAATCGCTTCTGATCGGAATAAGCGCGTATTATTTGAAGAAGTCGGTTCCTGTCGCGACTGTTCAGGCGGATGCCTTAAGGTGTGATTAAATGGCAAGAAGAAGTTCCAATCTGAAAGATTATTCATTGCTGACGTCTTTTTCGTTGCTCGAAAAAGTCATCGCGTTCATATATCAGATGATCATTGCCGCCGTTCTCGGCGCAAGTATCGTCACTGACTGTTATTTTTCGGCAAGTCAGCTTTTCGATCTGATCGACAGTACGCTTCTCGGCGCTCTCGTGGTCGTCGTTATCAACAGATACGCGAATATCTGCTCCGAAAAAGACGAAAAGTCCGGGATCGATTTTCTGTCAAGGCTGAATACGCTTCTTTCGGCCGTGATGGTATCGCTAGCGGTGATCACGTTCATATTTGCAAAACCGTTTTCATATCTTATCGCTCCCGGTTTCGACGAGATCGCGAGACCTGAACTCATCAGGTGTATAAGGATCCTTTGCGTGATACCGCCGATAATGGTATTCGCGACCATAGCGCAGGGACTTCTGAGGCTTAAGAAATGCTTCATCGTGGCAAACTCGAGAAGCCTTTTCATAAGCATGTGCGGGATGGCGGTAATCCTCCTGTTCTCGATCCGGAATCCGGAGAACGCGGACGTGCTCTGTTACGGATACGTCGCGGCGAACCTGCTGTTCTCGCTTTTGCTGTTTATCAGGTCGCGGAAATTCGGGAAGATCGGCTTCAAAAAGCCGACTTTCGATTCCGATACGAAAAAGCTGCTTGTCATGGCCGCCCCGGCTATCATCAGCAAGGGTATAGTCAGGATATCGCTGATGATCGACCAGGTCATATCCTCTACGCTCGGCGAAGGCTCCGTTTCATACCTGAATTACGCACATTCGCTATATAATATGGTCCATTCGCTTCTGATAGTGAATCTGTGCGTGGTTATGTTTACGGATTTTACGAATCTTTGCGTCGGCAAGCAGTTCGACGAGATGATAAAAAAGCTCAAGGCGTCCAGTTCTTCCATACTGCTTATACTGGCGCCGGTGTCGCTTCTTACGATGTGCTTTTCGAAAGAGATCGTATCTATCGCATATCAGAGAGGCGCTTTCGGCGAAGAATCGTCGGCTGCGGTCGGCATATTGCTTCTGTTCTACGCGATCGGTTTCATCCCGGCGATGCTAAACAGCATACATACTCAGGTGCTGCACTCGTTCGGTAAAATGAACATTGCCATGAGGAATTCGATCGTTTCTTTCATACTGAACATCATAATAAGCATCACGGTCTCGCATTTTATCGGCATCGCCGGTATCGCCATAGGAACGACCGTATCGTCGATAATCGTAATCCCTCTGTATAAGAGCGCCGTAAAGAAATGTCTGACGGAGTATAAACGGCTGCTGGAAGTCAGGTTCATTCTGAAACTGCTCGCGGGACTGTGCGCCTGCGGAGCCGTGATCGTGCCGTTCAAGCTGTTTGTGAATTCGCCGATATTATCGTTCGGCGGCGCGACCGTCTGCGGTTTCATCGCATTTGCCGTCACGCTGATCCTCCTTAAAGAGGAAACGCTGTGCGGGCTTATCAAAGGCATCGGAAAAAGGAAGAAAGATGATCAGAATACTGAAAACACCGATCAGTGAAGACGACGTCCGCGAGCTGAACGTCGGAGATACCGTTGAGATCAGCGGTTACATACTGTGCGGCCGCGACGCGGTCCTGCCGAAGGTCGTCAGGATGATCGAAGTCGGCACCGTCGGCGATCTCGGCGTTGACCTGCGCGGACAGGTGATATTCCACACGGCCGTGAGCCCCGCCGGCGTCGGACCGACGTCCTCGAACAAGCTGGAGATCGAGAGCTCCATCGCCCCTCTCAGCGAGGCGGGGATCAAGCTTCATCTCGGCAAGGGCAGATTACACAAAGAAACGGTCGAAGCGCTGGGGCGGTCCAACTCCGCGTACGCCGTCATACCGCCGGTCACGGCGCTGCTCGGATCGAAAACGAGCGAAGAAAAAACGGTGGCTTTCCCGGAACTCGGTATGGAGGCCCTGCATCTTATAAAAGTTGACAAATATCCCGCCGTTATCGGCGCCGTTCACGGGAGAAGCATTTATGACGAAGAGTTATGACGAGATCGTCGGTCTCGTGAGAGACGCGCTGACGGAGGCGGGGTCGACGTTCCGCGAGGATAAAAAGGAAGCGTATAAAAAAGCGATCGCTTCGGAACACAGCGAGCGTGCCAAATGGGTACTCGAACAGATCCTCGCCAACGCCGAGGTCGCCGAAAAGAACAGAGCTCCCCTGTGTGACGACACGGGTATCCCGCATCTTTTGCTGGAGGTCGGCGAAGACTGCGCCGTGACCGGGCGGATGCTCGACGCGATCAGAGCGGGCGTTGCCGAGGGGTTGAGGAAGCTTCCCGGCAGGCCTATGGGTATCATGGGGGGCGACAAGGAAAGGATCGATCAGTCCGGAGGACTCGACCCGGATCCGGCCGGCGTCGAAGCCGCGCCCGTCCTGATACGCCGCTGCCCGGACAACGTGATCCGGCTTCACGTTCTTATGTTCGGAGGCGGCCCGGCGATCCGCGCGAAGACGTACCGAGTCTTTCACAAACACGACGCGCAGGTCGTGCTTGACGAAATCGTCAGCTGGGCGACGGAAAGCGTGGCTCAGCTCGGCTGTTCGCCCTGCACTCTGGCTATAGGCGTCGGGCGCAGCCATTATGAAGCGGCGTCGATGATGCTTCAGGCGCAGGTCGACGGAAGATACGACGTGCAGAGCGAAATGGAAAAAGAGATAACCGACAGAGTCAACAAAGCCGGTATAGGTCCGCTCGGACTTCACGGAGACACTTCTGTGTTAGCGACGTTTATGAAAGTCGGTCCGCAGAGAGCGAGCGGCGTCAGGATCGTATGCGTCCGGCCCGCGTGCTGTTTTGAACCGAGGATAGCTACGGTAGAATTGGATCATGGGGATCAGGTATGAAGGAACATAAGATAAAAGGCCCGTACGAGGCGTTCTTCAAACGATTTTTGGATATCGTCATTTCGCTTCTTGTCATCATACTGTTCAGCTGGTTTTATCTTATACTGGCCGTGATCGTCCTGATCAATCTCGGATGGCCGGTCATCTTTACCCAGGACCGCCCCGGCAAAAACGGCAGGATCTTCAAAATGTACAAATTCCGCTCGATGAGCAACAAGCGTGACGAGAACGGCAAACTGCTTCCCGACGCAAAAAGACTCAACAAATTCGGAAGGATCCTCCGTTCCACGTCGCTTGACGAGCTGCCGGAATTTTTCAACATCCTGAAAGGCGATATGAGCCTCGTCGGGCCGAGGCCGCTTCTTGTGGAGTATCTCGGTCAGTACAACAGCTTTGAAACGAGGCGTCACGAGGTAAGACCCGGGCTGACGGGCCTGTCACAGGTGAGCGGAAGAGCGGCTCTGAGCTGGAAAGAAAAGTTTGAAAAAGACGTCGAGTACGTTGATAACGTGACGTTTCTGACGGATCTGAAAATCGTTTTCATGACCGTAAAGAAAGTGTTCAAGCGCGAAGGTATCGTATTCAAGCTCGGCAATCAGAGCATAAAGGAATATTTTGAAACACACGATAAAGACTGACCGTCACGGGTGAAGAGAATGAAAAAGATCCTGCTGACAAATAAATACAGCGGAGCGCCGGAAAAGATCGTTAAAAGCGAAGTTCCCGCCGGTTTTGAAATCATATTTCTTTCTGAACAGACGCAGAAGGCCCTTCTTGATGAAGCTGCCGACGCGGATTACATACTCGCGGGCGGGCGTCTGAAGATCACGGGGGAAGTACTGGAGCGGGCGGGGAAGCTCAGGATGATCCAGAGATCCGGCGTCGGTCTTGACGCGCTCGATCTCGACGCGATCAGACAGAGGGGGATCCCTCTGTACGTGAATCAGGGCGTCAACGCCGAAAGCGTCGCGGAACACGCGCTGCTGCTCATCCTGGCGTGTCTACGCAGGCTCCCGACCATATGCGCCGACACGAAAAACGGGATCTGGAAAAAGCAGGAGCAGGGCGTGAAAACGTCCGAGCTCAGGGGAAAGACCGTCGGCATCATAGGCATGGGGAACGCCGCGAGGACGCTCGTCGGGCTGCTCAGGCCTTTTCACGTGAATATACTTTACTCGGATCTCTTCCGTGCGCCAGCTGAGTTTGAAGCCGAAAACGGCATGACGTACACCGACACGGACAAACTTCTGTCCGATTCGGATATCGTCTCGATCCACTGCGCGCTGACGGAGGAAACGCGGGGACTGATCAATGCGGAAAGCATACGGCGCATGAAAAACGGCGCGATCCTCGTGAACACAGCCAGGGGGGAGATCGTGGAGCCCGAAGCGCTTGCGGAAGGACTTGAAAGCGGGCTGCTTTCATACGCCGCGCTCGACGTCCACGCAAAGGAGCCGATCCCGGAGGATTATCCGCTGAAGGATATCGACAACGTCATCCTGACGCCGCACATCGCCGGCGTCACCGCCGACTCCTTCAGAGCGATGATGCACGACGCCTTCAGAAACATCGAGTGTTTTGAAAACGGTGAACTTGACGTTATAGCGCCGTACAAATACCTGTAGAAAGGATAAGAGTATGCCGAATACGACACAGCGACTGGTCGATTATCTTTTTGATAAAGCCGCGCTGATCACGGATGATATAAGACGCAGAGCGGACGCCTGCAAAGACGATTATCTGGCCGTAGCGGCGGCCGGCGCCGTGAAAAACAGGGACCGCTGGGGAGATATGCTGAAAAAGGCTTCTTCCGGCGCGGCGGAGCTGATCGGGTATCCGGAGCGGACGGACGGCAAGACGGCGGCGCTCGTCAACGGGTTCAACGCTCATTCTCTCGAGCTTGACGACGGACACCGGTTCGCCATGATCCACCTGGGAGCGTCGGTGATCTCCGCGATAAAAGCCGCAGCGGATGAAAACGGTATCGACGGCGTCTCGTTTCAGACGGGCATCGTTATGGGATACGAGGCGGCGTGCCGCGTCGCGATCGCCATGCAGCCTTCTCACAAGAACAGAGGCTTCCACGCGGCCGGTACCTGCGGAACGATAGGCGCCGCGGCCGGCGTCGCGTTCGCCCTCGACATGGACAGGACCCGGATGAAGCGCGTGCTTACCTGCGCTGCGGGAAGCGCTGCGGGTATGCTCGAGATACAGGAACAGGGATCCGAGCTGAAGCCGTATAACGTGGGAAGAGCGGCGGCGGACGGTCTGACGGCCGCGTATATGGGCCTGACCGATTACGCGACGCCTGACGACATGTTCGGCGGCGAGCGCGGTTTCTTCGAATTATTCTCGGACAGTTATGACGCGGACAAACTGACCGGGGATACGGATTATTTTGAAATAGAACGCATCTACGTGAAGCCCTACGCTTCGTGCCGCCACAGTCATTCCGCGGTCGAAGCGGCGATCAGGCTGCACGAAGTCACCGATATAAAAAGCATAGAAAGCGTCGAGGTGAAAACCTATAAGCTCGCCGTGAAAGGACACGATCACAAAGACGTTCCCGGAGTCTCTTCCGCCAACCTGAGCATACCGTACGCGGTCGCGGCGGGTCTCGTTTACGGGCGCGCGGACCTGTCCGGGTTCGAGCAGGTCG
>JAFZRM010000169.1 GCA_017619885.1 Clostridia bacterium | reverse complement strand
CTTCCTCGACCATCTGTCCGAGACTCGTTCGGGTGCGGATCGAGGTCTTTTCGCTCTCGCCGTCGGCTTGCCAGAAGCGGATATAGTTGAGCAGCTTGTCGATGTGGTTGTCGAAGCGCTGTTCGCCCTCCTGCGTGCTCCAGACTTGTATTCCGTTCTTGACGAACCATTCTACGACGAACGGCGTTTCGTCCGCGATACGACCGATACGGTCGAACATAAAGACGAGCAGGATATCGAACTTGCCTTTGCGGGCAAGCTCTTTTATCGTCTGTATCTTGTCGCGGTTTTCGGCGCGGACCTTGTGCCCGGAAACGCCGTCCTCCTGTTCCTCGTGTACGATCTCCCATCCCATCTGCTCGGCGAATTTGTGACACGCCTTGCGCTGCATCGGGATGTCGGCTTCGTGATCGCTCCCGTAGTCCACCTGCTTGTCGGTGGATACGCGGTATAAACAGCAAACTCTGTTTTCCATAATTACGCTCCCTCTTCGTTTTGCTGTATTTTATCATCGTCGGACGGCTCTCGACAATTATGCGAAGAACCGTCTGACGATAAGAGAATGCTTTTGATACGACTGAAAAGGTCTGTGTTAGGTGCTTGGGAGAAGGAAAGTGTGATAAGATGACCGTCGACGACCATATACTTCTTGGTATGATCTGCTTCCGTCATCCTCTGTATCACCTCGCATCCCTCCGGCGCATCAAATGGCGGTGGTAATAATCGACCGCTTTCACGATATAGTCCTGCTGTTGTCTCGCGTCATAGCCGCCCGGGATTTTGCCTTTCAGCCGATCGAGCGGGATCGTGACCTTCTCCCGCTGGTTCGCCTTTTCCTCGCACATGATCTCCTCGATCCCGTCGCGGTCAAGCTCTCCCGCGGCGTACGCCTTGTGCATCCGCACCGCCTGCGCGTAGGACGGCGTGTTATCGTTTTCCTCGCAGGCGTTCAGGACGTCGTATTGAAGCTGATCGTCGAGGAATGACAGCTCCACACCGACCGAGAACGCGATCTTGCCCTCGTCCATCATGTCGAGCAGCTCGGGGATGAGGTTGGTCAGGCGGATATATCTTTTAATGACGTCTTTGCTTGTTCCGACTTGTTCCGCGATGATTTCCGTGGATAACTTCGGTGCGATTTGCTCCGAAGTTAAGTCCGAGCGTTTCCCCTGATGATTGAGTGCTTCTGCTTTCAGCTTGTACGCGAACGCCTTTTCGGACGGCAAAATCCTCTCTCGGTGCAAGTTGCTGTCCACGAGCATGATCGCCGCCTCGTCGCGGCTGACAGCACGAATAAAGGCAGGGACCTCGGTGATCCCCGCCTTCTGCGCCGCGCGGTAGCGGCGATGTCCGGATATGATCTCATACTTGTCTGTGCCTTCGAGCGGGCGCACGGTCAGCGGTTCAAGAATGCCGCCCTCCTGTATGCTCTCCGTCAGATCGTTCATGCTGTCGTCGTCCATAACCTTGTACGGATGACCGTCAAAGGGGACGATGTTTTGCACCGGTATCATCACCGGCGCTTTGGGTTTGGTTGCTTTCATTTATTATTCTTTTTACCTCTCTTTCTTATCTCGCTCCCCGTTCGGGAGCATTTTTGAATACTACTTTGCCGCCGCGGATCGCCGCGTACGGCGCTTCCATCTGAAGCTCCTGTCGGAGCAGCTCGTAGAGATGCGGGGATTTCTCCCTGATCTTTCGCGCGCGTTTGAGGTTTTCCTGAGCGGCTCGATGTGTTTGTGCGTGATCTCCGAGCGCGCCGCTTTGTTCTCCGCGAGCACGGCGGGGTCGCTCTCCCGACGTATCTTGTTGCGGAGCAGACTGCGCTCGTGCTCGAGTTCTGCGATTTTTGCTTGTGTGTCGGCGATATGGCGATCGAGTTCCGGGATCGTGCGGATGCCCGTGTCCCGCAGAAAACGGTAATCGCCGATGAACTCTTGCAGGTCCTTGACCGCGTGCCGAAGCTCGACGGACATGATGATCGCGTCCTTCGTTGTCTTGATCGCCTGCAAAGCCGTCACCAGTATCAGAAACATCAGATCGACGTATATCTCCGCGACGTCGCGCGTGTGCTCGATGCTGTACCCGAGTTCGTTGGCGATCGCCGTCAGCAGGACGGATTTGTTCTTCTTCGGCAGGTGATAATTCCAGACTGACGCTATAAACGAATCGTCGCGGCGATTTCCCGAGAGCCGCCGTTCGATGATCTCGTCCGTGTAGCCGATGCCGCGAAGCCGCACCGCGCGGTCCCAGCCCTTTGCATGGACGGACATGCGTGTCCGGTCGATCGTGTAGCCGAGCCCGTAGAGCTGTTTTTCGAAGTTCTCCCACGTGTCTGAGGTTTTGAGACAGTATTCGACGTCGGCTCTCAGCATATCGCGGTGAGTCGGGTGTCCTTTCTTCTCAGCCCAGTACGCGCCGCGGCTCTTCCCGCCGTAGAAATTGCTGTGTTCGAGGACGCTTTTCCCGTACTCGCGGCAGACAGCGTCGGAGATCTCGCGCAGGCGGCGGTGATTGTAGATCTTGTTCTGGAATCGGGAGCCGTCCTTGAATGAGATCGGGTTGACGACAAAATGGCAGTGCAGGTTGTCGGTGTTCAGGTGAACGGTGACGACGACTTGATACTTATCTCCCCACATTCTCCGAGCTGTCTCCTTTCCGATCTCGAACGCCTCGTCGGGCGTGACCTCACCGGTCGAAAAGCTTTGAAACCCATGCCACGCGACGATATTTCCGCGGCTGCCGAAACGCTTTTGCACGGCGACCATCTCGCCGTAGGCGTTGCGCTTTGAGCAGTTGATCGTGTCAACATAAATCTGTCTGTCGGTCTTGTCGTCGTTTTCAACGTACTTGATCGCGTTAAACAAATCCTCGTCAAGGTAGTCCCTCGCCGTCGTCTTGTCAGGGTTCTCTGCGTATGCGATCACTTCCTTCAGCCTGTTCTTGACGGGCCAGAGTCCGACTGTGGCAATAGTACCCCGCCTCCTTCCTTCACCGGAAAAACAAGAGAGGCGGTGACAGCTTTCAATACCGTCATCGCCTCTTCGTTCACTTCGGGAGATATTTCTTTGTCGATCAGATCGTCGAGCCGCTTAATGAGCGTGAACACCGCGTCATACGAAACGGCGACCGGCTCATAGCCCGTACCGCGCAGGATCAAATACTCGGTCACGCTCAGTCCGCACTTTCCGGCAAGCCGTTCGATCTTTTCTTTCTCCGGCTTATCGAGCCGGATCGTGATCGTCGGTCGCTTGTCCTTCGATTGTCTTCCTTTAATAACAATTACCTCTTTTCATAAAAAAATCTGCACGGGGGTCAGGGGGTGTCCCCTTGAGAGCGGAGAAATCTTCTCCG
>JAFZRM010000168.1 GCA_017619885.1 Clostridia bacterium | reverse complement strand
GGCAGTGCCGAGGACGCCGGCTCCGCCAACAAGATCTACGAAGCGAAGGGCAGACCGTCCGACAATCCGCTGATAATCCATATAGCGCGCGCCGAGGACGCGGAAAAGTACGCGTACACCACGCCGTTATACTACCGTCTGGCGAAAGCCTTCTGTCCCGGACCGCTGACGATGATCCTCAAAAAGAAAGAGACCGTTCCGTACGAGGTGACGGGCGGGCTCGACACCGTCGCGGTGCGCATACCGTCTCACCCCGCGGCGAGAAGATTCATAGAGGCGTGCGGGGTCGCGATCGCGGCGCCGTCGGCAAATCTGTCCGGCTCTCCGTCGCCGACGGAGGCGGAGCACGTCGCCGCGGATCTCGACGGAAGGATCGACGCGATAATATACGGCGGCGGCTGCGACATAGGCCTCGAATCGACGATAATAAGGCTTGACGGCGACGGCGCGGTGATCCTGCGTCCGGGCGCGGTGACCGAGGAGATGCTCGGGCGGCTGATACACGTCGGCCGCGACGAAACGCTGCTGAAAAAGCCCGACGCGGATCTGCGTCCGCAGGCGCCGGGCATGAAATACCGCCATTACGCGCCGAAGGTGCCGCTTTATCTGCTGAAAGGCCCGCACGATGACGTCGCGGCTTATATGAAGCGGAAACTGGACGAAGACCCGGACGCCGGCGTCATCTGCACCGAAGCCGACAAGGCGCTGCTGCGCGGCAGAAACGTCACTTATCTGCCGAACGACGCGGAGGGGCAGGCGCGCCGTCTGTTCTCGCTTCTGCGCGGATACGACGGGCGCGACGCGAAAAGCATTCTCTGCGTGATACCGCCGCGCACCGGGATCGGTCTCGCGGTATACAACAGACTGCTCAAGGCCGCCGGATACAACGTAATACAGGTCGGCATAACGATCCCGGTCATAGGTCTGACCGGTCAGAGCGGCGCCGGAAAAAGCACCGCGGCGCAGTGTTTTGAACAGCTCGGCGGGTTCGTATGCGACTGCGACGAAATATATCACGGACTGCTTTACAAAAATTCCCCGCTGTGTCAAAAACTCGGGGCTCTCTTCCCCGAGGCATACCGGGACGGCGAGATAGATCGGAAGATCCTGTCGCAGACGGTGTTTTCGGACAAAGAAAAGCTCGCGCTGCTCAACCGCACGGCGCACGGCGCGGTGCTCGACCGCGTGCGGGAGCTGCTGCGTCAGGCGCAGGCGGACGGTAAAAAGTTCGCCGCGGTCGACGCGTCTCAGCTTTTTGAATCCGGCTACGACAACGAATGCACCGCCGTGGTCGGCGTCTGCGCGCCGCTTCAGACGCGTCTGAGGCGCATAACAGAGCGCGACGGCATAGACGAGGAGCGGGCGCTCGCCCGGCTTGAAAATCAGCATAACGAGGATTTCTTCCGCGTATACTGTGACGAGATAATAGAAAACGACGGCGATATAACGTCGGTCTGCGATAAGATCGGAAAAATAACGGAAAAATACGTAAAATGAAACAGGCGATCAAAAGAAGCGTCGTGGTGATCGTGCTCGTGGCGCTCGCGATAGCGGGCGGCTTCGTGATACAGCATCTCTACTACGCGGTACAAAACAGGAATTATCCGCGCGGATATTCCGAATATGTTGAAAAATACTCGGAAATGTACGGCGTGCCGGAGTCGGTCATATACGCCGTGATAAAAGTCGAAAGCAATTTCAGATACGACGCGGAATCGTACAAAAGCGCGCGCGGGCTGATGCAGCTGATGCCGGGCACGTACGAATGGCTCTGCGCCAAGGAGGGCATCGACCCCGAAAAGCAAAGCATAGACGACCCGGAGATCAACATCCGCATAGGCACGAAGTATCTTTCGTATCTCTACGGCCAGTTCGAGGTCTGGGAGACGGTGTACGCCGCGTACAACGCCGGCCACGGCATAGTGCGCCAGTGGCTTGCCGACGAGCAGTACGGAAAGGACGGTCACCTGATAAACATCCCGTACCCCGAGACGGCGTCGTTCGTCAAAAAAGTATCCGACGCCCGCGCCGTTTACGAAAAACTGCTTTCAAACGACTCGTCCGCACCGGCGACTGACGCGGAGACGGACCGGTGATATGAATGATTTGCGCCGAAAAATTGCAGGGGCAATGTAAAATTCTCAGTCCCGGCGCGCACATATTAAAATAAAATCCGGGGAGACCCGGATTTTTTTGCAGGAACAAAAAAGAAAAATTTCAAAAAATGAAAAAAGTTGTTGACAACCGCGGATAAATGTGATACAATACGTACAAGATTTCAAAAAACGGAGAAAAACCATGTCCCGGCTTTGCGCGGTATATTACCCCCGATATTACGTCCGCTTTTACTTTGCGGGCAGCTTCTTTGCCGCGTAAGCGTCCGGGTCGCTAAACTGACGATTTCCCGTACGGTCACGCGCCGTACGGGTCGTTTTATAAAAGAAATAAAACCGAAAGGAAAAAACAATGAAAAGAACTCTATCCCTTATCCTCGCCGTTATAATGATCGCGGCGATCTGTATCGGCTGCGCGTCATGCAATAAGTCGGACAAGAAGTACACGGTCGGTATCGTACAGCTCGTAAGGCACGAAGCGCTCGACGCGGCGACCGAAGGCTTCAAGAAAGCCCTGATCGACAAGCTCGGCGCCGATAACGTGACGTTCGACGAACAGAACGCCTCCGGCGATTCCGCCCAGTGCACGACGATAGTCAACTCATTCGTCAACAACAAAGTCGACCTCATAATGGCTAACGCCACGCCCGCACTGCAGGCCGCGTACAACGCCACGAACAAGATCCCGATACTCGGCACGTCCGTCACCGAATACGGCGTCGCCCTCGGCATCGAGAACTTCAACGGCACCGTCGGCACAAACGTCTCCGGCACCTCCGACCTCGCTCCGCTCGACGAGCAGGCGCAGATGATACTCGACCTGTTTCCGAATACGAAGAAGGTCGGCCTCATCTACTGCAGCGCCGAAGCGAACTCCGCTTATCAGGTAAAGGAAGTGACGAGAGTCCTGACCGAAAAGGGCGTCACCTGCACCCCGTATTCGTTCAGTGACAGCAACGACATCGCCGCCGTCACCAATCTGGCGGTCGCGGAATCCGACGTGATCTACATCCCGACGGACAACGCCGCGGCGTCCGCCGGCGACATAGTCGGCAACATCGTCCGCGAGGCGAAGAAGCCCGTTATCGCCGGCGAAGAGGGCATCTGCAAGAAATGCGGTCTCGCGACGCTGTCGATAAGCTACTACGATCTCGGCTACAAGACCGGTGAAATGGCCGCCGAAATCCTGACCGGCAGCAAAAAGATCGAAGAAATGCCGATAGCCTACGCTCCCACGACGAAGAAATACAACAAGAGTTTTGCCGACGTGCTCGGGATCACGATGCCCGAAGGCTACGAAGCGATAAAATAAAAACGGTCATACAAAGGATCTTTCAAAATGGGTAATTTTCTCGGAAGCATGCCCGGCGCCGTTGCACAGGGCCTCATCTGGGGCATAATGGCGGTCGGCGTATACATAACTTTCCGTATACTCGATATCGCGGACCTCACGGTCGACGGCTCGGTCTGCACCGGCGCCGCCGTCTGCGCGGTGCTCGTGATTAACGGCGTCAACGTCTGGGTCGCGATGCTCGCGGCGCTCGCCGCGGGGATCGTCGCCGGGTGCGTCACGTGGTTCTTCCACGTCGTGCTCGGCATCCCGGCGATACTCGCCGGCATACTCACGCAGCTGATGCTCTGGTCCGCTAACCTTAAAATAATGGGCGGCGCGAACGTCGCCGTGTCCGCGAGACAGTTCGAGGGCATCGTCTTCACGCAGATGGACGTCGGCGGCTCGCTGATCTGGCTCGCCGTCACCGCCGCCGTGATAATCGGGGCGCTGTACCTGTTCTTCGGCACCGAGATCGGCTGCGCGATCCGCGCGACCGGCTGCAACGGCGTCATGAGCCGCGCGCAGGGCATCAACACGAACGTTATGAAGCTGCTCGGGCTCGCGCTGTCAAACGGCATCGTCGCGCTCGCGGGCGCGGTGCTCTGCCAGTATCAGGGCTTTTCGGATATCAATATGGGCAAAGGCGCGATCGTCACCGGACTCGCCTCCGTGATAATCGGCGAGGCAGTCGTCCGCAAGATCGGCAAGAACTTCGCGCTGAAGCTCGCCGGAGTCTTCGCCGGTTCGGTGATATACTGGATCGTGTATCAGACCGTCGTTTTCCTCAAGCTCGACACGGACCTGCTCAAAATGCTGTCCGCGCTGCTCGTGGCGCTGTTCCTCGGCGTCCCGTATCTGAAAAAGCAGCTCGGGATGAAGTCTTCACGCGGAGGTGCGGCAAATGGAAAATAAAGTCATGCTGCAGCTGACCGGGATAGTGAAGAAATTCAACGCCGGTACCGTAAACGAAAAGGTGGCGCTGAACGGCCTCGATCTGACGCTTCACGAAGGCGACTTCGTGACCGTCATAGGCGGCAACGGCGCCGGCAAAAGCACGATGCTGAACGCCATTTCGGGCGCCTGGCGCGTCGACGGCGGCACCGTCGTGCTCGACGGACAGGACATCACTTCCCTGCCCGAATACAAACGCTCCATTTTTCTGGGCAGAGTCTTCCAGGACCCGATGATGGGCACCGCGGCGGATATGCAGATCGAGGAGAACCTCGCGCTCGCGTCAAGGCGCGGCAAACGCAAAACGCTCGCATCGGGGATAAGAAAGGCGGAGCGCGCGGGATACCGCGAGATGCTCTCCGAGCTCGGGCTCGGACTTGAAGACAGGCTTTCCGTCAAGGTCGGCACGCTCTCGGGCGGTCAGCGCCAGGCGCTGACGCTGCTTATGGCGGCGATGCGCGAGCCGAAGCTGCTTCTGCTCGACGAGCACACGGCGGCGCTCGACCCGAAGACCGCGGCCAAAGTGCTGGAGATCACCGACCGCATCATAAACGAGAGGAAGCTCACCGCGCTGATGATCACGCACAACATGAAGGACGCGATCGCGCACGGCAACCGCCTCATAATGATGCACGAGGGCAGGATCATAATTGACGTGTGCGGAGAAGAAAAGCAGAAGCTCACCGTCGAAGACCTGCTCGGTATGTTCAGCAAGGCCGCCGGCGGCGAATTCTCAAACGACCGCGCGATACTGTCCTGACAATAAAATAAAATTCCCGGCGTCCGCGATAAGGCGCCGGGAATTTTTATTCGTTTTTTACGGTCAGTCGTTTTTCAGATATCTGGCGATGAGCGTCTCGGAACACTCGCGCACGTCGTCGGGAAATCCCGTCTTTTCGTATATTTCCGGGTCGATGAGGTTCCCGTTTTTGTCGACGGACGCCGTCATCGGGATCGCGATATATTCAAGATCGTTCCAGTTGTAATTGCTCGAATAATACTCTTTCGTTTCATCGGCAGCGCCGATAATGTACAGCACGTGCCGGCCTCCCAGTTCGGAGAGCGGGATCACCCCGTCAAAAAACGTGATCTCATAGCCGTCGTCCGTCTTCATCCAGTTGTCATGTTCTTTCAACGTCACGGTATCGCCTTCGTTCAGGGCAAACGAACTGTTTTTGCCGATAATTCTGTCGATGCGGACCTTTACCGGTACCGGAGCCCCCGTTTCATACCTGCACCAGTCGACGTTTATATCAAGAACGGTCACGATGCACACGGCGGATTCCGTCGAGTTTAATTCCACGCCGTTTTTCAGATAGGTGTCAACAAACTCGGCGGACATGGGTTCCCTGTCCGATTCATCTATCTGGCTGTACTTCAGTACGCCGTATCTGTCCTTGGACGATTCAAACGTCTCCCCGGCTTCTTTGACGGTCGTGTCCTCACCCGAAGACATCTCCGGGATCTCCGTGCCCTGAGCCTCGCCGGCGCCCTGCGTCGTATCGGGATTATAAGACTGCGTACAGGAAGACAGCAGAATCGCTGCAATTAAAAGGCACATGAACCGTAATGCTTTCTTCATTGTCGTCCCCCTTTCGCTTCGATGACTTTTGTTTACTGTATACATTATATCGCACTTGGATTAAAAAGTCAATACCCCTCCGCCCGCAATGTATTAAGAAAAATTAAGAATTATTAAGGTTTCTTTATAATCGTTGACTTTTGATCGCGAGCGTGTATAATATACTTGAAAGATCCTACGGAAAGGAGAACAAATACGTGAACAGCAATACCAAAAAGACGGTAAAGACCGTCGTGATAATCGCCGTGATCGCGATACTCGCGCTGATCTGCATAACGAACTCGTACTACACGGTCGACGACAAGCAGCAGGCGGTCATCACGACGTTCGGCAAGGTGACCGACATCACCGACG
>JAFZRM010000022.1 GCA_017619885.1 Clostridia bacterium | reverse complement strand
GTATTCGAACTTCGGCTTGCCGATCTCGGCCTGGATGGACTTGATGAATCTGACGATGTTCTTGATCTCCTCATGCGCGAACATGATGGCGTTGAACATATCCTCGTCGGATACTTCCTTGGCGCCCGCCTCGATCATGACGACCTTGGCTTCGGTGCCGGCGACGGTCAGCTCGAGCGTGCTGCGCTCTCTCTGCTCCGCGTTCGGGTTGATGATGAACTTGCCGTCGACCATGCCTACGAACACGCCGCCGATCGGTCCGTTCCACGGGATATCGGAGATGGATATCGCGATCGACGCGCCTATCATCGCCGCGATCTCGGGGCTGTTGTCGTGATCGACCGCGAGAACGGTCATGCTGAGGTTGATGTCGTTGCGCAGATCCTTCGGGAACAGCGGGCGGATAGGTCTGTCTATCACGCGGGAGGTGAGTATCGCTTTCTCGGTAGGCTTGCCCTCACGGCGGAAGTAACCGCCGGGGATACGGCCCACGGAATAAAGTCTCTCTTCAAAATCGACGGACAGCGGCATATAGTCGATACCGTCTCTGGGTCTCGCGGACGCGGTCGCGCAGGCGAGGATGCAGGTGTCGCCGTAACGGACGAGGCACGAGCCGTTTGCAAGGCCCGCCATCTTGCCGGTCTCTATCGTGAGAGGACGGCCTGCGAGTTCGTAGTTGAATACCTTGTAGTTTTCGAACATTTCTTTTCTCCTTTTATTTTTTCGGAGATACGCCTTAGGTATAACATTTACCTTCACGCCGGACGCTCCGGCGCAAAGGTAACTGCTACACTTAAGACGCTCCGTTGTTTACCGCAAAATTCGGAGACCTCCCGCGGCTGCGGGAGCTCCCCGAACGGTGTCCGCGTCCCCGGTATGAAAAGGAGCGGACGGTTTGTTTTTTACTTTCTTAAGCCGAGCTTATCGATTATCGCTCTGTAACGCTCGATATCCTTTTCTTTCAGATATCCGAGAAGGTTACGGCGATGACCGACCATCTTGAGCAGACCGCGTCTGCTGTGGTGGTCGTTCTTGTTGACCTTTAAGTGTTCGGTCAGTTCGTTGATACGGGTCGTCAGAATGGCGATCTGTACTTCGGGCGAACCGGTGTCGCTTTCGTGAGTTTTGTACGCAGCGATTATTTCCTGCTTCTTTTCACTGGTCATTTTATTATCACCTTTCAAATAATTATTCCGTACACCGAGCGATCGGCGGGTGACTGTTTGCCCGAAGACCCAGCGTGCGGTAAAAGCTCATACCGAGTCAGTATTATACACTATAATTCCGGTTTTGTAAAGAGGGTAATATGAATATTTTAAAATTATTTGTAAATAATGCGTCTCTATTCCGCTCCGAGTGTTTTTTTTGCGCTGCCGCCGCGTCTGTATTTTTCATAAATTACAATTTGCTTTACGATTACGACGATGTTTACGACGAACAGCGTAACGGAAACGACAAGAAAAACGAAGAATACCCGGTCATCTTCGACACGTCTTATCAATCTGAAAAAAACGTACCACTCCTCGTCGTTGCAGTCCGGCATCAAAAGCTGTGCGGATATAAACAGAACGTATGACAGCACGTTCAGCCTTTTTGCACGCACCGGATCATTTGCAAACAAAATGAAATGACATCCGAGAAACATAAAAAGGCACAGAAGCACGGCCGGCACGATTCCTATCAACAGCCTGTACCATCCAATGTTAAGAATATAGGATGCACAGAATAAGAGTACGGCTGCCGCCGATATCATATCATATTTCAGTACTGTTTTTCTCATTTGGTATATACTATTTGAGTTATCCTGTTGATCTTTGACACACCTTTGACCGTCATCACGTCGAATATCAGCGGGATCGTGCCGCCGTCGGGCTCGGGAAGATCAGGCCGGAACGCGCCGTTATTGTCCTTTAAAAGAAACGACACTTTATAATACTCGTATATCATCGTTCCTTCGATGGTGTTCTCTGTAGTTGACGCGCCTATACGCTCGACCTTTGCCGCGTAGATCTTCTGCATCGGGAAACGGTCGGGATATTTCTTTATCGGTCTGCCGTTGTTTTTGAAATAATCGTCGGTGAACAGTGTGTTCAGCGTCTTGCCGTCGCCGCGGATCGCGGCGTCGAAATAATCGATGAACAGTCTCGCCTGATACGGGGCGTCTTCTCTGTCCTCTGTCGTATAATAATACCCTACGTTGTCCGAGTAGAAATATACGCCTTTGTCCTTGTCCGCGTATTCCTCGTCGGTGAAGATATCGAAGTCGAGCGGCTGATCGACGAAGCCCTCTCCGTTGTCCTCGGACAGCGGATCGTACGAATACGACCGTGTCTCGCCCTCTCCGCTGCAGCTTTTAAGCACGAAATACAGTACCGTTACGATGACGAGCGCGACGCCGACCCAGATCGCGATCTTTATAAGCAGTTTTTTGCGCTTTTTCGCGTCGAGCGCGCGTGCGATCTGTTCCTGCTCCGCGTCGTGCTCCTTTATCAGTTTGTTATTCATCAGAACGTCCCCCAGAATCTTTCAACGTTTTTGCGGCCGAGATCGAGTCCGGTGAGGTTGTCCTCCATGCCCTCGAATTCGACCGATATCCAGCCGTCGTAGCCGGATCTCTTCAGAATGCCGAGGCTTTGCGCCGCACGCGCGTCGCCGTGGCCTATTATCGTACCCTTCAGATAATTGCCCGCGCGCGTACGGAACCAGCCGGCGCCGGGGTCGATCTCGTTTCCGGATTTAAGATAAAAGTCCTTCGCGTGGACGTGGCGCGCGTAGCCCGCCATCACGCCGACGGCGACATTCGGGTCCTCGTCAGCACACATAAAATTGCCGATGTCAACGAGCGCGCCGAAATTGTCGTGTCCGACCGCGTTTATCAGCCGCTCGACGCGGGCGCTGTCCTGCGAGAAAAAGCCGTGGTTTTCCGTACAGGTGACTACGCCGACTCCCGCCGCGTATTTCGTCACCTCAAGGCAGACGGGGGCGATCTTTTTGATCGCGTCGTCGTAGCTTCTGTGAGTTTTTTCGCCGCGGAAACCGTAGCCGACGGCGTGGCGCATCACCGACGCGCCGTACGCGGCGGTGACGTCCGCCAGCGCACAGAGGCGTCTCGCCTGCTCTTCGGGGTCGCCGTAAAGCAGATCGGCGCCGGTGCAGAGCGAGGCGACGGCAAGGCCTTTCGACTCGCATTCCCTGCGCACCTGCTCCGCGACCTTGACGTCGTCAGAGCCGTCGAACGTGCCCTCTACTATCTCGATGCCGTCGAAGCCGAGCTCGGCGGCTTTTTCTATCATGAATCCGATCCCGCGGCTCCTGTAGCCGCCGAAACTGTATGTACTTGCACAGATCTTCATATAACGCCTCCCGGTAAACCGTTCTTTATAATTAAAGAATACCATTAAAATATGTATTTGTCAAGCATAGATTATTTTTTGCCGCGGCATATTTTTTTCAAAAAAAGGCTTGACAAATCGAAAAAAATATGTATAATATAGTTCGTCGCTTGAAAGCGGACCGCCGTGCGAGAGTGGCGGAACTGGTAGACGCGCACGTTTGAGGGGCGTGTGAAGCAATTCATACGGGTTCAAGTCCCGTTTCTCGCACCATATCGAGTATCTATAACGGACTTGAGTTATGGATACTCGATTTTCTTTTTCAGCACATTTTCACCGCCTGCGGTGGTGAGTAAGTGCGCCATTTAGGAGTTTTTATACTCCGCCTTGAAAAACAGATGTTTTATTAACTTCGTCGAATTTGTTGTTTGTTTCGATTACCTCTATTATATCGTTGTCTGTTTTATAAATAACCGACTGAGACGCGGAATCATTATTGATATTGATGCTTATTTGAACATTATGCCAATTATTTGTATTCACAAATCCGAATTCTATCTCCTTGTCATTTGACGTTATTATTGATCCCTTTACCTCTCCGTAATCAATATCAAACGAATACCCATTTTGTCCCGGCTTTAGTTTGACCAGCCCGATAATCTCATAATCTTCTGCTTTAACAACAACACCATTTTCGCGCAATAATACTATAGCAGTACCGCTTTGTGTTCTCCTTTGAATAAAACCAACTCCATCAAATGCAAAAAAGAGCATCGCAATTATACTGATAAGAACAATCGGAATAAGGATTCTGATCCATTTTTTGTATTGTTTTGTCTGTTGTATAGATTCTCCTAATATTTCTTCGTGAGGAATTGATAAAAGTTCCGCCAACTTCTTTATTGTAATGATATCTGGAAGCGTCTTGCCGTTTTCCCATTTTGATACAGCTTGCTTTGAAACAAACAAAGTTTTCCCGAGTTCTTCTTGAGTAAGATGATTTTCAAGTCTGTGCTTCTTGATTGTTTCTCCGATATTATTCACTGCATATCCCTCCTTATGAACAATGTTTTCGTCTTTTATTATAGTTAATCAGCTCAGATTGTCAAGGCTTTCCCCTATTTTGTTGAGTAACTTGTTTGTTTACTGTGTGGTTTCAAGTCCGTTATCAATATCCGCACCAAAACATAGGGACTTGAAGAAAGCGTTAAGAAAACGCTCCGGGGGAGCGTTTTTAGCGGTGACCGAAGAGTTTTGCAAAACCTCCTGTAAAAGTTGTGCGCTCGCTTTGCAAAACTCGAGAACAAGTCCCCGTTTCTCGCACCAAAACGAAAAGGACACCAAACGGTGTCCTTTTCGTTTGCGGATCAATGCTTCCGCGAAGGTTCGGCATACCACGACGGCACGACTCTGGTCATACCGGCATACCAGCCGAGTATCTCTTTCGTCTGCGCGATGAATTTTTCGACCTCTTCCTCTCCGAACGGGATCGCCCAGGGGATTGATGAAAGCGTGTTGCTGCTTATATAGAGAGCCAGCAATTTCCAGAACTCTGCCGGAACGTTTCCGTCGAAATAGCCGTCGACCATCCCGCAGGCAAAGCGCGGCGCCTTCTGTGCGCACCAAACGATGCGGTTGAACTCCTCCCACGGATCGCCGAAATCATAACGGTCGAAATCGATTATCACAAGCTTTCCGCGCTCGATCATCATATTCCCTATGTGATAATCTCCGTGCTGAAAGCATTGCGGGCGCCCGCTCAGAAGGCCGCGGTTGTGCTCGATATAATCTATAAAGCTCTCTGCGCCTTCAACCTTTATCGGGCAATCGTTATAATTCCTGATCTTGCGGTCCATTTTTGCGTTAAAACGCGGCTCCCAGTCCGGCGCGTCGGCGGGCACCGGGATCGAATGGATCTTTTTCAGGATAACGCCGGATTCGTATCCGAGCGCGTACCGTTCATCCTCCGGCATCGCGCATACGACGTCTTCGGCGTTTTCGCCGTCCACCCAGCTTTGCACGGTATAAAACCCCTCCGCGCACTCGCCGCACTCCAGCGGCTCGCACATCGGCACGCCGAGCGAAAACATCCGCTTTTGCAAATCGAACGACTTTCTCGCCCGCTCCGCTTTCTGCGGCGGCGCGATGCGGAAGAAAACTTTTTTGCCGTCCCGCCCGACCGCGCAGTACTTTTTATCGCCCGACCAGCCCGCGTCGATGGGGGTAATCGTCGTAAAACCATTATAATTCAGCATTTTACTTTCGTTTTGCCGTAAAGCCATAACGGACACCTGCCTGTTGAAATCTTTGATCAAGTAATAAGAAAGGCAGCGCTTCGCTTAAGTATCATCCTCATCTCCGTTACCGGGGCGCCGAGGGTGAGGGTCTCTTCGCGGCCGTCCGGGCGGAAGCCGAGTTTTTCATAGAAACGGATCGCGCGCGCATTGTCTTTGAGCACCCAAACGGCGACGGCGGGGTATTCCTTTATCATATCGAGCGCGGCCTGCATCAGCATGTGCCCGACGCCTTTTCCCCAGTACTGCTGCAGCACGTATATCGCGTACACCTCTCCCGTGCCGGTCAGCTCGTCGTCGCGGTATTTTCTGTATCCGGCGAAGCCGACGACGTCCTCGCCGTCCTTTGCGACGAGGATATTGTCAAGCCACCTGTATGCGATCTCCTCGCACTTCTGCAGTGACATCGAATCGAGATAGCCCTGATCGACGATGCCGCGGTACGCCTGCTGCCACGACGTATAATGGACGAAGCCTTTGCCCCTTATCTCGTCGTCCGTTTCCATTTTTTTGATGATTATATCCATAAAATCCTTATCAGAACAGTCCGTGTATCGTTCCGTCGTCGTCGACGTCTATGCGCTCGGCGGCGGGCGATTTCGGCAGTCCCGGCATAGTGAGGATATCTCCGGTGAGCACGACGACGAAACCGGCACCGGCGGAGACTTTGACGTTCTTGACCGTCACGGTGAAGCCCTCGGGCGCTCCGAGCTTTGTCGGGTCGTCGGTAAAACTGTACTGCGTCTTTGCGATGCAGACCGGCATACCGCCGAAGCCGAGCGCCTCGAGCTGCTGTATCTGCTTTTCCGCCGCCGGCATCACGTTTATGCCGGCGCCGCCGTACACTTTTCTGACGACCGCTTCGATCTTTTCCTTTATGCTCATATCGAGCTCATACGAGAAGCGGAAATCGCTCTTCTCTTCATTGCACAGCCTTACGACCTCGCGCGCGAGCTCCACGCCGCCGGCGCCGCCTTCCGCCCATACGGTGGATAATCTGACGTTGACGCCAAGCTCCGCGCATTTTTTCATTATGAACTCGATCTCCGCGTCGGTGTCGGTCGGGAAGCGGTTGACCGCGACGACGCACGGCAGACCGTAAACGTTCTTTATATTCGACACGTGACGGAGCAGATTCGGGATGCCGCGGCCGAGCGCGTCGAGATCTTCTTTGCCGAGCTCTGTCTTGGAAAGGCCGCCGTGCATCTTCAGCGCTCTGACGGTCGCGACGATGACGACCGCGTCGGGTCTCAGTCCCGCGTATCTGCATTTGATATCGAGGAATTTCTCCGCGCCGAGATCGGCGCCGAATCCGGCCTCCGTCACGGTGTAATCGGCGAGCTTCAGCGCGAGCTTCGTCGCCGAAACGGAGTTGCAGCCGTGCGCGATGTTCGCGAACGGTCCGCCGTGTACGAACGCGGGCGTGCCCTCGAGCGTCTGCACGAGGTTCGGCTTCAGCGCGTCGCGCAGCAGCGCGGTCATCGCGCCGACGGCGTGAAGATCCGCCGCGGTGACGGGCCTGTCGTCGAACGTATAGCCGACTATCACGCGCGAGAGTCTCGCTTTGAGGTCGGCGATCGACGACGACAGGCAGAACACCGCCATTATCTCCGACGCGACGGTTATATCGAATCCGTCCTCGCGCGGTACGCCGTTCGCCTTGCCGCCCATACCGTCGACGATGAAGCGGAGCTGTCTGTCGTTCATGTCGACACAGCGCTTCCACGTGATCTTACGCACGTCTATGCCGAGTTTATTGCCCTGCTGGATGTGGTTGTCAAGCATCGCGGCGAGCAGGTTGTTAGCCGCGCCTATGGCGTGAAAGTCGCCTGTAAAATGCAGGTTTATATCCTCCATCGGCACGACCTGAGCGTAACCGCCGCCGGCGGCGCCGCCCTTGATGCCGAAAACGGGTCCGAGCGACGGTTCGCGCAGCGCCACGTTGACCTTCTTGCCGATCTTTGACAGTCCGTCGGCCAGGCCTATCGTCGTAGTCGTCTTGCCCTCGCCGGCGGGTGTCGGCGTTATCGCGGTGACGAGTATGAGTTTTCCGTTCTTTTCCCTGTCTCCGGCCGCCGACGGGTCGATCTTTGCCTTGTATTTTCCGTAAGGCTCGACGTATTTTTCGTCGATACCGGCTTTTTTCGCTATTTCGTAAATCTGTCTCATCTCGCATTTCTGCGCGATCTCAAGGTCGGTAAGATATGCCATTTTCTTTTTTCTCCTTTGCAGATCAGTATATGGGATAAGCCGCGCAGAGTTCTTCGACCCGGCGCGACACTCTTTCGCGGTTGGCTTCAAAGTCCTCGGTTATATCGGCTATAAAGCCGGCTATGAGCTTCATTTCAGGCTCGCGGAAGCCGCGCGTCGTGACCGCCGGCGTGCCCACGCGCAGACCGCTTGTGACGAACGGGCTCGCCGGATCGTTCGGGATCGTGTTCTTGTTCGCGGTGATATGCACCTCGTCGAGCCTGTGCTCGAGCTCCTTGCCGGACACGTTTTTATTGAGCAGTTTTATCAGCATAAGGTGGTTGTCCGTTCCGCCGGAGACGATCTCCATACCGCGGGCTTTCAGCCCTTCGCAGAGCACGGCGGCGTTCTTTACTATCTGTCTGCCGTATTCCTTGAATTCGTCGGTCATCGCCTCGCCGAGCGCGACGGCTTTCGCGGCGATGACGTGCATCAGCGGACCGCCCTGCGTGCCGGGGAATATCGCCTTGTCTATCTGCTTCGCGAATTCCTCTTTGCAAAGGATCATGCCGCCGCGCGGGCCGCGCAGAGTCTTGTGCGTGGTCGTCGTCACGACGTGAGCGTAAGGCACGGGCGACGGATGGACACCCGCGGCGACAAGTCCCGCGATATGCGCCATGTCTACCATCAGATACGCGCCGACTTCGTCAGCGATCTGACGGCAGCGTTTGAAATCTATTATCCTCGAGTACGCCGACGCGCCGACGACGATCAGTTTCGGACGGCACTGCAGCGCGATACGCTCCATTTCGTCGTAGTCTATCATCTCGGTCGTTTTATCGACGCCGTACGGGACGATGTTGAAGTATTTGCCGGAGATATTGACGGGCGAGCCGTGCGAGAGGTGGCCGCCCTCCTGCAGGTTCATGCCCATGACCGTGTCGCCGGGCTGAAGCAGCGCGAAGAACACGGCGAGGTTCGCCGAGGCGCCGCAGTGCGGCTGAACGTTCGCGTGCTCGGCGCCGAAAAGCTTTTTAGCGCGTTCTCTCGCGATCTCCTCGACGATATCGACGCACTGGCAGCCGCCGTAATATCTTTTTCCGGGGTAGCCCTCGGCGTATTTGTTGGTAAGCACGCCGCCCGCCGCGAGCAGCACGGCGCGCGAGACGATGTTCTCGCTCGCAATCAGCTCGATATTCTGTCTCTGCCTCTGCAGTTCGGCGTCGCATCCGGCGAAAACTTCCGGATCGTACAGTTTCAGTTCATCAAAGAAATTCATTTTACCACCCCGTTATCCTTTAAAATATTTCACCGCCGCTTCAAACATGCGGATATCGTAATTGCCTGTGACGTTCTTGTAAAGTCCCGAGCCCTTGCGCTCGCTGTGTCCCATTTTGCCGAACACTCTGCCGTCGGGCGAGGTTATGCCCTCGACCGCGCAGACCGAGCCGTTCGGGTTGTACTGCACGTTGTTCGTCGCGTGTCCGGACAGGTCCACGTACTGCGTGGCGATCTGCCCGTTTTCCGCGAGCATCTCTATAAGCGCAGGATCTGCCAAGAACCTGCCCTCGCCGTGCGAGATCGGGACGCTGTAAACGTCGCCGACCCGCGTGAACGAAAGCCACGGAGATTTGTTCGAAGCGACGCGCACGCGAACTATCTTCGACTGGTGGCGTCCTATCGTGTTGAATGTCAGCGTCGGGCAGTGCTCGTCCGTGTCGATAATCTTTCCGTAAGGCACCAGACCGAGCTTGATAAGCGCCTGGAAGCCGTTGCAGATGCCGCAGATCAGACCGTCGCGCCGGTCGAGCAGCTCGTGGACGCCGTCCTTTACCGCGGCGGATCTGAAGAACGCGGTTATGAATTTGCCCGAGCCGTCCGGCTCGTCGCCGCCGGAGAAGCCGCCGGGTACGAATATCATCTGCGCCGATCTCAGCTTGTCCGAAAACTCTTCCACGCTGTCCGAAATGCCGGCGGGCGTGAGGTTGTTTATCACGATTATCTCCGGCTCCGCGCCGGCGTCCGCCATCGCTTTCGCGCTGTCGTATTCGCAGTTCGTGCCCGGAAACGCGGGGATCAGCACGAGCGGCTTCGCACGCTTCACCGCCGCGGATCTGTGCTCTTTCACCTCATAGCTGAAGTCTTTGCACGGCGTGTCGTTGTTTTTAATATTGCACGGATAAACGCTTTCAAGCTTGTCTTCGTAAGGCGCCGACAGCTCGGAGAGTGAAAGCGTCTCGTTCCCGTAAGTTATGCACGGCTGATCCGTCGTTCTGCCTATGAGCCGCCCTTCGGTCTTTTCCGTGACCTCAAGCACGAACGCCGCGATGCGGCGGCTGAATATGTCCGCCACGGTCAGACCGTCGCAGTATTCAAATCCGATACCGTTGCCGATCGCCATTTTGAACACCGCCTCGCCTATGCCGCCGGTGCCGGTCACGTAACACGACACGGCTTTGCCGGACCGGAGCAGCTTCGTGACTTTATCGTAGAGCGCGAGCATGCTGTCTTTTTCAGGCAGTCCGTTCTCGTCGTAGTTCGGGCAAAGCAGGATCACGTCGTGACCAGGAGCCTTGAATTCGGGGCTTACGATGCTGCCGGTCTTGTCCGTCGTCACGGCGAACGACACGAGCGTCGGCGGCACGTCGAGTTTTTCGAACGTTCCGCTCATCGCGTCCTTGCCGCCTATCGCGGCGATGCCGAGATCCTTCTGCGCCTCGAACGCTCCGAGCAGCGCCGCGAGCGGCTTGCCCCAGCGCTTGCCGCTCACGCCGGGCTTTTCAAAGTATTCCTGGAACGTAAGGTAAGTGTCGTTCAGATCGGCGCCCGTCGCGACGAGCTTTCCGACCGATTCGACTACGGCGGTATACGCGCCGTGATACGGGCTCTTCTCCGAGATGAACGGATCGTAAGCCCAGCTCATCACCGAGCAATCGTCCGTGTGCTTTTTCTCGGACGAGATCTTCTGCACCATCGCCTGTATCGGCGTGAGCTGATATTTTCCGCCGAACGGCATCAGGACCGTGCCCGCGCCGATCGTCGAGTCGAACCGCTCCGACAGACCGCGCTTCGAGCAGACGTTGAGATCGGAGACGGTCTTTTTATAATTTTCGGAGAATCCTCCGTTTATTTCACTTTTGAATATGACCGGCTTTTCGGGCGAGGCGTTTATATGCTTTTCCGCGCCGTTGGAGTTGAGAAATTCCCGGCTGATATCGACGATTTTCGCGCCGTTCCAGCGCATCACGAGCCGCGGCGTCTCCGTCACGACGGCGACGGGGCAGGCGCGCAGGTTTTCTTTTTTCGAAAGCTTAAGGAAATTATCGACGTCGTCCGCCGAGACGACGACCGCCATCCTCTCCTGCGATTCGCTTATCGCGAGTTCGGTGCCGTCGAGGCCCTCGTACTTTTTCGGGACGGCGTTAAGGTCTATGTCGAGCCCGTCCGCCAGTTCTCCTATCGCGACTGACACGCCGCCCGCGCCGAAATCGTTGCAGCGCTTTATCATGCGGCAGGCGTCCTTGTTTCTGAAAAGCCTCTAGAGTTTTCTCTCCTCCGGCGCGTTGC
>JAFZRM010000167.1 GCA_017619885.1 Clostridia bacterium | reverse complement strand
TCGGCGACAACGTCGGCGACGTCGCCGGAATGGGCGCCGATCTGTACGAATCGTACGTCGGCTCGATCATCTCCGCCGTGGCGCTCGCGTTCGGCGCGTTCGGTCTGCCGGTCGCGGGAACGACGGCGGAAAACGGCACGGTATTCGGGAAAATGATGGTCCCGCTGATACTCGCGGTCGTCGGCATGCTTTGCTCGATCGTAGGCACGTTCTTCGTCAGATGCGGAACGAGCACGGATCAGAAAAAACTGCTCGGATCGCTGAGGCGCGGCACGTATATCGCCGCCGCGCTGTTCGCCGCCTGCGCTTTCCCGGTCATATACTTCATCTTAGGCAAAGAGTATATCGGGATCTACGGCGCGGTCGTATCGGGACTCCTCGCGGGCGTGCTGATCGGATATTTCACCGAGTATTTCACGTCCGACACATATAGACCCACCAAAAAGCTCGCTTCCTCATCCGAAACGGGCTCGGCGACGATGATCATAAGCGGTCTTTCGCTCGGCATGCGCAGCGTCATTGCGCCCGTCGTCATCGTGGCGATATCGATTCTCGTATCGTTCACGATCTCGGGCGGCGATCTCGGCGACGGCATGGCGAAGGGTCTGTTCGGCATCGCGGTCTCGGCAGTCGGTATGCTGTCGACGCTCGGCATCACTCTCGCGACCGACGCGTACGGCCCCGTGGCCGATAACGCCGGCGGCATAGCGCAGATGGCGGGCATGGACGAGCACGTCCGCGAGCGCACCGACGCGCTCGACTCGCTCGGCAACACCACCGCGGCGACCGGCAAGGGCTTCGCGATAGGTTCCGCGGCGCTCACCTCGCTTTCGCTTATAGTCGCGTTCAAGCAGAGGATAGAGATGATCGGCGAATTCTCGTTCAAGATCGAGACGACGAACCCGATCACGCTCGTCGGCATAATCCTCGGCGCGATGCTCCCGTTCGTGTTCGCCGCGATGACGATAGATTCTGTCGGCGTGGCGGCGCAGAGCATAATCGGCGAGGTCCACAGACAGTTCAGAGAGCTGACCGGTATCCTCGACGGCACGGACAAGCCGGAATACGCCAGATGCGTCGATATATGCATGAAGAGTTCGCTCCGTCAGATGATAGCGCCGTCGCTTTTCGCGGTGCTGTCGCCCGTCGTGATCGGTCTGCTTCTCGGACCTAACGGCATAATCGGGATGCTCTGCGGCGCGACCGTCGCGGGATTCCTGCTCGCCGTGTTTATGTCCAACTCCGGCGGCGCGTGGGACAACGCTAAGAAATATATCGAGCGCGGCAACCACGGAGGCGCCGGGAGCGATCAGCATAAGGCGTCGGTCGTCGGCGACACCGTAGGCGACCCGCTGAAGGATACGAGCGGACCGGCGATAAACATCCTTATCAAGCTTCTGTCGATCGTATCGATCGTATTCGCTTATATCATAATGCATTTCTACCTTATCAGATTATGATAAACACCGATAAGATAAACACGGAAAAAAGAAATCCGAACACGACGCACATCGACAGTCTGCCCACGCTTGAAATGGTCAGCCTGATGCACAGCGAGAGCAAGCGCGCGTTCGACGCGATAGACGAGATTCTCCCGGCGGTCGCCCGGGCGGTCGACCGGATCGCGGACGGATTTTCAAACGGCGGCCGACTCTACTATATCGGCGCCGGAACGAGCGGACGGCTCGGCGTGCTCGACGCGAGCGAATGTCCGCCGACGTTCGGAGTCGACGACGATCTCGTTATCGGCATAATTGCCGGAGGAGACAAAGCCCTGCGCAAAAGCTCCGAGGGCGCCGAGGACAGCTTCGACGCCGGATACGAGGAGATCGCGAAAAGAGGTCTCGGCGAACACGACGTGCTCGTCGGCATCGCCGCGAGCGGGAGAACGCCTTACGTGCTCGGCGCGATGACCGCGGCGAAGCAGGCGGGCGCGACGGTCTGCTCGATCAGCTCGACGCCGGGGTCGCCCGCGGATCAGCTCGCGGACATAAGGATGTCGCCCGATACCGGCCCGGAGGTCGTGACCGGCTCGACGAGGCTGAAGAGCGGAACGGCTCAGAAGCTTATCCTGAACATGCTCTCGACCTGCGCGATGATAAAGACCGGCAGAGTTTACGAAAACCTGATGATCTGCGTCAGACCGACGAACGATAAGCTCAAAGCGCGCTGCGCCAACATAACCGCCGAGATACTCGGCGTGACGCCGGACGAGGCGTACGGACTTCTGTGTAAACACGATTTCAATATCAGAAAAGTCATAGAAGAATATAAAAAATAAACAATTCGCCATGAGGAGGTGATACGATGAGTCAGGACCGCAATAACGACATTTTTGACGAGTTCGAATTCATGTATCGCCACAAACGCGCACTGCAGCAACAGCAGGAGAAGGAGCGCCTCAGGCAACAGCAGGAAGCAAAAGAAGCTGCCGAGGCCGCCGCAAAAGCCGCCGGGGCAGCTCTTTTGTCCGCCGAGCAGGAAAAGAAGGCGAAAAAGAAAAAGACGGCGCCGGCGGACAAAAAGAAAAAGCCCGAGACAAAACCGCAGGAAAAGCAGCCGGAGAAGAAAGAAAAGAAAGAAAAAGAAGAGAAGAGCGAGACACAAAAGCCCGCTAAGATCCACCCGAAATACGGCAAACCGTATAAAAAGGACACGGACAAAGAGCGCCGCCGGATAAAGACCGACAGGCGCAAAAAGATAGAGAAAAAGTACGAAAAAGAACACGAAGCGGTAGAGAAGGAGCGTAAGAACCGCGCGGAGATCAAGGCAGCGGCAAAGATCATCGCGTCGCGCACGCTGCTCTACATAGTGACTGCTCTCGCCGCGGCGATCCTTTTGTCGTTTCTGATCTACGGCGTCGCGCGGTTCGTCGTCGGATGGCACAAAGACGTATCGCACAAAAAGATAATGTATCAGGTAGGCTCCGCGCAGACCGCGACGCGCGTGGCGTACGATTCGCTTATTAAAGACGACGTCGTATACGTCTGCGGCGACGACATCGTAGTTTTGTGCGGCTTCACCGTCACCGGTACGAAGGATCAGATAAAATATATCTCGCCCGACAAGGGCAACGACACGGTCTTGTTCAACGTCGGCACGAACAGCGCCTCGGTAAACAAGAACGACGTGCGTCTGCAGGCAAAGACGTATTACGACGATAACGGCAGGCTTTACATACCGATGAGCTTCTTCTCGTCGTACTCCACCGGAATCGTCTGCGAATACAAGCCCGAAACCGAGAAAGACGGCGCGCAGATCAAGGTCTACAAGCGCATGCTCAACGAATACGACTACAAGATCAGCGGAGTACCGGCTCAGTACGAGGCGATCTCATTCAAGCTCAAGGAAGCCGTCGTGCTCGCGCCGCTCGACGAAAACGTGCTTCAGGACGAGATACCCGAGGCGACGTATAAGGTGGATATCACCGATTATTACGATTCTATAAACCCGCACAATCTTTACGCGTATATCAGCGTCATAAACGAGGATCACCGAGCTACGTCGACGATGTATTACGACGATCTGACGCAGATCGTCATACAGTCGCCGTCGGTCGAGGAGCCTCTGATGCTGCGCCGTGACGCCGCACGGGCGCTTGAGGCGATGTTCCTTGAGGTCCGCGGAGTCGAAGGCTACGAGCGGTTCAACGTGTACAGCGCTTACCGCACGTTCGAGGAGGCGGAGGGAAAGGATCCGTCGCTTGACGAAAACCTGCTCGGTCTGTCGGTCGACGCGTATTTCGGCGACAAGAATTCGTCGTACGCCGATACTAACACGTATAAATGGTTCCTGAACAACGCATATAAATACGGATTCATAATCAGATACCCGAAGAACAAGACGAGTATCACCGGCGTCGGCTTCCGTCCGTGGACGCTGCGCTACGTCGGCAGATACGCGGCGACGAAGATGCACGACGAGGGGCTGTGTCTCGAGGAATTCATCGAAAAATACAATCTTGAACGGGTCCTGCAGATCAAAAAAGGAGAATAATATGAAAATACCGGCAAGAGTATTAAGCCTTATTATTCTTTTTGCTCTCGTATTTTCCGGGATCTGCGGCTGCTCCGGCAACGTCGCCGACACAACTGACGGCACGACGGACGCCGTCACGCAGACCGATACCGAAAGCGAAACGGAGGAAGAGATGGACGTACCGCAGATCGTTCTGATCGACGGTCAGAGCGTGAAAATAAGCGTAACGTGCGACAGCGACGCATATCCGAACGCCGCCGGTAAGCTCGCGTCGGCGCTTGAAGTCAGATACGGATGCACCGTTCCGCAGACTCCGGGGAGCGCGGAGATATCGGTCGTGTTCAAAAAAAGCGGTACGCGCGACGACTGGAGCATAACCGCGGACAGGGAGTCCGTGATATTCGCGTCCGGCAGCGGCGTCGCGGCGACGGCCGCGGTCGAAGCGTTTCTGCGCTTATACACGTTCGGCACGGATATGACGCTTTCCGTGCCCGAGGGCGAAGTCCTCTCATATAATTACGCGCGCGATAAAATAGACAACTCCGGTTATCTGTCGTACATCCCGTCAAGCGAGGTCAGCCTGATCGACACGAACGGCAAGGGCAAGATAATGTCGCCGGAGTGGATCGACAGCCTCATCATAGTCGAGCTCAGACCGCTCACCGCCTCGATCGGCGGTCAGCTTCGCAATTCATACGATCTGCTCGATTTCTACGCCGAAGCCGGCGTCAACTGCGTATGGCTTACGCCGATATACGAATACGGCCCCGGCGGCAACGGCTACGGAAACACCGGCGTACACAGGATCGGCGAGAATCTGACCGGCACGTCCGATCAGGAGCGCGGCTGGGAAGAGATGAGAAAATTCGTCGATCACGCGCACGAAAAGGGCATTTACGTGCTGTTCGACGTCATAACCTGGGGCGTCATGAAGGGCACGGAGCTGACGAAGTCACATCCCGACTGGTTTTCCGGCGAGGCGTGGGGCAACGATGCGTTCAACTGGAAAAACGAGGAGCTGAAGGAATGGTTCACACAGCGCTGCGTCGAAAACATAATGAAGACCGGCGCGGACGGTTTCCGCTGCGACTGCGAACCGAATTATACGGGATACGCTCTGTTTGAAGACGTCAGGCAACGGCTCGCGGATCAGGGAAAATATGTGATCATAATCTCGGAGGACGGCTCCGACCGCAGAAGAACGTATGATTTCGAGCAGGACGGCGTGCTCTGGTACGCGGTTAAGGACCGCGGCGGCGTCTATTCCGATCCGCTCGTGTGGTACGTGGACGGCGGGCTCGATATAGTCGAGTCAGTGAAGACCGGCAAAGGCCTCGGCGCCGCATCCGTGCAGAACACGAAAAAGGCCGGCAGCGCGAAGTATTATACGAACTGCATAACGAATCACGATTATCAGCGACGCATCGTCAAAGGCAACCGCCTGCGCATAGGCTACGCCGCGATAACGGCGCCGTTCATACCGCTGTGGTATATGGGCGATGAGTTCAACTGTACGTGGCAGCCTGCCGTGCAGTACGATATTACCGTACAGTACGAGGACGCCGAGAAGCCGTCGAACCGCCGCTTCCTCGAGGACGTGAAGCGCATGATCGCCGTGCGCCGTACGTATAAGGATATATTCGAATACTGGCCCGACGATCACAGAAAAACGAACGTCTGCGCCGTGCAGGTCGCGCAGGACACCGGTCTGACCGCGTACGCGAGATACGCCGGAAACAAAGCCGTGCTGATCCTGCCGAACAACAACGAGGCGGCGGATCCGTATCTGACCGCGACCGTGCCGCTCGCCGAATGCGGCATCGACGGATTCTCAAAATACCGCCTGACCGATCTGTGGAGCGGAGAAGAGCTGTGCGTGCTCGACAGGCAGAGTGTCGAGGAGCTCAGCACGTACGTTCCGTACGAGAGTTTCGCGATGATCCTGATAGAAGGGATCGAATAAAAAACTGTAACAAAAACGGGATCCTTTGACGGATCCCGTTTTTTTGTGTTTATCAGTTATCGTCAGGGCTGAAAGAAGTCTCTTTCGGCTCATCGTCGGGCGTGAGCTTTTCCACTTCGATGTTGCGGTATCTTTCCATACCGGTACCGGCGGGGATGAGCTTGCCTATGATGACGTTTTCCTTAAGACCTTCGAGGCGGTCGATCTTGCCTCTGATCGCGGCGTCGGTCAGGACCTTCGTGGTCTCCTGGAACGACGCGGCGGACAGGAACGATTCGGTGAGCAGCGCCGCCTTGGTGATACCGAGCAGTACCGGCGAGCAGACGGCTTTCATCAGCGTGACTTCGCCCGCGTCGATGCGCTTCTGTATCTCCTCGTTCGCCGTCTCGAATTCCGAAACGTCGACCTGAGTGCCGGAGAGCAGGCTCGTGTCGCCGGCGTCCTCGACCTTGACTTTCCTGGTCATCTGACGGGTGATGACTTCGATGTGCTTGTCGTTTATATCAACGGACTGGTCGCGGTAAACCCTCTGCACCTCGGTTATGATGTAGTCGTAGACCGCGGTAAGACCCTTCGTCGCGAGTATGTCGGCCGGGGCCATGTTGCCTTCGGAGAGCGGATCGCCCTTCAGGACGTAGTCGCCTTCCTTGACCTTCAGCGCCATTATGTTCGGCACTGCGAGCATCGAGGATTCGCCGTCTTCACCAGTGATCGTGACGTTTCTCGAACGTCTCGTTTCGGAGATCGAAACGGTACCGTCGCGGTCCGCGAGCACCGCCGTTTTCTTCGGCTTGCGGGCTTCGAAAAGCTCTTCGACTCTGGGAAGACCCTGAGTGATGTCGGAGCCGGCGATACCGCCCGTGTGGAACGTTCTCATCGTAAGCTGAGTACCCGGTTCACCTATGGACTGAGCGGCGATTATACCGACTGCCTCGCCTATGGTGACGGGCTTGGAGGTCGCGAGGTTCATGCCGTAGCAGTGAGCGCAGACGCCGTTCTTCGCGTGGCACTTCAGCGTCGTTCTGACGGTGAGTCTGTTGATGCCGGCGGCGATGATCTTATCGCAGATCTTGTCTGTCATCATCTTGTTCGCGCCGATTATGACCTCGCCGGTCGTCGGATCGGTGACGGGCTCTATCGTGAACCTGCCGAGGATCCTCTCCTTGAACGATTCGATGACTTCGTTGCCGTTCTTGATCTCGTATACGTCGATACCTTCGGTCGAGCCGCAGTCAGTCTCGGTTATGATGACCTCCTGCGAGACGTCGACGAGACGTCTGGTGAGGTAACCGGAGTCGGCGGTACGCAGAGCCGTGTCGGCAAGGGATTTTCTCGAGCCGCGGGCGCCGATGAAGTAGTCCAGAACGTTTATACCTTCACGGAAGTTCGATTTGATCGGTATTTCCATCGTCTTACCGTTCGTCGCGTACATAAGTCCGCGCATACCGGCAAGCTGACGCATCTGCTTTATGGAGCCTCGGGCGCCGGAATCCGACATCATCTTTATCGGGTTGTACGGGTCGAGCGCCGCCTGCAGGGCGTCCGTTACGTCGTTTGTGGTCTTGGTCCACGTCTCGACGACCTTTTTGTATCTTTCTTCCTCGGAGATCATACCGTCGTTGAAGAACTCGGTCAGCTGAGCGACCTTTGCTTCCGCTTCCGCGAGAAGCGCTTTCTTCTGCTTCGGTATCGTCATGTCGGGGACCGCTATCGAGAGCGAGCTCCTCGTCGAATACTTGAAGCCCATCGCCTTGATGGCGTCGAGCACGGTCGCCGTTTCGGAGCTGCCGTGCAGCTTGATGCAGCGGTCGACTATCTTCGAAAGAGCGCCCTTAGTCGCGACGAAGGTGATCTCGAGCGTGAGCTTGTTTTCGGGCTTGCTGCGGTCGACCCAGCCGAGATCCTGCGGGATCGGCTTGTTGAATATGAGTCTGCCGAGCGTGCATCCGATGATGCCGGTGAACGTCTCGCCGTTCACGGTGCGGGTCACCCTGACCTTTATGGGCGTGTGCAGGCTTATGACCTTGTTTTCGTAAGCCATCATCGCCTCGTCTTCGGACAAGAACATCTTGTTTCTGCCGAGCAGGGATTCCTCGTAGAATTTAATGGTGTACGCGCCGTATCTGTCGTCGTGCTCGGGTATGCTTCCGCCGTGAGCTTCTTTATAAGCGACGTATTCGTCAAGCTCCGCGTCGGTGGCGGCGAGCGTCAGATAGTAGGAACCGAGGACCATGTCCTGGGAAGGGACCGCAACGGCTTTACCGTCGGCGGGCTTCAGCAGGTTGGACGCGGAGAGCATCAGGAAGCGGGCTTCCGCCTGCGCCTCAGCGGACAGCGGAACGTGTACGGGCATCTGGTCGCCGTCGAAGTCGGCGTTGAACGCCGAGCAAACGAGCGGATGGAGCTTTATCGCGCGGCCGTCGACGAGCACGGGCTCGAAAGCCTGGATCGACAGACGGTGAAGCGTAGGCGCGCGGTTGAGCAGAACGGGATGCTCTTTGATAACGTTTTCAAGGCAGTCCCACACGTAGGAGTCGACGCGGTCGACTTTCTTTTTCGCGTCCTTTATGTTCGTCGCCTTCTGCGTCTCGACGAGGCGCTTCATGACGAACGGCTTGAACAGCTCGAGAGCCATTTCCTTAGGCAGACCGCACTGATAGATCCTCAGCTCGGGTCCGACGACTATAACGGAACGTCCGGAATAGTCGACTCGTTTGCCGAGCAGGTTCTGACGGAAACGTCCCTGCTTGCCGCGGAGCATCTCGGAAAGGGATTTCAGCGGTCTGTTGGACGGGCCGGTGACGGGCTTGCCGCGTCTGCCGTTGTCTATCAGAGCGTCAACGGCTTCCTGCAGCATCCTTTTTTCATTCCTTATTATTATCTCGGGAGCGTCGAGCTCTATGAGCTTTCTCAGTCTGTTGTTCCTGTTGATGACGCGCCTGTAAAGGTCGTTCAGGTCGGACGTGGCGAATCTGCCGCCGTCCAGCTGGAGCAGAGGACGGAGATCCGGCGGGATGACGGGAACGACGTCGAGGATCATCCGCTCGGGCTTGATGCCGGATTTGCGGAACGCTTCGGCAACGTCGAGACGCTTGATGAGCTTGACTTTCTTCTGACCGGTCGCGGTCTGAAGCTCGGCCTTGAGGCTCTCGCACAGAGCGTCGACGTCAAGCGCTTCGAGAAGCTCTTTTATCGCCTCGGCGCCCATGCCGACTCTGAAGTCGTCGTCGTACTTTTCGAGCTCTTTGCGGTATTCCGCCTCGGAGAGCGGCTGCATCACGTGCAGCGTCTGGGAAGCGAACTGACCGACCTCGAGCACGATATACTGACCGAAGTACAGCACCTTGTCAAGCGTTCTCTGCGAGATGTCGAGCAGCGTCGCCATTCTCGACGGGATAGCTCTGAAATACCAGATGTGAGACACGGGGGTCGCCAGCTCTATGTGGCCCATCCTCTCGCGTCTGACCTTCTTCTGCGTTACCTCAACGTGGCATTTCTCGCAGATCTTGCCTTTGTAGCGGACTCTCTTGTACTTTCCGCACAGACATTCCCAGTCTTTCGTCGGGCCGAAGATCTTTTCGCAGAAGAGACCGTCGCGCTCGGCTTTCAGAGTACGGTAGTTTATCGTTTCGGGCTTGAGCACTTCGCCGTATGACCACGAGCGGATCATTTCGGGAGACGCAAGACCGATCTTTATTGAATCAAATACATTCTTCTCTAACATGTTATTACCCCGTTTTTCCGTTAATCTTCGTCATCGTAAAGATCGTCATCGTCGGAGACCTCTTTTTCGTAGCCTTCGTCCGTAAAGGTATCCTCGTCGGATACGGTGTACGAATCGGCGGCTTCCGAGTCGTCAAAGACGCTCGGTCCGAGATCCTCGGATGAGGTGTAGTTGCCTTCCGGCACGTTGTCGTCTGTCAGGGTGGACAGCTCTATTTCCATACCGTCGCGGTCGAGCACCTTGATGTCGAGCGCGAGCGCCTGCAGTTCTTTCACAAGGACTTTGAACGATTCGGGCACGCCCGGAGTCGGTATGTTTTTGCCTTTTACGATCGCCTCGTAGGTGTCGACGCGTCCCTTGACGTCGTCGCTCTTGACGGTCAGGATCTCCTGCAGCGTGTATGCCGCGCCGTAAGCCTCGAGAGCCCAGACCTCCATCTCGCCGAAGCGCTGGCCGCCGAACTGGGCTTTACCGCCGAGAGGCTGCTGCGTGACGAGGGAGTACGGACCCGTGGATCTCGCGTGGATCTTGTCGTCTACGAGGTGATGCAGTTTGAGGTAGTACATGACGCCCACGGTGACGGGGTTATCGAACGGTTCGCCCGTTCTGCCGTCGTAAAGCGTGGTCTTGCCGGACAGCGGGATGCCCGCCATCTTCTGCAGCTCGGATATATCGTGTTCGTTCGCACCGTCGAAGACCGGAGTCATGACCTTGATGCCGAGCTTTCTCGCGGCGTAGCCGAGGTGTACTTCAAGCACCTGACCGATGTTCATACGGGAAGGAACGCCGAGCGGGTTGAGCACTATGTCGAGCGGCGTGCCGTCCGCGAGGAACGGCATGTCTTCCGGCGGGAGTATGCGGGATACGACGCCTTTGTTTCCGTGACGGCCGGCCATCTTGTCGCCCACGGAGATCTTACGCTTTTGTGCGATGTACACGCGTACGACCTTCGTGACGCCGGGCTGCAGCTCGTCGCCGTTTTCGCGCGAGAACACGCGCACGTCGACGACAATACCGGATTCGCCGTGAGGCAGACGCAGGGAGGTGTCCCTGACCTCGCGGGCCTTTTCGCCGAATATGGCGCGGAGAAGCCTCTCTTCGGGAGTGAGCTCCGTCTCGCCCTTCGGCGTGACCTTACCGACCAAGATGTCGCCGGCGCGGACTTCGGTACCTTTACGGACGATGCCGTCCGCGTCGAGGTCCTTTATCGCGTCCTCGGATACGTTCGGGATCTCTCTCGTTATATCCTCGACGCCGAGCTTCGTTTCTCTGGCTTCATGCGAATATTCCTCGATGTGAAGGGAAGTGTACATATCGTCGCGGACGAGTCTTTCGTTAAGAAGGACGGCGTCTTCATAATTATACCCCTCCCAGGTCATGAAGCCGATGAGCGCGTTTTTGCCGAGTGCGATCTCACCGTTCGCGGTCGCGGGACCGTCGGCGATGACGTCGCCTTTCTCGATCCTGTCACCCACGTTGACTATGGGTCTCTGGTTGACGCAGGTGCCCTGGTTGGAACGTTTGAACTTGATCATCGTGTAGACTTCCTTGCGTCCGTCGTCGGTGATCAGGGTGATATCGTCGGCCGTGACTCTTTCAACGGTACCGGAGGACTTCGCTACGACGCAGACGCCGGAGTCGACGGCCGCCTTGTATTCCATACCGGTGCCGACGATGGGGGCTTCGGTCGTCAAAAGCGGAACAGCCTGCTTCTGCATGTTAGAGCCCATCAGAGCACGGGAGTTGTCGTCGTTCTCAAGGAACGGGATCATCGACGTGGCGACCGACATGACCATCTTCGGGGAGACGTCCATGTAATCGACTTCCTCGCGGTCGGCCTCGCGGACCTCGTGCTCGTCTCTGACGATAACGCGTTTGTGTACGAACCTGTGGTTTTCGTCGAGAGGCTCGTTCGACTGAGCGACTATATAATTGTCTTCGACGTCCGCCGTCATGTACTGCACGTCGTTCGTGACAACGCCCGTTTCCTTGTCTACGCGGCGGAGAGGTGTTTCGATGAATCCGTATTTGTTGATCCTCGCGTACGATGCGAGATACGAAATAAGACCTATGTTAGGACCTTCGGGCGTCTCTATCGGGCACATCCTGCCGTAATGCGTGTAGTGGACGTCACGCACCTCGAACGACGCGCGGTCACGTGACAGACCGCCGGGGCCGAGCGCGGAGAGACGGCGCTTGTGAGTGAGCTCAGCAAGCGGGTTGGACTGGTCCATGAACTGGGAGAGCGGGGAAGAGCCGAAGAATTCGCGGATCGCGGTGACGATCGGACGCGGGTTCATCAGGTCCTTCGGGTTCAGCTTTTCGGAATCCTGAACGGTCATGCGCTCCTTGACGATCTTGTCCATGCGGGAAAAGCCTATGCGGAACTGGTTCTGCAAAAGCTCGCCCACGCAGCGCAGACGGCGGTTTCCGAGGTGGTCTATGTCGTCCATGCCGCCGATGCCGTGCCTCAGACAGAGCATGTAGTTGATGGACGCGAATATATCTTCTTTCGTGATGTGCTTCGGCACGAGCTCCGCCGCGCGGAGTCTCGCCTCGGCGATGATCATGTCGCGGTCGCCGCCGCACTTGCTCATGATGTCGAGCAGGACGGACATGCTGACCTTTTCGGTGATGCCCGCTTCGGACAGATCGAAACCGAGAGCGGATTCGGGCCTGATGGTGCCGTTGCACAGGATCTTCATCTCGGCGCCGTCCTCGACTTCGACGTACGCCTCGTTGACTCCCGCGAAATCTATCTCGTCCGCGATCTTCTGCGTGCAGACGGTGCCCTTGTCGTACATGAACTCACCGGTGACGGGGTTGACGACGGGGCGGGTGAGGGTCCTGCCGAGTATACGCGGACCCATGGAGAGCTTCTTGTTGTATTTGTATCTGCCGACGTTCGCAAGATCGTATCTCTTGGGATCGAAGAACAGGTTGTTTATGAGGATGAGAGCGCTTTCCTGTGTGGGCGGTTCGCCGGGACGCAGACGCTTGTAGATCTCCTTGAGGGCTTCTTCCGTTACGGAAGTACCGTTGTTCTGCGCTTCGTCGAGCAGCACGTCCTTGTCGAGCGTGCTCTTGAGCATATCGTCGTTGCCGAAGAAGCTCAGTATGTCGTTATCCGATTCGATACCGAGCGCGCGGATAAGGATCGATATGAGTATTTTGCGGTTCTTGTCTATCCTCACGTAGAAGACGTCGTTCGTATCGGTCTCGTATTCGAGCCAGGCTCCGCGGTAAGGGATGACGGTGGACGAATATATCGTCTTGCCGGATTTGTCAAGGTCGCTGTGGTAGTAGATACCGGGGGATCTGACGATCTGGGAGACGACGACGCGCTCCGCGCCGTTGATGACGAAAGTGCCGTTGTCAGTCATGAGCGGGAATTCTGTCATGTAAACGAGGTCTTCCTGGACCTCGCCCGTCGCCTTGTTCGTCAGACGGACCGTCACGCGCATCGGCGCGGCGTAGTTAACGTCACGTTCCTTGCATTCCTCAACGGGGTATTTGGGGTGGTCGTCGAGCTTGTAGTCGATGAACTCGATGACGAGGTTGTTCGAGTAGTCGGTTATCGGAGATACGTCACGAAGTACCTCGTTCAAGCCTTCCTTCAGAAACCATTCGTACGATGCTTTCTGGATCTCGAGCAGGTTGGGAAGCGGGAGAACCTCTTCGATCTTCGAGAAGCTCACCCTCTCGGTCTTGCCAAGCTTCTGGGTTTTGAACATATGATCTTCTCCATTTCAAAAACTTACGTCTGTAAAAACGGGTTATAAACCTGCCCGGACGGCGCCAAACAGGCAAACTCCCCATAATAGTGCATTATAGAAGAATATCACCACGGCAAGCGTTTTTCAACACTATTATATATATTTTTTTGAGATGATATGTGAAGTTCAAATATGAATTCGTCGTAAATTTATTCCGCGAATCGTGTAAATTATGCGTCGAATCATCCCGATTCTTTGTGATAATGAACAAAACAAAATCCCGTTGTTATGCAAACAATGGGAATATTATACAATTAGACGGGATAACCGGGCCCGAAAAAAGTTCATATTATTAACATATAGGAAACAATCCGGCGCAAAAAGCGGAGGCTTATCCGAAGTATTTCTCCGGCGTCGTCATAACAGTTAAGTAACCGTCCGCGTCATCCGTCCTATACGCCGTTTGTACCCGTATCCTTTTACAGTCTCGCAGATATCGTCTGTGATCACGATATAATTACCGATAAGCGCAAACTCGTATCTGTTTCCGTCGCGGTATGAGACCGTGATCAGGTATCTTTCGCCGTAAAGCCCTTTTGAGCTGAAAGCGGACCGGCGCTTAGCAATGAATAATATCGCTTTTTTTCATTTATTACAGCTTCCAATTATATAATGTACAAAAAATTTTGCCGCGCGGCGCCTCAAAGGATGCCCGGACGTCCTTTATTTTCGGTATTTTATTCGTATGATAACCGTATTTATCCGCTCTGTCATTGAAAAATTCATTTTTTGCCGTTATAATGTGTTGTGAATGATATAAAGGAGGAAACAATATGCCTTTTTCAGCATATCTTGACAGCATGCGCGGAGAATGCCGTCAGCTCGTGGAAGAGCTCGGCAAAGGCTTCGATTACGTCAGCGTACTCGGTACCGACGTGAAAGAGGCCGTATACCGCGCGGACAAGAAAAGCTCCGCCGCGCAAGACGGCGAGGGCGAATGCGGATTCGTGATCAAGATGCACGACGGCCGCGCATTTTACGAATATTCCTGCGACGATATCTCCGGCGATAAAAAAGAGCTCGCCGCGAAGATCACCGCCGCCGTGGCGACCGACGCCGCGCTCGGCGAACGCCGCATAACGACCGGGGCTGTCGCAGACGAGCCGATGAAACAGGATTTCGTCCGTGAAAACGATTTTGCCGATTATTCCGACGAGCAGCTTCTCGGCGTCTGCCGGCAGATAAGCTCAGAGCTTTCCGCCAAGAGCGAAAAGATAATGAACAGCATCGCGATGATCAGAACATACACCGTATCAAAGCTTTTCGTGACGAAGAACAGAGAGCTTTCGCAGTATTACGGCTGGTCCAACGCTTTCGCGCTGATCATTTACGTCGACGGCAGGCCTGCGCAGGCGCGCCTGATCAAAGGCTCCGGCAGCCTTGCGGACGTGATAGAACAGGTTCGCTCCGGTCTTGACGGCATCGTCGATCTCGCGACGCATCTCGTCAAAGCGACGCCGATCGAGCCCGGCGTGTACGACGTCATCACCGACAGCTCGATAACCGGACTGATAGCGCACGAGGCTTTCGGCCACGGCGTGGAGATGGACCAGTTCGTCAAGGACCGCGCGATGGCGAAGCACTGCGTCGGTCAGTACGTCGCGTCGCCGATCACGAACATGCACGACGGCGCCGCGGCGACGCTTTCCGTCGCTTCGTACTTCTTTGACGACGACGGCGTCCTCGCGCACGACACGCAGATAATTAAAGACGGCATCCTCGTCGCCGGCCTTTCCGACCTCGCGTCCGCGACTCAGCTCGGCACCGCGCCGACCGGCAACGGACGCCGCGACAATTTCAGACGCAAGGCGTATTCCCGCATGACGAATACTTTCTTCGTCCCCGGCAACGATAAGCTCGAGGACATGATAGCGTCCGTGAAGCACGGCTATATGCTTTTCCAGACGAACAACGGCATGGAAGACCCGAAGAACTGGCAGATCCAGTGCACCGCGGAATACGGCATAGAGATCGTCGACGGCAAGCTGACTGACCACTACGTTTCGCCCGTTGTCATGAGCGGTTCGGTGCCCGATCTGCTCAAATCGATCTCGATGATCTCCGACAGCTTCGAGGTGGACGGCTCCGGCTTCTGCGGCAAGGGATACAAAGAATGGGTCCGCGTCTCCGACGGCGGTCCGAACCTGAAAGTGAGGGTGAAACTCGGATGAAAAACTTAAAAGAACTGCTTGACGGCACCGAAAACATAAGCGGATACAGGATCTCCGAGAAAAACACCGTATCATACGAGCTGTTTTTCGTGCATAAGGATCTCGAGACGATAAGGTCCACCGACGCGACCTCGACGTCCGTCACGGTCTACGTCGAACACGACGGAAAGACCGGCGATTCCACGTTCAAGGTGTACCGCTCGATGACCGACGACGATATAAGAGCGAAGATCGCGCAGGCGCACGACCGCGCGCTGCTCGTCAGCAACGAGCCGTACGTGCTGCCCGAGGGCGGTGTGCTCGAAGAAAAGCTGCCCACCGATCTTGACAAATACGAACCCGCTCAGCTCGGCAGCATGATCGCCGACGCCGTGTACGCGGCGGACGACGTGCCGGGCGGATCGATCAACGCGCTCGAGGTATTCATCTACCGCGATACGCTGAGAGTCGTAAACAGCCGCGGCATAGACAAGAAACAGACGACGAATCGCGTCATGATCGAAGCGATCCCGACGTTCACCGACGACAAACAGTCGGTCGAGCTTTACGAGGATTACCGCTTCACGCGATTCGACGCCGGAAAACTGACGGCGGAGATCGCCGGCAAGATGAAGGAAGTCAGAGACAGAGCCGTCGCCGTAAAGCCCGAAGGCGAGATGAAAGTAAACGTAGCACTTCGCCCGTTCGAGATCGGCGGCCTGATGCGCGAATTCGCGTACGACCTCAATTATGCGTCGGTCTATTCGCACGCCAACATGCACAAGATCGGCGACGATCTGCAGCAGGGCGACGGCGACAAGATCACGCTCACGATGAAAGCCGTGATCGAAGGCAGCGAACGCTCCGCGTATTTCGACGAGGACGGCATGGAGCTGACGGACACCGCAATAATCAAAGACGGCGTCGTATGCGGCAACTTCGGCTCGTCCCGTTACGGTCAGTATCTGAAAGTCGGAAAGCCGAGCGGCGCGCTCGCCTGCATGAAGCTCGAAGCGGGCGGCATGACGGACGAAGAAATGAACGCCGAGCCTTATCTCGAATGCGTTTCGATGTCGGGGCTCCAGCTCGATCTTTACAACGATTACATCGGCGGCGAGATCCGTCTCGCGTATTATCACGACGGCGATAAGGTCGTGCCGATGACCGGCATCTCCATGAGCGCGAAGCTTTCCGAAGTGCTGGCGACGGTGAGAATGTCCGAGAAGACGGACGTGATCGGCGGATACGAAGGCCCGGTAAGACTTCTTATGAGAGGTGTATCCGTCCTTTGATGAAGATCGATCTGCATGTTCATACGAGCGAGGTCTCGAAGTGCGGTCACATGTCCGCCGCGGAGACCGTCGGAAGATACAAGGACGCGGGATACGACTGTATCGTCATAACGAACCATTTCAATTCGTATACCGCGGACCTGTTCGCACAGGCGGGCAAACCGGATTTCTTTGAGCATTACCGCAGCTCTTATCTTCTCGCGAAAGAGGAGGGGGAGCGTGCGGGGATGCTCGTGCTGAACGGTTACGAAATAAGGTTCAACGGAGCCGACAACGACTATCTCATATACGGGATGGACGACGCGACGGCGAAAGAGTACGGAACGCTGTTCGCAATGGATCCGAAAAGCTTCTCGGCGCTGTCCGCGGAGCGCGGTTTCCTGTTCTATCAGGCCCATCCGTTCAGGAACCAAATGAAGATAACGAATCCGGCGTATCTGTTCGGGATCGAGATCAAAAACGGCAACCCGAGACACGACAGCCGAAACGACATAGCGCATATGTGGGCGAAGAAATACGGCCTGCACATGATCGCGGGCTCGGACTGCCATCAGCAGCAGGATGTCGGCGTCACAGGCGTACTGACGAAGCGCGCCGTGAAAGACGAGGCGGGACTGCTCGCCATGCTGCGCGAAGATGATTACACGGTCATCTGACGCATATAATACGTAATAAACGAGGTGTTGATATGAAGAAATACAGAGCCGGCATCATCGGCGCGACGGGGATGGTGGGACAGCGATTCGCCGTCCTGCTCGATTCGCATCCCTTCTTTGAAGTAACGGCGATCGCCGCAAGCCCGAGGAGCGCCGGCAAAACGTATACGGAGGCTCTCGACGGCAGATGGAAGCTCGACGTCCCGATGCCTGAATACATCAAAGATATGACAGTCCGCGACGCTTCCGACGTCGACTCGATGAAAGAGCTCGTCGACATGGTCTTCTGCGCGATCGACCTGCCGAAACCGGAAGTACGGGCGCTTGAAGAAAAGTACGCGAAAGCCGAGATCCCGGTGGTGTCTAACAACTCGGCGTGCAGAGGACTCGAAGACGTCCCTATGCTGATCCCGGAGATCAACCCGGAGCATACCGCCGTGATCGAAACTCAGAAAAAGCGTCTCGGCACCAAGCGCGGATTCATCGCGGTAAAGCCGAACTGCTCGATTCAGAGCTACGTTCCGCTCATCACGCCGCTTTTGCAGTACGAGCCGTACGAAATGGTCGTCACGACGTATCAGGCGATATCGGGCGCCGGCAAAACGTTCGCCCAGTGGCCGGAAATGATCGACAACGTCATCCCGTATATCGGCGGCGAAGAGGAGAAGAGCGAAAAAGAGCCGATGAAGATCTGGGGCAGAGTGGAAAACGGCGTCGTCGTCAACGCGACGCTGCCCGTCATCACGACGCAGTGCATCAGAGTCCCGGTGTCAAACGGTCATCTCGCGGCGATCTTCGTGAAATTCCGCAAGGATCCTACCAAAGAGCAGATACTTGAGGCGTGGGATAAATTCGAGGGCGAGCCGCAGAGACTTAAGCTGCCGCACGCGCCGGAGAAGTTCATCACGTACTTTGAGGAAAACGACCGCCCGCAGACGAAGAGCGAGCGCGAGATTTACGGCGGCATGGGCATCACCGCCGGCAGACTCAGAAAAGACACGGTCTACGACTGGAAATTCGTCGGTCTGTCCCACAATACTCTCCGCGGCGCGGCGGGCGGCGCGGTGCTCTCCGCCGAATATCTCGCGGTAAAAGGCTTCTTCGACTGAAAAGCCGGACCGGCGGCAGCGCCGAAAGATCACGGAAATTTCCGCATTCGTCGCGGAAAACCGCGGATCCGTACGATAAATGCACGATAAACGCACGATAAAAACGTGAATTTTTGAAAAAACTCTTTACAAATACGCGCAGATATGTTATTATTGCGTTGTAAGTTGTAAGACGGTCCCGTCGTCACAGCGCCGGGACCGTTTTTGAAAAAATACAGAAAATCGCAGAGAAAGGATACAGCCATGAAAAAACTGATGATCGTTTCATTACTGCTTGCGGCGGTGATGCTGTTCTGCGCCTGCCACGGCGGAGACGACGTTACGACGACGACCGCGGATACCGCGGAGGCCCCGTCGACCACCGAACCGGCCGTGACCGAGGCGCCGGACGACACGCAGACGACGGAGGCGCCCGATACGCAGCCGGGTGAAGACGTCACGACCGAGGCGCCGGTGACGGATCTGAGAGCCGAGTTCTTTGCGGAACATACCGGTTACTGGACCGAGAAGAACGGCAGATTCATAACGTTTGATATCAACGAAAAGGGCGAATACCGCGCGACGTTCGCGGTATGGAACGCCGGAGGACCGTTTCCGAGCGGCAACGTGACGGAAGTCAAGAAAGCCGGCGACGGCCTGTATTTCCTGCTGATCACGATAGACGGCATGCCGGACGACCCCGAGTGGTACGGCGACGGCTGGGATCCTTACGACGTCACGGTCTCGATAATCGAGAACAAGACCAATCCCGCTTCAATCGACTGCGTCGCGGTGGGCGACAGCGTACAGCGCACGTATTACAACCACCAGAACGCGGCGAACCCGTTCTTAGACGACGAACCGGAGGTCTCTCCGCTTATCACCAACTTTGTTAAGGATTACGCCGGGTACTGGACAAACACGAACGGCAGATACATCCATATCTCCGACCGTGACGGCGGATACGTCGAAATGGCGGTCTGGAACGCCGGCGGCGACTCCGGCCGCTACGGAAAGATAACCGAAGTCAGGACCGACGGGAAAGGCTCGTATCTCGTGCTCATCGCCGTTGAAGGCAGAGCGGCGGACGAAATGTCCGAAGGCTGGAGCGCGTACGATTACGTGCTTCAGATCGTCGATCTGGGCACCGCCGATCCGCGTTCCATGAGCGCGACGCACGTTGACGAGAGCGAATGGACGACGTTCTATCATCACGACAAAGCCGAGGATCCGTTCCTTTCCGGCGAGATAAAGCTGCCCGATCCCCTAGGCGACTTCATCAACGAGCATAAAGGCTACTGGACGAACAAGGACGGTCGCTTCATCCAGATTTCAGACACAAACGGCGGGTTCATCTCGTTCGCGGTTTGGAATTCCGGCGGCGGCTTCCCGGGCGGTCCCGTCACCGATATCAAGACCGAGAGCGACGGTACGTACGTAATCACGATCGCGATAGAAGCGATGGAGGACAACGACGAGAGTAGCGGCTGGGCGGCGTACACTTACGTGCTGAAATTCAAGGATCTTAACGGCTCGCCGCGCAAGGCTTCGGCGACTCACGCGTTCGAGGATTCAATGAAAGAATACACGTATCATTCCGAGCCCGGCAACCCGTTCCTCGACTGATAGAATTTGTCAAAAAATTTCGGAAATTGCGAAAAACCCCTTTACAAACGCGTAATTTTGTGGTATACTCCATACAGTAAATCTTTAAGCACTCGGACGTGATCCGAATCGGTACGGAGATACCGGCAAGATTATACGCAAAAATTATGCTTTTGTGCGATTCCTGCCGTGTATCGGCAGGAATTTTTTTATGAATCTCACCTTAAAAGCCGAGCTGATGGACGAGGCGGCGGTCAGACGCGCGATAGTCCGCATTTCTCACGAGATAACCGAAAAAAACAAAGGGACCGAAGGCGTCGTCCTCGTCGGCATACGCCGCCGGGGCATGCCTATCGCGGAGATGATTGCGGAGAATATAAAACGGTTCGAAGGCGCGGACGTGCCCGTCGGCGAGCTGGACATAAAATTCTACCGCGACGATATCCTCCCGGAACATCGCGACCCGACGGTCACGCCGTCGAAGCTGCCGTTCGACGTCAACGGAATGCGCGTGGTACTGGTCGACGACGTGATGTACACGGGAAGAACGGCGCGCGCCGCTATAGAGGCGGTGTTCGCGCAGGGACGGCCGAACTGCATACAGCTCGCCGTGCTTGTAGACCGCGGTCACCGCGAGCTCCCGATACGCGCGGACTACGTCGGCAAAAACGTACCGACGTCGAAATCAGAGGTCATATCGGTCCACGTGCCAGAATACGACGAAGAGCTCTGCGTCAACCTTCTTCAGAGGACGGAATAAGTAAATAAGCCGGAAAACGGCTATAAATAAACGGAGGTTTTTATGAAACTAATTTACGGTGTGAAAGACAAACCGAAAGCCGGTCAGATCATACTGTTCGCGCTTCAGCAGCTGCTCGCGATCATGGCCGCAACGATCGCGGTGCCGATGATAGTCGGCAACGGCATGTCGACTTCGGCAGCCCTGTTCGGCGCGGGCGTCGGTACGCTCGTATACCTGCTCTTTACGAAATTCAGAAGCCCTGTGTTCTTAGGCTCCTCGTTCGCGTTCTTAGGCTCTATGGGCGCGGCGTTCACCGGTGCGCTGTCCGTAAGCGTCGGATACTTCGGATTGATCATCGGCGCGCTGATGGCCGGTCTTGTCTACGTTATCATCGCCATCGTTGTCAAATTCGCGGGCACCAAATGGATCAACAAGCTTATGCCGGCCGTGGTCATCGGCCCGACAGTCGCGATCATAGGACTTTCGCTCGCGGGCGGCGCCATCAAGGACGTCCTCGGCGGCAACGGCACCTACGCGGACAAGATCTATAATCCCGACCTTCAGGCGTTCGTTCTCGACACGCACGCGCTGCTCTGCATGATCTGCGGCATAATCACCCTGATCGTCACCGTCATCTGCTCCGTATACGGCAAAAAAATGCTCAAGATGATCCCGTTCATCATCGGCATACTCTCCGGTTACGTAGTTGCGATGATCATAACTCTGATCGGTATCAAGACCGGAAATGAAGCTCTTTCCATAATCAGCTTCGATTCCTTCAAAGCGCTCGCCGCCGACGGCGTCACCGTAAAAACGTTCATTTCATTACCGCAGTTCAGCTTTATCGAAGCGTTCAAGGATCTGTCCAAGGTCGACGGAACGTACATAGCCTCGATCGCAGTCGGATACGTTCCGGTCGCGTTCGTCGTCTTTGCCGAACACCTGGCTGACCACAAGAACATCTCCTCGATCATCGAGCACGACCTGCTTGAAGATCCCGGCCTTCACAGAACGCTTCTCGGCGACGGTATCGGCTCCATGGCCGGCGCGTTCTTCGGCGGCTGCCCGAACACGACTTACGGTGAGTCGATAGGCTGCGTGGCTATTTCCGGAAACGCCTCCGTTATAACGATATTCTTCACCGCGCTGTTCGCGATCTGCATCTCGTTCCTGTCTCCGTTCGTAGCGTTTTTGTCCTCCATCCCGAGCTGCGTGATGGGCGGCGTCTGCATAGCGCTGTACGGCTTCATCGCGGTCTCCGGTCTTAAGATGGTCCAGAAGACCGACCTCGGCGATAACAGGAACCTGTTCGTCGTATCCGTCATCCTTATAGCCGGCGTCGGCGGAATGGCCCTCGGCATCTCGATCGGCAACGACAGAACGATCAAACTCACCTCCATCGCCGTCGCTCTGATACTCGGCATCATCACGAACCTCATCCTTTCCGGCAAAAAGAAAGAAGCGGTCCAGGTCGCCGAAAAAGAGAACAACGAAGAAGAAAAATAAAACAGACCGATAAAAAAGGAGCGCTCCGATCGCGGGGCGCTCCCTTTGCTTTGCCGTCGGAATTTGCAGTGCGTGTCCTTCATTTATGCAAAAACGGGCGTTTTTTGACGGCTCGGCTGACGCCGTGCCGTCATAACGGCTGAAAAAGTGTGATTTTTGCAATAATTTTCAAATGAAATTGCAGGTTTTTTTGAAAAACGCTTGCATTTTTTTATTTTATGTGATATAATCAACGCAGTATACACTGAGAAAGGCAGGACAGTCATGGACATATTACAGAAAATCGAAGCTTCGATGCCCGGCTTTTCCAAGGGGCAGAAAGCGATCGGCAATTATATCCTCGAGCACTACGACAAAGCCGCCTATATGACGGCGCTTAAACTCGGTTCGACCGTGCACGTATCGGAATCCACGGTCGTCCGCTTCGCAATAGAGCTCGGCTTTGACGGATATCCGGACCTGCAGCACAGTCTGCGGGAGCTGATCCGCGCCCGTCTCACGTCGCTGCAGCGTATCGAAATAACGAACGACAGGATCAACGACGACGAGATACTTGAAAAAGTGATGGAACTCGATATCGAAAAGATGCGCAACACCCTTTCGAATATCGACAAAAACGCGTTCAACGCGGCGGTCGACGACATAATAAAGGCGAAGCGCATTTATATCATGGGCATGCGCTCGTCCTCGTCTCTCGCCGTGTTCATGAACTTTTATTTCTCGATGATCTTCAACGACGTGCGTCTGGTAAATTCCACCTCGCGCTCCGAGATCTTCGAGCAGCTTTTCCGCATCGGACCGGACGATATCATAATCGGCATCTCGTTCCCGCGTTATTCGAAACGTATCGTTCAGGGAATGGAGTTCGCGAAGCAGCAGAAGGCGATGACGGTCGCGATAACCGACTCGATGGATTCGCCGCTCGCCGAATTCGCCGATCATACGCTCATAGCCAGATCCGAAATGGCGTCTTTCGTCGACTCTCTCGTCGCCCCGCTTTCCGTCATCAACGCGATGATCGTCGCGATCGGCAAGAAGAAGCAGGAAGAGGTCAGAGAAGTCTTCAACGAACTTGAAAACGTCTGGGACAAATTCGAAGTCTATAACAAATTCTCCGGACAAGTGGACAATAAATGAAGATCGCCGTCATAGGCGGAGGCGCCGCGGGCCTGTTTGCCGCCGGCGTCGCCTCGCACAGAGGCGCGGACGTGACGGTCTTTGAAAAAAACGACCGCCCCGGCGTCAAGCTCCGCATCACCGGAAAAGGAAGATGCAACGTCACAAACGACTGCGACAGGGACAGATTTTTCGACTCCGTTGTTTCCAACCCCAGATTCCTGTATTCGGCTTATTCAGCGCTTACGCCGCAGGACGTTATGGCGTTTTTTGAACGTCTCGGCGTTCCGCTTAAGACCGAGCGCGGAGGACGCGTTTTCCCGGTCTCCGACAAGGCTTCCGATATAGTCGACGCGCTTGTGAAATACTGCGGCGCCGCCGTGTTCCGGCACGAAAAGGTGCTCGGTATAAAAAAGAACGGTGAGTTTGAAGTAAAGACGCCGAAAGGCGTTTACGGCTTCGACCGTGTGATCGTCGCGACGGGCGGGCTTTCGTATCCGCGGACCGGCTCGGACGGCGACGGATACTGCTTTGCCGCCGCCTTCGGTCACAATATAATCGAAACTTCGCCGTCGCTGGTACCGCTTATATGCGAAGAGGAACTATGTCCGCGCTGTCAGGGTCTGACGCTGAAAAACGTTACGCTCAGCGTGTTCGATACGGTAAAGAACAAGACCGTGTTCTCTGAGCTCGGCGAGATGCTGTTCACAGATAAGGGCGTGAGCGGTCCGCTCGTGCTCTCGGCGTCAGCGCACATGAAAGATATAACTCCCGGAAAATACGCGCTGTACATAGAACTGAAGCCGGCGCTCGACGGGCAAACGCTCGACCGCCGCATCCTGCGCGATTTTTCGGAGCAGAAAAACAAAAATCTGATAAATTCGCTGCACGATCTGCTCCCGTCGAAGCTGATCGCTCCGTTCACGGAGCTGACCGGCGTGGATCCGGACAAAAAAATCAATTCCGTCACCGCGGCGGAGCGGAGGAAGATACTGGAGCTGCTCAAAAAACTGCCGCTCACCGTCGTTTCCGCGGCGCCGGTCGCAGAAGCGATCATCACGCGCGGCGGAGTGGATACGCGGCAGATCGATCCGAAGACGATGCAGTCAAAGCTCGTGCCGGGCCTGTATTTCGCGGGAGAGGTGATCGACTGCGACGCGTACACCGGCGGATTCAATCTGCAGATAGCGTTTTCAACGGCGAACGCCGCGGCTGTCGCCGCTTCCGGGGTGATAACTTGAAAAAGATAACAGCGGTTTTGCTTGCGGTACTGTTCGCCGCCGCGGCCGGTCTGTCGGTATTCTTCATATGCCGCGCCGCCGAAAAGAACAGGATCAAAAAATCGTTTGATAACACCGTATCTGCCGTCAGGATCGACGCGGCGGGGATAATGAGCTACGGCTCCGCCGAATACGAGGAGCATCTCAAGGCTGACGTCAATTCGCTCATAACGCTGTGCGGCGTCGACGGCGGCGACGGCTTAGACACGCAGCTCGCGCAGGATCTGCTCGTGTGCTACG
>JAFZRM010000021.1 GCA_017619885.1 Clostridia bacterium | reverse complement strand
GTTCTGTCCGAACATGCCGTTGAATAAAAACGTGCTGCGGTCCTGCTTGCACCAGACCTGATAGCCGTAGTCGTAGACGCCGGTCTCGTCGGGCGTGCCGATCTGCTTCTTCGTCGACTCGCGGATCCATTTTTCAGATATGAGCCGCTTGCCCTCCCAGACGCCGCCGTTGAGGTAGAGAAGCCCGATCTTTAAAATGTCGTCGGGGTAGTAATATACGCCCCAGCCGCCCTTTTCGTATCCCTTCGGGCATTTCTCCCAGTATATCTCCTTTATGCCGAGCGGCTCGAATATCCGCTCGCGCAACAGCTCCGTCATGCTCTTGCCGGCGATCCTGTTCACGATCACGGAGAGCATATACGTGTTCATGCTGTTGTATTCGAACGACGTCCCCGGCTTGAATTTCACGCCGGATTCAAGATACGCCCTGACCCAGTCCGTATCGGTCACCGCGCCGAATTCGTTGAAGAAAACGCCGGTCTGCATCGTCAGCAGATGATGGATCGTCGTGTTCTTGTGGGTGATCCTCGCCGCCGGCGGGACGTTGTCCTTAAGCACGTCGAGCAGCCTGTCGTCGGGCGATATCAGCCCGTCGTCGTAGAGCAGGCCGACGGCAAGCCCGGTCAGCGATTTCGCGAGGGAGTACGATACGTGCCAGATATCGGTCGAATACGGATAGAAATGAGCGCGCGAAACGATACGGCCGTTTCTCGCTATGATCACCGTCTGCATCTTTATCGAGTCCTCGCGGCTCAGTCTTTCGTAAAATCTCTGTATGCGTTCGCTGTCGATGCCCTGCTCCTCGGGAGAACAGCAGGGAAGAGTCGTTATCTTCGCGCACGGGAAAGGAGGCCGCCTGACCTCTTCTTTTACGAAGCTCTCAACGCTGCCGTTCCTGCCGAACCACGCCGAAAAAAGCTGAACCGAGTTTTTTGAAAACGCAAGATCCATCGTATCCCTCCGCCGTCTTTTTCTCTATTATATAATATCTTTTCCTTGTTTTCGTGTATTTGGCGTAAATTTTCGAAAAAAAACGCGGACAAAATCAAAAAACCGCCTCGCGGCGGTTTTTTGATTTGAGTTATGTCAGCTTATCTGACTTTCTTCGCGACGACAACGCCGGCAAGAGCTACGCAGGCAACAGCCGCGATAGCGATGACGGAAGCGTCAGCAGTTCCCGGGTTGGTGGGAGTGGGATCGGAAGGCTGCGTGGGCGTGGGATCGTCAGCCTTAGCGACGTACTGTCCGCCGAGAGAGAATTCGATAAAGTCATAGACGTTACCGTCTTCGCCTTTGGCAACAGCGGTGATGAGTATCGGATCCGCAGCCTTGTTGACCGGAACTACGATCTCGAATCTGGAGTCGCCGCCTGCGCCTATAACAGCGTCTTCGGTCGGTTTGGTGAAGCTTTCATCGAACACGGGGTTGCCGTCGTTGATCTTGTAGCCCCAGGTGGCGACAGTGCCGTCTATAAGGCCGGCCCAGCCGCGGATCGTGAAGGTCTCGACGTCAGCGGTGGATAAAGGCTGATGCTCGGCAAGCTTGCCGGGAGCGCCGCCGTCAGCACCCCAGCCGAGGTCCATATGAGAAGCACCGTTTATGTAAATGGTGTCCCAGGACATTTTGAACTCATCCATGTTCATCCAGACAGCGGTGGTGTCTTCGGGATTGTGGATCGCCGATGCGGTGAGGCAAAGAGCAGCCGTCATGACGACTACGATTGCTATAGCAAGAATTTTCTTCATGGTATACCTCCTGTTTATTAATTCATGCTGACTTATTATAACACCGTAAAAGAAAAAAGTCAATACTTTTTTATTTTTTTTCTCAATTTTTTGTGATAAAACAAATTGGCGGAAAAGCGGAGCCGGAAAATCAAAAAACCGCCTCGCGGCGGTTTTTTGATTTGAGTTACGTCAGCTTATCTGACTTTCTTCGCGACGACCACACCGGCAAGCGCGATGCAGGCGACAGCCGCGATGGCGATGACGGAAGCGTCGGCGGTACCCGGATTGGTCGGGGTGGGTTCGCCGCCCTCAGCGGGAGCGTCAGCGCCCATAAGCATTACGATTGGGTGAGACTTAGTGTCGCCGTTGGTTGCGCAGTTGCTTTCGAGCGTTACGGTCGAATCGTCAGCATCCGCGGAGCCGAAAACGAACCAGCCGCCGTTACCGGAAACGGCCACGTAATTCAGAGAATACGTGCCGGCAGCGTAAGATCTGTCGAAGTTGGTCTCATACCACTGGTCGCCGTCAACGGGGATCTCTTTCTCTTCGAGAACGGAACCGGAAGCGTCAAGGAGCTGTACCTTTACGACGGTCTGTCCGACCTCGGCGCTCGCCGGGTTGCAGAGATAGTAACCCTTGACGCCGTCAAAGTAACCGTTAGCGGTGAAATTCACTTTGATGTATTTCTCATCGGGACCGTTTATGGGGTTCATCCACCAGCCGGTAGATTTCGCTGCGGGATCGCCGCCGCAAAGCCACTGGTCGTCGGACTTGTCGGTAGAAGGAGCAACGGGCGTATCGCCGCCGGCCGCGGGGCCGGTATAGGCTTTCGCGTCGTCTTCACTTGCGAAGAGAGCGATCCACGCAACGTCTAACGTATCGCCTTCCTTGAGGGAACCGCCGTTCATCGGGTCAAGACGGGCAAACGTGCCTGTCCAGTTAGCGCCCGACTGCTCGAGGTCGCCGTACGCGATGTGCCAGCTGCCGTCAGCTTCGATAGCGGAGAATATGGTGTGGGGCTCAGCCGCCGCCATATAAGCGTCGATCGAAGCGGCGCCGGACGTCGTTCTGTATTTGATCGCCGCAAAGTGGTTGGAAGCGTCGGTCTTGATGTCCGGCTTGATGTAGAGATGCGGGTCTAAGCCGCCCGCGGTGAATCTTGCGAAGTCAACGCCGCCTTCGGTGGAAAGCTCGACGGTTACGCCGTTGTACGTGCTTTCCGCGGCGGAAAGCTGTTCAGCGGTGATGACTACCGCCGGATCAGCGGCGACAGAGCAGACCGCGAACAGAGCCGCCGTCATGGCGATGACTGTCGCTACAGCAAGAATTTTCTTCATAAATACCTCCTATGTTATAATTCATGCTGATTCATTATACCATCCGTATTATTAAATGTCAATACGTTTTATAATTTTCATGCAGTTTTATTTAAAAAACAGAAGATCGCCAAAAATCAAAAAACCGCCGTGAGGCGGTTTTTTGATCGGGTTACGTCAGCTTATCTGACTTTCTTCGCGACAACCACGCCGGCAAGCGCGATGCAGGCGACAGCCGCGATCGCGATGACGGAAGCGTCGGAGGTTCCGGGGTTGGTCTGCTGTTGACCGTCGGTCATAGCGGCACGCGCGTCAGCCTCGGAGGTGTAGAACGCGATGGAAGCGATGTCTATGGAAGTGCCGGTGATCCCGTTGCCGCTGAGCGGGTCAAAACGGGCTATCGTGCCGTCCCACAGAGCGTCCATGTTATCCGGATAAGGAACGGAGCAGTCGATGATGGCATAGTGCCATTCGCCGTCTGTTTCGATCGCAGCGGTTCTTGCGTGCGGTTCCGCGATCTTCAGATAGAAGTCTATCGTGCGTTCGCCTTCGCCCGCGTATCTGTATTTGATGACGGCGTATTTCGCGTCGACGCCGACGTTGACTGCTTCGGGGAACGAGAAGAACGGGTCTTCGCCTTCAGCGGTGAAGGTTATGTATTTGCCGCCTTCTTTGACTTCCGCGGTAACGGTGTTCACACCGGTCGAGCCTTCGAAGAACTCACCGAGTTTCGAAGGAGTGAGGGTGAGGACCGCTTCGGGAGCCGAGCTGCTGCTGCCGCCCTGAGAAGGAGCGTCCGCGCCTATGAGCATGAGAGCGGGATAAGCGTCGGCGGGGCCGGTGACGTTGGCGTCTACGGTGACGGCGGCGGAACCGGTGGCGCAGCCTATGACGCACCAGCAGTTGTTAGCAATGCCGGAACCGGATTTGCAGGTGTACTTGAGCGAGTACGCGCCGGGGCCGAAGGACTGGCCGAAGCTGACGTCAGCCCACGCGTCGCCTACGCCGTGAAGCTCAGCGGTCGCAACGGTCGCGCCGTCTTTGATGAGCTCAACGGTCATGACCGCGTATTCCAGACCCAGTTCGGGGTTGGCGGGCGGGTTGCTGCAGTAGTAGAAACCGTGTACGCCGCTGAAGTTTCCGTTCGCGGTGAAGTTGACGGTCACGTACCTGTCGTCCGGATCGCCGACGGGGTTGAACCACCAGCCGGTGTTCAGTCCGGGAGCGTCGGCATCGCAAAGCCACTGATCGGCGTCAGCGGCGGTTGCGCCGATGCAAAGAGCGAGCGCCAGAGCGGCGATTATCGCTATAGCAAGAATTTTCTTCATGATATACCTCCTGAATTACTTTTTAATTCATGCTGATATATTATAGCATCCGTGAAAGTAAATGTCAATACGTTTTTTAATTTTTCCGGCGCTTTTTATTCAAAATATCGAGAACCGTAAGAATCGAAAAACCGCCTCGCGGTGCCCTCGGCCTTCCCCGACCGGGGAAGGGGAACGCGCATCGGGGTCCACCGAAAACGGGGAACGGGTTTTTGGGGGTTCGCGGTCAGCGGCGGGTGAGTCAACGAAATTTCTGTTGAAATAAAACGACCCACTATGACGCCCGAAACAGCGTCATAGTGGGTTTATTACTGCTTTACGCAGTTTCTTTGAAAAGTCGGATTATCTGACTTTCTTCGCGATGACCGCGCCGGCAAGAGCTATGCAGGCGACAGCCGCGATCGCGATGACTGCAGCGTCGGAAGTTCCGGGGTTGGTCTGCTGTTCGTCGTCATTGTTGTTGACCTCGGTAGCGAACGTTACGAAGCCGTTGCCGCTGTCCTCGGTGTAAAGACCGAACATAACGTGTCCGCGCTCGAATTCGATATAATCGGCGGAAAGCGGATCAGCGCCGTAAGCGAAGAACGCGTAGAAGCCTTCGGGCGCGCTGAGTACCATCGTGTACTCGCCGGCGGGCAGTTTCTTACCTATATCGAACTCAACGTTGGCAACGTCACCGCTGCCGGCGCTCTCGTTGAAGAGCTCGGTAGTACCGGAGTATACGGACGTTCCGTTGGAGAGAAGCTCGACGGTTACGTTGGCGTGAGGCGTGGCCCAGATCATCGGGAACAGGATCTTGCTGAACTTAACGTCAGTCTTGAATCTGATCGTCGCGGTCTGCGCGGAATCGTGGCCGACTCTCGTGGTGTCGTTGAACGGATCGGCGCCATTGACTTCGCCGGTGTGGTTCCATACGTAACGGGGCTCAGCAGCGGGCTGAGAAGGCTGTTCATCGGATTTCGCGACGTACTGTCCGCCGAGAGAGAATTCAATAAAGTCATAGACGTTACCGTCTTCGCCCTTGGCAACAGCGGTGATGAGTATCGGATCCGCAGACTTGTTGACCGGAACAACGATCTCAAATCTGGAGTCGCCGCCCGCGCCTATAACAGCGTCTTCGGTCGGTTTGGTGAAGCCTTCGTCAAATACGGGGTTGCCGTCGTTGATCTTGTAGCCCCAGGTGGCGACAGTGCCGTCTTTCAGACCTGCCCAGCCGCGGATCGTGAAGGTCTCGATTTCAGCGGCAGACGTCGGATAGTTGGCTGCGAGTACGTTCTGAGCGGAACCGTCAGCACCCCAGCCGAGATCCATGTGAGAAACACCGTTTACGAAAAGGGTGTCCCAGGAAATGTTGAAGGTCTCTCTGTCAAACCAGACAGCGGTGGTGTCATCGGGATTGTGGATCGCCGATGCGGTGAGGCAAAGAGCAGCCGTCATGACGACTACGATTGCTATAGCAAGAATTTTCTTCATGGTATACCTCCTGTATTTTAATTCATGCTGACTAATTATATCATCCGCCGTAATTTTTGTCAATAGGAAATTTACATTTTTTATGCATTTTTACGGAAATTTACGGCAAAAAACTCCGGGTATTGACATCGGCGGCGTTTTATGATAGAATTTATGACGATATAAGCGCATGAAAGGGGAAAATCATGAAAATATCGGATATAGATAAAAACCTGCGCGTCAGCGGATCGGTCGATTTTCCGGATCTGAAATGGGTAAAACCGGAGGGCGGATATTTCCGCACGTACGGCTGCTGCTCGACTCAGCCTTATAAGAGGATACCGGAGGAAGTCGCCGCGGCGGCAAACGAAGGCGTGCTGACGTTGCACGGTCATACGGCGGGCGTCCGGCTGAGGTTCCGCACCGATTCGCGCTTCGTGGCGATACACGCGGAATGGCAGACGCAGTGCTGTTTCCCGCACATGCCGGTCACCGGCGTCAGCGGCTTCGACCTGTACCGCGTAAAGGACGGAATGCAGGAGTTCGTCGGCCTGATCATCCCGCCGTTCAACTCGCCGTACGGTTATGAGGGCTGCGTCTTTACGCCCGGAGGGATGCAGGACCTGATACTGGAATTCCCGCTTTACAACGACGTCGACAAGCTTTACGTCGGTGTGAGCGACACGGCGAAGTTCGAGACGCCGGCGGAGTATTCGCACGCGCGGCCCGTGGTGTATTACGGCTCGTCGATAACGCAGGGCGGGTGCGCGAGCAGACCGGGGAACAGCTATCAGGCGATGCTTTCGCGCGCGCTCGACTGCGATTATATAAATCTCGGATTTTCCGGCAGCGCGCGCGGCGAGCAGGCAATCGCACGGTATATCGGAGGCCTCGATATGTCCGCGTTCGTGCTCGATTACGACCATAACGCGCCGAACGAGGAACACCTCGAAAAAACGCATTATCCGTTTTACCGCACGGTGAGAGACGCGCAGCCGGATACGCCGATCGTCATGCTGTCGAAGCCCGATATCTTCAACGTCGATCCCGGCGCCGCGTTCGGTTTCGACCTCAGACGGGAAATCATAAGGAAAACGTACGAAAAAGCCGTCGCGGAGGGCGATCGGAACGTGTATTTCATCGACGGAGCGTCGATATTCGGCGCCGACCCGCTCCGCGCCTGCACGGTCGATACGTGCCACCCGAACGACCTCGGCTTTTACCGGTATTACGAAAAACTTTACCCCGTATTAAGTAAACTGATCTGATCCGGCGGAAAGCCGTTTCAAATAAAGGAGTCGCTTCGCGACAGTCTTGGGGGTCGCCCACCCCTTACGGGAACCCCCGTTGCTTTCGAGTTCGCAACGGGGAACCCCTACGGCTCGGCTAACGCCTCGCCACCCCCAAACCCCCTGTTCCCCTCCCATCTCTGATGGGGCACGCAGCCGGTCTGTAGGGGTCGGCGCCTACGACGACCCGTCGTCAAAAGGTCCAACCCGAAAAACGGTAAAGATGAAAGGTAAGCGCGCGGGTGGTGGGGGGGACGCCCGCGCGCGCGGCTGACGCCGCAGTAGGTCGATATATTTTGCTGTCGCAAAATTCGATAGATTTGCGCGCCGCCCTGCGTCGCGCTCGATATGGCTTCGCCGAGAAAGACCGTAGGGGTCGGCGCCCACGACGACCCGCTGTCGAAAGCCCCAATTCACATTGGGGGGATGGCGGGG
>JAFZRM010000166.1 GCA_017619885.1 Clostridia bacterium | reverse complement strand
GAAACGGTCGATACCGGACAGCGCCGAGCCGGAAAGCGGCGCCTGACTGCCGTCGAGCGACACGAAATCCTCGAACAGGCTGAATACCGGAAGCCCGGTCGCCCGGTCGATCCCGCCGGGCACGCGCTCGCCGGGTCCCGCGACTCCGCGAGGACCGTGCTCCGGCGAGAATATCGCGGAAACTCTGAATTTTTCATTTAATATATCTATCGGGAACCTCATGCACGAGGCGAGGCCCGAAGCCGCCGAGATCACGCCGAGACGGCCGCCCGAAAGCAGCGCCGCCGTGTCCGGCTCGTTTATCCTGTCGATGCCGAGTAAAACCATATCGCACCTCCCGATTGTATTTTATCATGAAATTTCAATAATTGAATTGACAATATACTTCGCGTATGTTAAAATAGGAACAATAAAAAAAGAAACGGGACGGTGTCATGAGATACAGAAGCGCGGTATTTTCAAAAAAACCGTATATCATTGACGACAGCGGCGATTTCGTCAAAGCCGTTTCGGAGATGACGGAATATCACGCCGCACACAATGAAAAATACAGAAACATCCTGCGCGGCGCGGGATTCGATACGTCGCATTTAAAGACCGAAGACGATCTGCAGTATCTGCCGTTCATCCCGACGCTGATACTGAAAAAGCACAACCTTTTCACGATAAAACACGGCACGATCAAGGCCTCGTCGTCAGGCACCTCGGGCAACGCCGGCGTGATCGGCTTCGAGTTGTCGGGGTTGTTTCAGGCACTGAGGATGGTCCTGAAGCTTTTCTCGTACAAAAAACTCTTCTCGCCAAGACTGACAAACTACATAGTATTCGGCTACAAGCCGGACGGCAAAAACAAGACGGCGGTAGCCAAAACGGCGTTCGGCGCCACGCTTTTCGCGCCGGCGCTCCGCAGAGTCTACGCGCTGAGGCGAGTCAACGGCAAATACGAGGCGGACCTCGACGCCGTCTGCGACGCGATAATCAGATTCAGCAAAAGCAGGCGCCCCGTCCGCTTCATGGGCTTTCCGTCGTATACGTATTTCGCGATGCGAATGCTCGAGCAAAGAGGCGTGACGCTGAGTTTGCCGCGCGGATCGAAGATATTGCTCGGCGGCGGCTGGAAGCAGTATTACCGCGAAAAGGTCGACAAAAAAGACTTTTACGATACCGCGAAGCGCGTGCTCGGGATAGACGACCGCGATATATACGAGTTTTACGGCGCGGTCGAGCATCCCGTCGCTTACTGCGACTGCGAAAATCACCATTTTCACCTGATGTCGTACAGCCGCGTCATAATACGCGACGTCAGCACGCTCAAACCCGTCGGATACGGTACGCCCGGGCTCGTCGAGCTGATGACCCCGATGATAAAGGCGACGCCGATAACCGCCGTGATGACAGACGACCTCGGCGTGATGTATCCGGGCGAGTCGTGCGGATGCGGGATAAAAACGCCGTATTTTGAGATAATCGGCAGAGTCGGACTGAAGGATATAAAGACCTGCGCCGCCGGCGCGGGCAAACTGCTGGGGGACGTGAAACTATGATCCTGTACCGCGGAAAAATATACGATACGAGCGCAAACGACACGCTGCTCGCATCACTGCGCGACGACGTCGACGACACGCTTTTGTGCAAGACCGTTGACCGTGAAAAGCTGATCGGCGCGATTGATACGATCGCGTCAGGTATAGCCGGGGGCAAATACGACGCGCTGATCGCCGAGTTTGATATCGACGGGCTCGACGCGCACGTCGCGCGCGCGGCGCAGCTGCTGAAGGCGGAGAACACCGCGACGCTTCTGAAGGCTCAGCTTCCGGCGCTGTACGGGCAGCCGGGTGTGAAGCGCTATCTTATGCCCGCCGGCGTGCTTTTCCATATCGCCGCCGGCAACGCCGACGTGCTCCCGGCTTACAGCGTGCTGACCGGGTTGATCTGCGGCAACGTGAACGTGCTCAAGCTGCCGTCGCAGGACAACGGCATTACCATAAAGATACTGTCCGAACTCATCTCCGTCATGCCGGAGCTGTCCGATTTCATATACGTTTTCGATACGCCTTCGTCGGATCTGCCGTCGATGCTGAAAATGGCGGAGGCGGCGGATAAGATCGTCGTCTGGGGCGGAGAAGAGGCGGTCGCCGCGGTGCGCAGGTTCGCGCCGCCGAACGTCGGGATCGTAGAGTGGGGGCATAAGATAAGCTTCTGCTACGTCGGCGAGGATTACATGAATTATCCCGATAAACTCGAAGGTCTCGCGTGCCATATCATATCGACCTCGCAGCTGTTGTGCAGCAGCTGTCAGCGGATATACGTCAATAGCGACGACGCTTACGCCGCCGACAGGTTCTGCCGCGATTTTCTGCCGTTTCTGCAGATGGCGCGCGACGAGATGCCGCTGCGCGATATAGGCGCCGCCGCCGAATCGAGCCTGCGCCGGTACGCCGCGCAGATCGAGGAAGCGATAGGCGGGGCGGAAAAACGGGAGCGCGTGTACGCCGGAAACGGCTGCAGCCTCACTGCAAAAGACGACCCGACCCTTGAAATATCGGGATTTTTCGGCTGCTGCGACGTCTCGGCGCTGCCGCTGTCCGGGCTGTTCCGCGTACTGCGGCAAAAGCGCGGATATCTGCAGACCGCGTCGATCATCGCCGACGGGGCGACAGCCGCCGCGGCGGAGAGGATAATGGCGCGCGCCGGGGTAGTACGTATAACGCCGCCGGAGCAGATGTCGTACGCGTTTATCGCAGAGCCGCACGACGGCGAAGCGGAGCTGTCGCGCTACTGCAGGATAATAAGCAGATACGGGGAGGATGAAAAATGAAGATATCGAATATGAACGTCCCGGGTATTGACACGTCGTTTATAACTGAATTCCCGAATAAATACTCGCAGAAGCTCAGATGCCGCGACCCGTTCATAATGCCCGCGGGCGGCGATTATTTCCTTTACCGCACGGCGGGGAGGCGCGGGATAGAGGCGCTTTTGAGCCGGGATTTGGAGAACTGGTCGGAGCCTTTGCTCGTCTACGCGAAGCCCGACGATCACCCCGGCGAAAAGGACTTTTTCTGGGCGCCGGAATGCCATTATTATAAAGGGAATTTCTATATTTTCACGTCCGTGTGGAGCAGGGACACAGGTCACCGGAGCATATCGGTCTACCGCGCCGCATCGCCGCTCGGACCGTTTACCGATATCGCCGGATACTGCGTATCTCCGCGCGAATGGGACTGCATAGACGGCACGCTTTACGTCGACGAGGACGGTCAGCCGTGGCTCGTTTTCGTGCACGAATGGACGTGCATGCCCGATCACGTCGGCGCTATGGCGGCGGCGAAGCTGTCGGACGATCTGACGCATCTTATCTCGGAGCCGACGCAGCTGTTCCTCGCGAACGAGCCGGAATGGACTGAACGCGGCGTGACCGACGGACCGTTCATCGGGCTGACCGACTCGGGCAGGATGATAATGATATGGTCGAATTTCATCCCGGAATACCCGGACGACGCGTACGCGATAGGCGTTTCTTATTCGGAGAGCGGGAAAATAACCGGCCCGTGGAAGCATCAAAAAAAGCAGATATACAGCTATAAGCTGCGGCCCGATTTCATCTACGACGGCGGCCACGCGATGATGTTTTACGACAAAAACGGTGCGCTGAATATCACGTTCCACGCCCCGAACGCCACGCATACCACGTACGAACACGTGCAGATCAGAAAGCTGCGCGAGACCGCGGATACGATCGAAATAATATGAAATAACGCGACGCTGTAAACGCAAACGGCTAACCTGAGAAGTCCACGGTGACTTCTCCTTTTTTTTGATCCCGCGCGGTATAAGGAGTCGCTTCGCGACGATCCTTGGGGGTTCCCACCCCTCACGGCTCGGCATACGCCTCGCCACCCCCAAACCCCCTGTTCCCCTCCCACAATCTCCGACAGAGATTGAGGGGGCCG
>JAFZRM010000165.1 GCA_017619885.1 Clostridia bacterium | reverse complement strand
TTGGGGGGGAGGCGGGGGTTTGGGGGCGGTGCCGGGGTTCCCCGCCGCGAACAGCGGTGGGGGTTCACGGAGAGGGGGGCGGGGAGTCCCCAACGCGCGAAGCGCACCGAACGTCCCGCAGGGACTCCGAAACTCGCCGCAGGCGAATTTCACTTGCCCGCAGGGCACATTTCACTTGACGGCAGTCAAATTTCACGTTCCGCCCCCGGCGGAACATTTCACCCCGCGTAAGCGGCAGGGGGGCGGGGAGTCCCTAACGCGCGAAGCGCGCCGAACGTCCCGCAGGGACTCCGCGATCCTAATTCTGAATTCTTAATTCACTTTTTCCCCGCTCTTCTTACGGCGCTTTACGCATCCGTCGTCCGGCGTCACCGGGACGTTTGCTATATCGCGGTATGATTCCGCCTCCGCTTCGGTCTCCGGGACGGTCGCCGTCAGCCCGGTACATTCCGTCGCCGACACCGCGCCCGAATACGGCTCGCGGCGCGTCAGCGGCACTTTTTTCTTTTTGCTCATATATATCACCTCCGCTTCCATTATTGCCGCCGTGTTCTAAAAAAATTCAAGGAATGGTGTTGCAATAATGCATAATGGGAAGTATAATATATAAAAGTTGGCGTATTTTTGCAATGTCGCAAAACGTCGACTGCAAAATCATATCAAAAACGGGTAATCACCATGAAAAAATACACCGAATCGACTCCGGCGGAACTTTTGGAAGAAAAGAAAAAGATCTCGGCGGAATACGAGGCGATAAAAGCGCGCGGGCTCGCGCTCGACATGTCGCGCGGAAAGCCGAGCGCGAAACAGCTCGGCCTGACGGAATCGATGCTTCACATACTGAACAAGGGCAGCGACTGCCGTACGGACGACGGCATAGACTGCCGTAACTACGGTCAGCTGTTCGGACTGCGCGAGGCGAGGGAGCTTTTCTCCTCCCTGCTCGGCATACCGGCGGACAATATCATCCTCGGCGGCAACTCGTCTCTTAACATGATGTACGACACCGTTGCGCGCGCGATGCTGTATGGCGTTCCCGGCTCAAAGCTGCCGTGGTGCAAGCTCGACCGCGTGAAATTCCTCTGCCCCGCGCCGGGCTACGACCGCCATTTCCACATCTGCGAATCGCTCGGGATCGAGATGATCCCGGTCGCCATGACGCCGACCGGTCCCGATATGGACGAGATCGAGCGCCTCGCCGCCGAAGACGAAGCGATAAAGGGCGTGTGGTGCGTTCCGAAGTACTCCAACCCGCAGGGCATAACGTACTCCGACGAAGTCGTCAGGCGGTTCGCCTCGCTTAAGTGCAAAGCCCCCGATTTCCGCATCTTCTGGGACAACGCCTACGCCGTGCACGATCTCGGCGACGACGGCGACAAACTTCTGAACATCTTCGAGCTGATGCACGGGACTGACAGGGAAGATATGCTTTACTACTTCTTCTCAACCTCGAAGATCAGCTTTCCGGGCTCCGGCGTCGCGCTCCTCGCGCTGAGCGACCGCAACCTCGAGGCCACGAAGAAGATAATCGAGGCGCAGACGATCGGCCCCGACAAGATAAACCAGCTCCGCCACGTCAGATATTTCACGAACGCCGAGGGCATCGTCGACCACATGAGACTGCACGGCATGGAGCTGAAGCCGAAATTCGACGCCGTGCTCGACACGCTGAGAAAAGAGCTCGGACCGACCGGGATCGCCGAATGGACGGAGCCGAAGGGCGGATATTTCATATCGCTCGACGTAGCCGAGGGCACCGCCTCGGAGACGTACAGGCTCGCTTCTGCCGCCGGCGTCAAAATAACGAAAGCCGGCGCGACTTTTCCGTACGGTAAGGACCCGAAGGACCGCAACCTCAGACTCGCGCCGTCGTATCCGCCGATTGAAGAGCTCGCCGAAGCGATCCACGTGATCTGCGTCTGCGCAAAGCTCGCATACCTCAACAAAAACGCATAAAAAAACGGCCGCGGGATCCTCCGCGGTCTTTTTTCACAGCGCTCGCGCCAGTTTTTCGGCCGTTTTGTATCTCATTTCCGGGTTTATCTGCGTGCATTTGAGCACTATCCTGCCGGCGCGGCCGGGCGCCACGCGCTCCGACGGGTGCGCGCCCGTCAGCATCACGTTCAGAAGCACGCCGAGCGCGTATATATCGACTCTGCCGTCGCTCTGAGTCAGCCCGAACTGCTCCGGCGACGCGTACCCGACCGTTCCGAGCACGCGCGTATCCGACGTTTTATCCGTGTCGTATACCCGCGCGGCGTCGAAATCGATCAGCTTGACCGTGTCGCCCGACAGTATCACGTTCTCCGGCTTCACGTCCCTGTGCACGAATCCGTTTTCGTGCAGATACGAAAGCACACCGCAAAGCTGAAGCATTATCTTCTTCGCTTCGCCGTAGCCGAGCCTCCGCTCTCCGATCAGCGACGAGAGCAGCGTCCCGCGCACGTATTCTTCTATCAGCACCGCGCCGTCGGCGCATTCGTACACCTCGTACACCGCCGGCAGGTTCTCACACTCGACGCCGCACAAAAACCGGTACACCGGCAGGCAGACGTCGAGGCTTTTTATTATGAATTCCGCGCCGCTCGTCCTGTGGCGCACGCGGCAGATCGTTTTCCCGTCCTGCTCCGCCAGGACTCCGGTCCTCTCGAAAAGTCCGTCGAGCGAGGCGAGCACTTCGTTTCTCGTTTTTTCCGTTTTCATATCAGTTTACGTATTCGGCGAGCGTGAACCAGTCCGTCACGTCGGGATACCACCACGCGCTCGTTTCGTATCCGCCTTCCGGCAGGATCTTACTGACTCTTTTTTCTATCGTGACCTTGACCGTCCTGTCGGTTCCGTTCAGATATATCACCCAGTATTCGTATGAGACCGGGCGTATCCCCGTCGCCTCTGGGAACTGCTTTTTCATTTCATCCTCGGAATACGGGTCTACGCCGATCCCGGATTCCGCCGCCAGCCCGCGCCAGCCGGCGGGCCTTTTCATGCCGGAATTTTCTCTGACGTGAGCCTCGAAAGACGTATCCGTCTGATCCATTCCGACAGAATACTTCAGCATTCTGAAATCAACGTCTTTACCGTCCGTATACAGCCGCGCCGTGACGACCGCGTTCCCGTCGTCGCTGAAATACACTCTGTCCGGCAAAACGAGATCCTCGAGTTGGACGGACGATCCGATCTCGGGATTATCATACCCGAATATCTTTTCATCCCAGCCGCCGAAATGATTCAGTTCCGCAAAAAGATACTGTTTCGTCAGCATTTCCTCCTCGTTTTCGGGAGGGCCGCCGGCGAACGTATCGGCAGAAACGATCGCGATGCCCGGCGTCTGTATCTGCGCCGAGCTCTCCTCGCCTTCCGTTTCCGGAGCCGTCGTGATCTCTTCCGTCGTCTCAGGCGGCACGGTCTCGGGAGCGGCGGTATCGGGAGCCGTCGTCTCCGGTTCGGTCGTCGCGGGGGCCGTCGTCACGGGCTCTGCCGTCACGGGAACTGTGGTTCCGGGCGAGGTCGGATCCGAAGCGGTCGTCTGCGTCGCCGTCCCTGGCGCGGTCGTTTCCGGTACCGTCGTATCCGCTTTCGTTGCCGGCTGCTCCGGCTCGCTCTTGGAGACGGTTACGTCGGCCTCCGTAGTCTCCGCACTGTCCGTATCGTCGGGCGTGCTCTCCGGCGCGGTCGCATCGGGCTCCGTTTCCGTAACTGGAGCGCCGGTCGTGTTTTCCGAAGCGGTCGTCATACCGTCTTGCGGCGGCGCCTCCCTGCCGCGCAGCGATACGGCGAAGGCGAGGACGGCGACGGTCGCGGAAAGCAGCAGCGCGGCTAAAACGACGGGCAGTATCCTGCCGCCGCGCTTCACGCCGGCGACACGGACCTTTTTTTTCTCGTTCGTCGGTTTCGCGCAGTAAACGCAGAAACGCGCGCCGTCTTCAAGCTGTGCGCCGCAGAACGGGCATTTCATGATCCGCCTCACCTCCCTTTGCCGTCATTGTATCACCTCCGCGTCAAAAAATCAATGTGCCGGAGATATTTTCAACAAAATTTTTACGTTTTGCCGCGTGACGCCGCGTTTTTGTTTGTTTTGATTTTTATCCGTACGTCCTTGATTTGCGCCGCCGTATGTGATATAATAAAAATATGAGGGAATTTTGCGGATTTTCATCAAAAAAAAACGCGTTTTTATGCTGACAGGTTAACACAGACGCGAAAAAATATGTATAATTGGAGGCAGAGCAGATCAGATATGAGCAAATGGAGGTCCCCGTTTATGGATAAGACGACGAAAGAATTGCTCGAAACGATGAAAACGAGCAAGAACTATTACGAATATCTTGAGGAAAACCGCGATTCCATAAAAAATACCGGCCTGCTGAAGCCGGGACGCGCGCTCGGGGCTCTTATCGTCGAAAGCGGAAGGAGCAAGCCGGACGTGATAGCGCGTTCAATGATCGAAAAGCACTACGCTTATCAGATCCTGAGCGACAAGAAAAAGCCCTCCCGCGACAAAATGATAATGATGTGCTTCGGGCTCGGGCTTTCACTTGAACACACGAACGATCTTTTCAAGGCGACCGGCTACACTCCGCTGTACGCGAAGGAGCTGCGCGACAATATCATAATTTTCTGTCTCGAAAAGAAGCTTAACGTGATCGACGTCAATCTGCTGCTTTCCGAGCGCGGACTGCCGATGCTTGATTAGAGCCGGCGCGACAGCTCGTCACAGAGCCTGTTCATGTTTACAAAGCAGATCACGGCGCAGGCGATGAACGCCGCGGCGCCGGCGAACCGGAACAGGCCGTTGTAAAGCGTCAGGAAGCCCGCCGCCGCGCTGATCCCGCAGGCTGCGATCCCGGCGACGCCGACCGTTCTGCATTTTATATATAAACCTTTCTTATAGGCCTCCTCGTCGAACGTGGGGGCTTTTGTATATCCGTCGACGGCGCGGCACAGATACGAAGAAAGCTTATAGAGCAGCCACGCGAACAGGACGAAGCAGACCGCACGGCACGCCGCGGCGATCATATACGGTCCGCCGGTCGACGTCGTCGCCTCGTATGAGCCGTTGAAATACTTGCGGGCGATATAATACTCCGCCGCAAACGACGCGGTGCAGATCACCGCGGTGACGAGCGCCGCGCGGGACGCCGGTTTCGTGTCGGTCATGCGCCTGAGTTTATAAAACACGGCCAGAAACAGCGCCGCGGCGACGAGGTCCGGCAAAACGTCGAAGCCGTAGAAATGGACTCCGGTGAGGAACACGCAGGCGACGGTGACGAGCGCCGTGCACGAGCGGACGGCGGCGTACGCCTGTTTCGCGTCGTCGCCCTCGATCTCCTCGGCGTATCTCTGCCGCATCACGGCGACCGAGCCGGCGTCTTTTCTGAGCCGCCCGAAATACCGCAGCGCGAGCGCGAAGAACACAGCGCCGATCAGAAGCGAGATCACGAAGCACGCGACGGTCAGTATGCTCTTGCTGTCGTACAGCGTCGGCTTCTCAAGATCGTCGACCGTGACGGATTCCTTATAGGCGTTGTTCGTCAGCACCGTCAGTTCGGGCACCGTGACGAGCACGGCGCGTCCGATCGCGAAGATCCGTGAAAACAGCCTCAGATCGTCCGCCGATCTGTCCGGCACGTCGCAGCCGGAGCGCGATGACAGGTAATAGCTTCCCTCGCACAGCTCCGAGAAGGCGGGGAGCAGAAACACCGTCTCCGCTATAGCGAACGCGAACACGAGAAGCATCGTCGTCATCTCGTCGTTTATGTTCAGCACCGGCAGCGTCAGTATGAGCTTTGCCAGTGATATATATAACAGATACCGGAAATTGCGTCTGCTGCTCTGCAGGTCGCCGTTGAGCTGCGAAAGCTTCGACAGTCCCGCGACGATGAGCAGATACCCGATCACGTCGGGCATTATATCGTACAAACCGAACGACGGCACGAACAGAAACGCGATGCCGGCGATTATAAGACCGTAACCCATATTCACAGCTCCTTTCGGTATGATTATACAACTATATTATGAACGTTTCAAGCGCCGCTCTGATCTTTGACGAGCCGCACCGCCCAGTTCGTTTTGCGCAGCAGGATGAAGCCGAGCAGGGCTTTGAGCAGCTCGAGCCCCATGCCTATCGCGAACAGCGGGCGTATGTCGATATCCGTCAGCCTCGACAAAAGAAGCATCACGGGGACTATCACGACCCACATGAAGACGCTGTCGAAGAGCACCGTGAATATGACCTTGCCGCCCGAGCGCAGCGTGAAATAGGCGCCGGTGGCGTAAGCGTCGAACGGTATGATCAGCGCGAACACGATTATCATGTATGTTGAAAGCGACGCGACCTCGTCAGACGTTTT
>JAFZRM010000164.1 GCA_017619885.1 Clostridia bacterium | reverse complement strand
GTGCGGCACGCTTATGGTGCGCGACGGTCACGATATACCGTTTGAGACGTTCTTAGGATTCAAAGGAAACAAGTCGCCGGATATCGACCTGAACTTCTCGGGCGACGTCCAGGGCGACGCGCATAAATACACCGAAGTCCTGTTCGGCGCTGAAAACGTTTTCCGCGCGGGCACGATAGGCGGCATACAGCCGAAGTCGGCGTATACGTTCCACGTCTGCAAATTCATAGAGGAGACGGGGCTCGATCTGCGCAGCGCGGAGATCCAGCATCTTGTCAATATGATCGCGGGCTGTAAACGGACGACCGGTCAGCATCCCGGCGGAATCATAGTCGTACCGAGAGAATACGAAGTATACGATTTTACGCCGATCCAGCATCCCGCGGACGACCCGAAATCCGACATCATAACGACCCACTTCGCGTTTGAATATCTGCACGACACTATACTGAAACTCGACATACTCGGGCACGATGTTCCGACGAAATACAAGATGATCGAAAAGTATACCGGCACGAACATACTCGATACGCCGCTTACAGATCCTCAGGTATATAAGCTGTTCACGTCGACCGAACCGCTCGGCATAATGCCGCAAGATATAGACGAGACCGGCTCCGAAAAGCCGCTGTCGAGCGGTACGTTCGGTCTTCCAGAGCTCGGCACGAAGTTCGTGCGTCAGATGCTTGAGGACGCTCAACCGAAGAATTTCGCGGATATGCTTCAGATCTCGGGACTTTCGCACGGGCAGGGCGTGTGGCTCGGCAACGCGCAGTCGCTTATAAAGGAAGGCATCTGCGACATTTCCGGCGTCATCGGAACACGCGACAGTATAATGGTATATCTGATGCACAAAGGGCTTGAACCCGATATGGCGTTCAAGATCATGGAGATCGTGCGTAAGGGCAACAAACCGCCGAAAGTGTTGAACGAAGAGCATTTTCAGGCGATGCGCGAGCACGGCGTGCCGGAGTGGTATATACAGTCGTGTCTGAAAATAAAATACATGTTCCCGAAGGCGCACGCAGCGGCGTACGTTATCTCGGCGATAAGGCTCGGTTATCATAAGATCTACAATCCTCTCGAATTCTACGCCGCTTATTTCTCGGCGGCGCCGGATGGATTCGACGCGTCGCTCGTCGCGAAAGGGAAGAGCGCAGTCAAAGAATGGATGATCGCATATAACCATAACAACGCTCGGACGCAGCGCGACGACGCGATCTATTCGGCGTGTCAGCTGATACTCGAGGCGATGTGCCGCGGTATAAAATTCCTGCCGGTGGCGCTCAACAAATCGGACGCTAAGTTGTTTCTGCCGGAGTCCGGCAAGATCAGGATACCGTACGCAAGCCTGCCGGGACTCGGCGAAAGCGCCGCCGAAAACATCGCGAACGCCTGCCGGACGCACCAGATCAACTCGGTACAGGACCTCAAACAGTACGCGAAGCTCTCAAACAGCGTGATCGAGCTTTTGCGCAGCGACGGCGTGCTCAAGGGGCTTGACGAGACGAATCAGATAACGATGTTCAGCATGATCTCGGGCTTCAACGACGATGAAGACGACAATTAATTATACAAAATGCGCAAAATTCCGCCAATATTTAACAATATATGAATATTGTGAACATATAGTGAATTGTGCGAAATGACGACAGCTTATAAAACCGTGCGGCGACAAACCGCGCGGTTTTTGCTTATAAGCAAACTATAAGTATCCCGGCGCGGTACGGACAGGACTCCGGTATCACGACTAAGACGTGAACGCGTCAGCCTGCGGGAGACGGCGGAACGATTAAAGATACGCAGCGCGAAATCCTGCAGGCTGACGGGAGATAAAATAACCGGTAGAATTAAAAGAAACGAAGGATGATACGTCAAAGGGATTTCTGCAGGCTGTTGGAACAGAAAAAACAGCCTGCAGAATTATCGGAAACGATGTATGATACGTCGAAGCAAATTCTACAGGCTGTAAGAATAAAAAACAGCCTGCAGAAACAAGCGGAACGATATAAGATACGTTTGAGTAAATTCTACAGGCTGACAGAAAAACAACTTGCGAAAAAAACGCGAGCACGTCAAAAGAAATCCTGCAAGCCGACAGTCGATCGGAATCGCGGAAGAAAAATAAAAAACCGTATAGGAAAAATAAAAAACGCGGCTGAAAAAAGCCGCGTGACGTAATAATGGCGATCTTAGGCGCAAAAGGCGCAAAATGCGTGTTTTCGGTAAAAAAGGGGTATATTATTATACAAAATTTGTATTTTGTACAAAAACGCAGAATATTCCCTGCCAGGGCATCCGCCTGAAAAATCAAAACGGATATTGATCGGATTTCAGTATCCGATTATAATACCGAGCGCGATCAGCGCCAGAACGACGATCACGTTTACCGCAAACAGCGGCAGACTCTTTTTTACCCACTTGAAATAATCCACCTCGATCATCGAAAGCGATATCAGAAGCACCGGCGACGTCGGAAAGATCACGTTCGTATAACCGTCCGCGAACGTGTATATAAGCACGAGCATCGATTTGCTCAGACCGACGGACGCCGCCGCGAGTATGCCCATGACGAGTATCGCCTTTGCCGTGGACGATGATATAAAGAATTCAAGCAGAAGGATTATAAGATAGATGACGAGCGCCACGACGAATATATTCTTCCCTGCCGTGAGATTGTTTATCTGCCAAACGATCGTCGGCATTATCGCGCCTTCGTCGAATACGTATTTGACGGCGGCGGCAAGCGCTATGAATACGAGCGTCGGCATCGCCCCGACAAGCCCTTTGAGGAAGCTTTTGAATACGAATTTCGGATTGTTTCCGCAAATTATGCCGGCTGAAATGCCGAATATCAGAAAATACGCGATTAGCACCGGGACCGTGTAGTCGCGCAGCGCGGACAGCGACGAGCAGATAATGATCAGCGCAAGCGCCGCGAGCAAAAATACGGAATATACTATCGCGACCCTCTTTTTGTTATTACTTCTCTGCCCGGTTTCCGCTTCGTTTTTGGCGGCTTTTATACGCTCGTCGTGCTCGTAAGTAAGGCTCTTTAACGGGTCTTTTGTTATTTTGCGCGTATACAGGAGGATGAAACCGATCAGAAGCGCGTACATCACGAAAAACACGATGAATCTGTAGTAAACGTGGTGCATCGGGTTGACTTCTATTATCTCGGACGCGAGCAGTACCGTGAACGGATTCGTTATCGCGCTGGCAAATCCGAACCCGCAGGCGACGATCGAGATAAGAAATCCCGTGAATGAGTCGTAGCCTATCGCTATGCAAAGCATAGTCATTATCGGCAGCATCGTAAGCATTTCCTCAAACAGCCCGAGGAACGCGCCGAAGCACATGAAGAATAACGATACGACGATTATAAGAAGAGTTTTTCTGTTCCTGAATTTGTCGGATACGGTGCCGATCAGCGCCTCGATGCCGCCCACGTCGTTCATCACCTGGAAGGACGACGAGATGATCAGCAAAAACAGCGACAGCATTATAAGCGACAGGCCGTTTGACGAGAAGAACACGAGGACCGGCGAGAAAACGCCTTTCAGCACGTTGATCCCCTTGATGTCGTCGCGCCGGATGTACTGTGAATAGTCGACTTTCCCGTTCTCCGTCGTGCCGAACTGTCCGCCGGGTATCACGTACGTCAGAACGACAGACAGTGCGACGAGCGCCAGAAGCAGCGCCGCAACTTGAATAAAGGTCTTTTTTGAAATGTTGATCAGTGCTTTGCCGTTATCTTTTTTCATTGCGCGCCTCCGCGTAAATGTCGGCAAGCAAGCCCCAGCGGGCGGCCTGCCGTCTGTTTTCGACCGGGTAGAAATAATGGAGCTCCTCGTTATGATAAAGCTCGAATTCCTCGTTGCAGGAAAACGCGAGCGCGGGGATATTTTCCGTTTTTATGCTGAAGCTTTCCTGCTCGGATTCGTACCTGAATTCGTTTCTATCAAACGTGCAGACGCCCGTCTGCCTCCTCGTTTTGCCGTCTTTTCCGAAGATCTTCACTTTGACGGCGGTGTTAAGCACTGTCGAATCCGCCTGCTCGCGCTCAATCGCGGCGATCCTTGAATACAGATCTGAGATCTTCGAGCCGTCGTCAAACACGTATCTGTCGTTGAACGTGCGCACTTTGCCGCAGGCGGTGCAGCCGAACTCGCATTTTCTTCCGTAGGTCGTATACAACTCTCCGCAATCCGGGCAGCGGTAAAGTATGTTTTGCAATCCCTCCGCTTTTCCCTTCTGCTTATAAACGTTTCCGCCATCATACGGTTCATCGTAACTTAACGTATCGTATATCAGTTCGTTCAACTCTTCGTCGGTGTAATTCGGAAGCTCGTCCTTCTTTACGACTTTGACGACGGAAACGTTTATCTCCGAACGGTAAAAACGTTTTCTCCATTTCGGCTTCGATAAATAAGCGCCGGTGATCTTAACGAAAACGAGATCCATGCCCAGCTTCTTATAAAATCCGCCGCTCTTCTCCGCTATCGGATTTATCCGCCCGTCGGGCGACATGCGCCCTTCCGGGAATACAAGGACCGGATATCCTTTCTTTGTCATGGACATGATCCCGCCGATGGTGTGGATATCGCGCGTGAATAGCTTTTTCGGTATCACGCCGATCTTTTTGGCGATGGTCCGCAGGACCGGCTTTTTTGTATAGTATTCGTTTGCGACGAGCGTCGCGCGCAGATCGCGGTCAAGCTCCATCATATAGTAAAAATCGTAGAACGATTCGTGGTTTGCAAGCATGAAATACGGCGCCTCAGCTTCGGATAAAAGGTCGGCGTTGACGTTCAGCTTCTGCCTGCCGCGGCGCAGAAAACGCACGACGGAACAGAAAGCCGTGTATAACACGGAATCCGGCGTCCCCTCGTTTTCCTTGAAATATATCTTGTCAAGGAACAGATAAATGATGAAAAACAACAGCGCTGCGAGCAGTACGATTATCAGTATCAGAAGCGGTATCGGTATGGAATTTTTAATAAACGCCTTCCCTGCCGCACCCATGAGGTTCGAGGTGATGATGGACGGGATGACGCCCGTCGCGACGGTGAGGATATATTTTCCGTATTTTAGCTTCGTGCCGCTTCCGTAATAGCAGATGGCGCCGAACGGTATCAGCGGCATGAAAAACAGGAAATATAAAAACAAAATAACGCTTTTATCGGAGCCCTTCCGGGTCGACAGCTTGTCTATCTTGACTTTGTTCTTCTCGTACGCCGGTGTGCTGTATTTGAACGTGCGGACGAGGATGAATATTATCGTCGCGCCGAGGCATACGCCGAGATCGCACAGAAGCAGCGCTATCGGGAAAGGATAACTTAAGCCGCTTGAGATCTGAATGAATTCGGCGGGTATGAACACGACGACCATCTGCAGCGCCTCGACGAGCGAGACGGCTAAAAAGCCGAGTACGCCTTTCGACCGCAGCAGCTCCCTTGCGCCTTCTACGTCGTTGTTTATCTCGAATTTGACGAACGGTACGAGTATTGATTTAAGGAAAAACGCGAAAAGCGCTATTACGGCGATGACCGAAATTATGACTATCGCTTTTTCGACTCTTTTTTTCATAAAGTCTCCGGATGTTTATTTGTTGAGATTATTGTAATAGATCACTTCGTCGGGCATCCTGTAGCCGAGCTCCTCACGCGCGATCTTGATGATATATTCTTCGTTATACTCCGCGTTGACCTCGTCGCGCAGTTTTTCAAGCTCGAGCTGTGCCTGCTCCACGTCCGATTTGAGCTTGTCCCGCTTCTTCGTCAGCTCGTTGTATTTAAGGCTGAGTGACAGCACCGTCACTACCACGACCACGGAAAGGACCGCAAGACTAATCTTGACGAAAATGCTCATTTCCGATCTCATACCTTTTACCTCCCGTTGTGTTTCATTTTCCTGACCGTCCTCGCGATCAGACGCCTCTCTATTGCTGCGGATACGAGCGGCGATACGACGGCTCTGACGCCGGCGCAGATTCGGTCCGCGAGTTTTATAAGCGCCGCGCTCAGGATGCCGAACAGTTTTCCCGTCAGCCTGCCCGCCGTCAACCGATACAGCGCCGTGCCTGCCGCCGTGAACAGTATCATGAAATATCTGACCATACCTGCGTTGCCGGCGTAGATCAGAAGCACCGTCATCACCGTATAAACGGCGGAAAATATTATGTCGAGCAGCGCGCGCACAAGCGACCGCACTGCCCTGCCGCGTATGAACGGCGAGACGAGCGCCGAAAACAGCCGCGTCACATCGTATACAACGCCGCCGCAGACGCCGACGATCAGCGAATAAAGAACGGTCAACGCCTGTGCCGAAGGCGGCGAATACGTGATATCCATCTATTTCCGCCGTCCGAAAAGGCTTTTAATAAAGCCGTTTGATTCGTTTCTTTTGGCGGGGTAGAACACTGCGTCGATTTTACCGTTTACCGTGACCGTGCCCGCTTCGCGGTCGAAGCCGTCGACCGTAAGCCCGCTCCCGCTGATAACGACGCGGCCGAGCGCGGTGGAAAACAGGGCTTCGCTGCCGTTGAAGCCGAGTATGCCGTCTACGCCGCCGATAACGGCGCGCTTCCTTGAACTGATAGTTATATCGCTTTGTTCGCTCATGTCATATCTCCTTTTTTATAATGATATGACACGGTGCGGACCGTTATGACTGTATCATTTCATACATCGCGGCGGCGTCTGCCTTCGCGACGTTGTCGCGTACGTCGAGGACCTTGAATTTCAGCGTCCTCGTGCCGAAGCAGACCTCGACGACGTCGCCGGTCTTGACGTCGTACGACGCTTTAGCGACGCGTCCGTTAACGATGACGTGCTCGCCGTCGCAGGCTTCGTTTGCCACGGTGCGCCGTTTGATTATACGGCTGACTTTAAGGAATTTATCCAATCTCATTTATTTTATCCTCTATCGCCTTGTAGAGCGATTCCTCGGCGTTTATGCCGTTTCTGTCGGCGGAAGCGCATACGGAAAGCAGAAGCGCGCCGAGCGATCCGATACCGGCTTCTTTTTCGTATTCCGCGAGCTTCTCTCCGACCGGTTCTTCTATGCCGTGGTCGGCTTTTCTGAGCTTTTTCGCGATCTTCTGCCCGCGGTAAAGCGACGGGAGCGCGCGGCTGACGCCCTGCAGCTCGAGTTTTTCGGAGCTCTGCCCTTTCGTCTGCTTTTTTATATCGTTCCAGTTTGAAAGGACCTGCTCGGAGCTTGTGACGCCGCTGTATCTGCTGTCGTCGCTGAATACGTGCGGATGACGGATTATGAGCTTTTTGCACAGATCAGTTATCACGTCGTCTATATCGAATTCTCCCGCCTCCTCGCTTATATCGGAGTGGAAAACGACCTGCAACAGCACGTCGCCGAGCTCCTCGCGCAGGATCACCGGATCGTCGCGGTCGATCCCCTCGACCGCCTCGTACGCTTCCTCGAGAAAGTCGTTTCGAATCGATTTATGCGTCTGCTCGATATCCCACGGACAGCCGCCGGGAGAGCGCAGAATCCGCATTATCTTTCGCAGATCTTCCAAGACGTACTTCTCTTTTCTGTCGGATACTGTCATTTGTTCTTTCCTTTTTGATAGATAACGTCTCGTATATACCGGCGTCGCGAAGATATCCCGACGCATATACCGAAAGTAAATATATGATCGCGCCGCATGCGACCGCGAGCACGGTCGAGACACCGTCGCTTACGCGCACGTGCAAAGCCGAATAAGCGGCTTCAGCCGTGACGCCGCACAGTACCGCGCAGATCAAAGGCTTTATCGCGAGCGCGGCGACGTTTACGCCGCGGCAGCGGGCGAAAATAAGGTTGAACACCGCCGCGCACAGATAACAGGCGCACGCGGCGACGGGCATGCACAGGACGTCAAGCCCCGTAAATCTGAACAGCAAAACGGCGAATAAGACGCGAAGCAAGGCTCCGGCGGACATTCCGATCAGCGTCCTGAACGCTTTCCCCGACGACTGAAGCACCGTATCAGACGCGGAAAGTACCGCGATAAGAACGACGGCTGGCGACATCACCGCGAGCATCGGCGCCGATAGGGCGGCGGAGCTTTCGGTGAATATCAGCGCCGGTACAGGGTAGCTGAGGGCGAAAAGCCCCGCGGCGCAGGGCGCGCCGATAAGAAACGCCGCGCCGTATAAGAATCTTTGAAGCGAGCGTATCCGTTCTTCCCTGCCTTCGGCAACGGCCGCCGTGAGCGCCGGCAGGACCGACGCGCAGACCGGCGTGATAAAAGCGGAAGGCAGATTTATCAATGACGTGCAGACCGTCGTGTAATTACCGTATATCTCCGCCGCTTTTATCTGCGTGTATCCGGCGGAGCCGAGCAGCGCCGGGAACATGAACACGTCGGTCAGCGCCGTGAGATTCATCACCGAGGCTGAAAGCGCTACGGGAAGCGCGGTCTTCAATACCGGCACAAGCACGGGCGTCCGACATTCGGTCTGTCTCGGCGGCCGCAAGTAAAAGCATTTGATGATCACGCACAAGACCGCCGATAAAAGCGATCCGCAGGTTATGCCGGCGACGGCGCAGGCGGACGCGGTGCAGATACCGTACCCGGCGGCGGTGGCGAGACCGGCGAAGATGAGCCCGAAAACGAGTTTTCCCGTGGCCTCGATAAGCTGAGAGACCGCCGTTACCCACATGATGCCGTGACCCTGATAATATCCGCGTACCGAGGCGGAAACGCAGGAAAACAGTACGCACGGCGATATGGCGGCGATGCACAGATACGCGCCGTCAAGCGAAGCAAGAGACGCGAAACGCCGGCAGAACAGGAGCATCAACGCCGAAAACACGGCGCCGACAACAGAAAACGCGAAAAGCGAGACTCTGTAGATCCTACCGCAAAGACCGTATCTCTTCTCCGCCCTCGCTCGTGCCACGCAGACGGAAACGGCGACCGGAAGGCCGGCGGTGGACAACACGTAAAACCACGCGTAAACGTTGTAAGCCGCGCTGAAATAGCCCATCCCGGCGTCCGTCAGTATCCTCTGAAGCGGGATCTTGTATATCATCCCCATCAGCTTCACCGCGGCGTTCGCGGCGAAAAGCGCCATGGCGCCGGATAAGATGCCGCTGTTCTTGCGCATTCCCGTCACCTCCTCCGGATAATTCTATTCGGAGGAGGCGGTTTATATTATTCGTTTATTTTGAAAAATTCGCGGGCTTTTTCTTCAAGCTTTTTATGCTCCGCCTCTCGGTCCTGAGCCAGATACTCGTACGGATATTTGGGATTGAAAACGCGCTCGATCCGCTTGCCGGACTGCCCGGTAAGCTTCGTGACTGCGCCGGCGCCTACGGCGAATATGGTGTGAACTTCTTCCATCATCAGGATATTGTATATCCCCTCAGCGCCTTTTTTGCAGAAACCGACGTTCTCAAGATTCCCGGCGGAATTTTTCTGCCGGTACATGTAATACGGGTAGTAACCGGCGTTTTTCGTCACGATCTGCGTGTAGTCTACGCATTTGACGAGTTCGCTGTTGTCCTCCGTCACGACGTTCTCACCGGAAACGGTGAGCGCTGAGCTCTTTTTCATTGCGAACGTGTGCGCAGTTATATTGTCGGGAGATAACTCCGTTATCTTTTCTATCGTGTCCGAATACGTTTTGAAAGTATCGCCCGGCAGACCGATTATAAGATCGGTGTTTATATGCGGTATCCCGGAATTGACCGCAAGCTCGTACGCTTGATAAAACTGCTTCGTCGTGTGGAGCCTGCCGACGTTTTTCAGCACTTCGTCGCACAGCGACTGAGGGTTGACCGAGACGCGCGTGACGTTGTGCGCTTTGCACAGCGCGAGTTTTTCGGCCGTTATCGTATCGGCTCTGCCCGCCTCGAACGTGTACTCGTGAAGCGACGCCGTATCGAAGCATTCGTCTATACACGACAGAAGCGACCCGAGCTGCTTTTCGTCGAGCGTCGAGGGCGTTCCGCCGCCGACGTAAACGGTCACGACGTTCATCCCGAGATCCTTTATCATCGCCGATAAAAGCCGCATTTCCTTCATCATCGCTTCAAGATAGTCCGGTATCAGCGACAAAAACTTCTTCGTGGCGTAGCTGATGAACGAGCAGTACGCGCATCTGCTCGGGCAGAACGGGATCGATATGTAAACGGAACAGTCCTTGTCCGTGTAATTCTTTATTATCTTCGCTTCCGTACGCGCGATATCAGTGGCGAGTATCGCTTTTTTCGGATACATCAGATAATCCGCGCGCAGAGATTTTACGGTCTGGTCCTTCGTCATGCCGGAATTTATTCGGTCGAACGCGAGTTTCGTCGGCCGAACGCCCGTGAGAAGTCCCCACGGCGGATTGTAACCGCAGAATTCCGTGGCGGCAAAAAAGAACGCTTTGCTTGCGGCAATGCTTCTCGTGTTCTGCGCCGGCTCGTCCGGGCGGTAGTTTTCGGAATGATATTTCAGGACCGATCTGCTGCCGAGCGCGAGGGACGCCTCCGCGTACGCCGTCGTCTCGTCGGACGTCACTTTGACTATCGCGACCGGCGTGTCGGGGCCGAGCTTTTCAGTGTTTGAAAATTTTGCTCTCGGAAAGAAAAGCATGCAAAGCGTCTGCAGATAATACTGGTTTATATCTCCTTCGGTGATAAGCTTCATGTTATCAGACTTTCTTCTTTTGCAGCTCGTCCGTGTCGAGCGTGATGGTGAAAGGACCGTCGTTTACAAGTTCAACGGTCATGTGCGCGCCGAATACTCCGGTCTGCACGTGCGGCACCGTCTGGCCGATCAGATCGGTGAAATACCCGAAAAGACGGTTCGCTTCGTCGGGCTTCGCCGCGGACAGAAAGTCCGGGCGGTTCCCGTGGACGCAGTTAGCCGCGAGCGTGAACTGCGAGATGACGAGCAGCTCGCCGCCGACGTCGGACAGCGATCTGTTTATCTTGCCCGCATCATCCTCGAAAATACGCATATTCGCTATTTTGCGGCACATCAGCGCGGCTTCGTTTTCCGTGTCGTTTTCCATGACGCATAAAAGCACGAGGAAGCCTTTTCTGCAGCTGCCCGCAACTTTGCCGTCGACCGTTACGGAGGCGCGCTCTACTCTTTGTATGACAGCTCTCATATCAGTTCCTTATGACCTCCTCAACGTCGCGTACGGAGCGCAGACGCGATACGATCGTATCGAGATGCGCGGTGTTGCTGCAGGCGACGGTGATATAAACGATCGTCTCGTTGCTCTGCTTCTGCTGCATCGACATTCCGAGCAGATTCACGTGCATATCGGCAAGCGTTGACGCGATGTCCGCGATGACGGTCATCGAGGAACGGCAGATGACCTGCAGCTGCGCCTCGAACCCCGTGCTCGGATAGACTGTGTAGCTGTCCCATTCGGCGCTGACGAGCCGCGAGCGGCTCTCGTCGTCTTTTTCCATCGCAAGCACGTTTTTGCAGTCGCAGCGGTGTATGGATACGCCGAAGCCTTTCGTGACGAAGCCGACGATTTTGTCGCCGGGTATCGGATTGCAGCACTTAGAGAACTTGACGACGACGCCGTCGATGCCGTCGATGATGACGCCGTTTTCGCTCTTTTTGTGCTTCGCCTTGTTCTGCTCCGTGATCTCCTCGACCGTCTGGGGCTTCGGCTGCTGGACCTCGGGACGCACGACGCGCTCGAATTCCTCACGCAGCTTGCCGGACAGCTTCGATACCGTTATGCCGCCGTAGCCTATCGCATTGTAGGCGTCCTCGGCGTCGGATATGCCGACGCGCGCGGCGACGTTCCCGACGACCTCGTTCCGCTGAGCTTCTGTGTACGGCACGCCGTATTTTTTGAATTCGCGGTCGATCTCGGCTTTGCCGACGGCGATGTTCTCCGTCCTCTGCTCTTTTTTGAACCACTGGCGGATCTTGTTCCGCGCCATGTTGGTCTTTACTATCTTGAGCCAGTCGCGGCTCGGACCTTTAGAAGACGAAGTCGTCAGTATCTCGACGATCTCGCCGCTGACGAGAACGTGGTCGATAGGCACGATCATGCCGTTGACCTTCGCGCCGATCATTTTGTTTCCGACCTCGGAGTGGATCGCGTACGCGAAGTCTATGACGGTCGAGCCCTGCGGCAGAGACCTGACCTCGCCCTTAGGCGTGAACGTGAAGTCCTCGTCCTGGAAGATGTCGATCTTCAGCGCGTCCATGAACTCGTCCGGGTCGCGCGTATCCTTTTCCGCCTCGACTATCTCCTGTATCCAGCGCAGGCGCTGGTCCATGTTGACGTCGGCGGTGGCGCCGGTCTTGTATTTCCAGTTCGCGGCAAGACCGTATTCCGCGACGTGGTGCATTTCGTAAGTCCTGATCTGCACCTCGAACGGTATGCCGTCGCGGCCGATGACCGTCGTGTGCAGTGATCTGTAGTTGTTTGGCTTCGGCGTTGAGATATAATCCTTGAATCTGCCGGGCATCGACTTGAACATCTCGTGTATGAAGCCGAGCGCGGTATAACATTCGAGCTCGGTTTCGACGATCACGCGGATCGCGTAGAAATCGTATATTTCGTCGAAGCTCTTGTTGCTGCGGTACATTTTCTTGTAGATGCTGTAAACGGATTTCACCCTGCCCTCAAGCGTGAATTTCATACCGTTTTCTTCAAGCTTCTGCCGTATCTGCTCTTTTGCGCGATCGAGAAAATCCTTGTTCTGACCGTAACGCTTCTTGATCTCCTTCTCGACTTCCTCGTAGCCGATAGCGTCGAGATACTGAAGCGATAACTTTTCAAGCTCTTGCTTCAGCTTCTGCATACCGAGACGGTGAGCGAGAGGGGCGTAAACGTACATCGTCTCAAGCGCTATCGTCCGCCTTTTCTCCTCGGGCTTTGCGCTGAGCGTACGCATGTTGTGGAGTCTGTCGCAGAGTTTGATGAACGTTACGCGCACGTCCTTCGACATGGCGAGGAACATTTTGCGGAGGTTCTCGAGGTGAGCCTCTTCCTTGTCCTCGAACTGGAACGCCGACAGCTTTGTCAACCCGTCGACGAGTTCTGACACGTCCTGACCGAATTTCTTTTTCAGCGTAGTCAGATCCGTCTTATCGGCGCAGTCCTCAACTGTGTCGTGAAGCAGCGCGGCGCAGACGGAGTCCGTGTCCAGCTCCAGCTCCGCAACGATCTCGGCGACCGCGATCGGGTGCGATATGTATTTTTCTCCGCTGAGACGGAACTGACCTTCGTGAAGCTCAGCGGCGTATTCATATGCCGATCTTATCTTTGACAGATCATACCTTTTGCCGGTGTTGATAAGCGTCTGAAACAGTTTTTTTGCTTCATCCGGTATCTCGTCGAGCAATGCGGCGCTTGTTTTTGCGGTTTCGTTATCGTTCATCTTTTTCCCTTTACGGTTCAGTCAACACCGTTGAGTCTTTGATATATGTGAGACGAGGCGAGAGGCCTCTTTTCGCCTGACGGTAAAAGCTTTACCGAGAACGTTATACCGTCCGCGGTGGCGGTCTGTATGAGTCCTAGCTCCGTGAATATGTCGAGTATGAATCTGAACTTGACGTATCCGACGTCTTTGAGCTCGGTCTTTACGGCTTTGTTCGCGTTTATGTCGGCGCAGGCGTTGTTCTGCGTATGCTTCTTTATAAGCTTAAACACCGCCGCGCAGTCGTCGCGATTCGGGATATGTTCGTTTTGCGGAAGGATGATGTCGTCGTATATGTACTCGTAAACGTTCATATCCGCTTCGAACTCTGCGAAATAATCCTCGGTATACCGCATATCGCGGATCAGTATCTGAGCCGAGACGGTACCGCGGAATTCGTTTTCGGAAAGATTGAAAAGTACGTCGACCCTGTCGCCGGGTATGTACGGCAGCTCGGACGTAGGCATCCCGAAATACATCGCCTGCATCGGTTTGCCGTCTGCGGTAAAGCAGATGCGCGTGTGCTTCCCTTCCTTGAGAGGGATTATATCGGTGATCTTTACGTCGCTCAAAAGGAACAGCGGCACGGGGTTGCCCTCGCCGTACGGCTCGAGCTTTGAAAGCTCGTTCGCCAGCTGTACGGAAACGTCGTCAGACGTCAGCTCGTGATCGTATTCGACGTTTGACACGAGCATTTCATCCGTTATGTGCTCTTTTGCGTATTCCGTCATCATTTTGCGGAAAGCGGATAGATCGCAGCGGCGCAGCGACAACCCGGCTGCGTATTTGTGTCCGCCGTATTTGACGAGCTTCTCAGAACACGCGGTTATCGCCGCCAGAAGATCGAATCCGTCGATGCTTCGCCCGGAGCCCTTGCCGTCGTTTTCGGTGCCGTCGAAGGAAATAAGTATGCACGGCAGATGATATTTATCGGTGATCCTTGACGCGACGATGCCGATCACGCCGTGATGCCACGTGTCGCTGTCTAAGACTATTATACGGTCTCTGTCGACGTCGATCTTTTTTGCTATCTGCTCTTCCGCTTCCTGCAGGATCTTTACCTCTACGCTCTGCCGCTCCTTGTTCATTTCGCAGAGCCACGCGGCAAGCTCCGCGGCCTGATCGTCCGAATCCGTCAAAAACATCTCGACGGCGCGCGACGCGGAACCGAGCCTGCCCGCGGCGTTGATACGCGGTGCGAGTATGAAACCGACCGACGTCGACGTGATCTTCTTCGCCTCGCCGTCTGCCGTGATTATCTCGGACGCGCGAAGCAGCGCGAGAAGACCTTTGTTCTTCGTCTTCTTCATTTTGTTGAGCCCGTACGCGATTATGAGCCTGTTTTCGCCCATGACCGGCATAACGTCGGCGATCGTGCCGAGCGCGACGATGTCTCCGTATTGCTTATAGCAGTCGCGTATGACCTCGAAGATCAGTTCCCTGTCCTCGGGATCGTAGCCCGTTCTGCCGGTCGTGATATAGCAGTTATAAGCGCATATAAGCTTGAACGCCACGCCTACGCCGGCTAGATCCGTGAACGGATATCTGTTGTCCGGGCGTTTCGGGTCGATCACGGCGACTGCGTCGGGAAGCTTTTCGCGGCATTCGTGGTGGTCGGTGACGATAACGTCCATGCCGAGCTCGTTTGCGAGCTTTACCTCCTCGTTTGCGGTAATGCCCGTGTCGACGGTGACGATAAGCGAAACGTGCCCGGACACGAAGCCCTTGACCGCGTCGGAGTTTACGCCGTAGCCCTCCGTAAGTCTCTCCGGGATATGATATCCGACGTTGAGACCGAGTCCTCGGAAGAACTGGACGAGCACGCTCGTGCCGGTTATGCCGTCGACGTCGTAATCACCGTAAACCATGACCTTGTCGTGTCTGTGCACGGCTTTGACGATCCGCATGACCGCTTTGTCCATGTCGGTGAGCAGGAACGGATCGTGCATCGTGGCGTTTTCTTTGTTTATGAAGCTGAGCGCGCTTTTTTTGTCGTAACAGCCGCGCTGTGAAAGCAAAGCGGCGGTGATCGGAGAAAGCGACAGCGCCTCGGCGATCAGCGACGAGGATTCAGTATCAAAATCCTTTTGCGTCCATTTTTTTCTTGTTATCATTACAGATCAGCTTTCTGTCAGTTATTAGGTTTGAACCGGCTTATGATCTTCAGCGCGGTGTTGATCCCGTCGGCGGCGGCGCTGGTGATGCCGCCGGCGTATCCGGCGCCTTCCCCGCACGGGTAAAGCGACGGCACGGAGAGCGAGACGTGTCCAGCGTCGCGCAGGATCCTCACCGGCGCGGAGGTACGCGTCTCAGGCGCCGTCAGAACGGCACCGTCAGAGGCAAAGCCGCGAATTTTTCTGTCAAAATATCTAATCCCGGTATCGAGAGCGGATGAGACGAATCTCGGCAGTATCTCGCGCAGATCGGTCATCACGACGCCCGGTCTGTAAGTAGGCGCGATTTCGCCGATCGCGTTCGGCTTTCCGTGAAGGAAGCTGCCGACGGTCTGCGCCGGCGCGATGAATCCGCGGGATACAGAAAAAGCGGCGCGTTCGATCGACCTTTGAAAATCGACGCCGGACAATACTCCGCCCTGTATATCTTCGGGCAGAATTGAAACGGCAACAGCGCTGTTGGCGTTAATGCCTTTCCGTGCGTGAAGGCTCATGCCGTTCGTGACGACGCCGTCAGGCTCAGTCGAGGCGCATATAACGGATCCGCCGGGGCACATACAGAAGCTGTATACGCCGCGGCCGCCTTCTCTGCACGAGAGGTTGTATTCCGCGTGCGGCAGATATCCCGCGTATTTATCGGCGCCTTCACCGTACATCGCGCTGTCTATATCGCGCTGAAGATGCTCTATCCTGCATCCGACGGAAAACGGTTTCTTCTCCATCGCCACGCCGCGCTCATACAGCATACCGTACGTATCACGGGCGCTGTGTCCGGTAGCGAGGACTGCGGCGGAGTAATATTCTTCCCCGCCCTGCGTGCAGAGCACCACACCGCGGCCGCTTTCTTTTACGTCGGTGATCTTAGTGTTGTACCGGATCTGTGCGCCGAGCGACACTAGCCGCTTCTCGGCGTTTTTTATCACGTCCCTTAACAGATCCGTGCCGATATGCGGACGCGCGTTGATCAGGATATCCTCCGGCGCGCCGAAGCGGACGAGCTGACGCAGGACGTATGTGCACGCGGGGTCGTTTATCCTCGTTATGAGCTTGCCGTCGGAAAACGTGCCGGCGCCGCCCGCACCGAACTGAACGTTCGATCCCGGGTCGAGCGTGCCTTCGTTTGTCAGCCTTTCGACGTCTGCGGCGCGTTCGTCCGTGTTTTTGCCGCGCTCGCAGACCGTGACGGCAAAGCCGTTTTCTGCAAGCGTCAGCGCCGCGAATATCCCGGCGGGTCCGAAACCGATAACGGCGATCCTGCCGTCGACCGGCTCGTCGCCGAACGAGACGGTAAGCTCTTTTTCGGCGTACGGCTCAAATCCCGCTTTGATAAGACGGTCCGCGCCGCCTTCGCAGTCGGCTATGACCGAGTAGACGAGTTTTATGTCGTTTTTCTTGCGGCTGTCGACGGAGACGCGGCAGACCGAGGCGCCGGTCACGCGCGCGCCGCACGACCGGATCACGTCGGAAGCCTTATCAACGGCGTACTGCCGCGGGACGTCCGGCGGCAGTGCGATCTGTCTGATTATGAATCTCATTCAGCTTATGACGAGGTGTACCGAATACGAGCCGAGCGGATAGATCACGCTCGTGGACGACGAATTGAGTATTTCGATCTTGGCGGGGATCGTGAAATTGCCGGTAAGGCCGTGATATCCGCTCAGATCGAGGACGACCGTTATATCGGACGCGTCGAAATACGAGAAGTATTCGCCGACGGTACCGCGAAGCGTGACGTTTACGCTGTCGTTCAAGAATTCATAGTTGTGTCCGTCCTCGGCGTTGTCGAGCCTAATATTGCTGACGGAGAACGTGCGGACGGCGGTGTTGAGATGCTTGATCGAGACGCGGACGTTTTTTACGTCGTCCGCCACGGATACGCCGTCGGGCAGCGACAGCTCGTAAACGGTGCTGCCGTCGTTCATTATACCGGTCTCGTCTATCGTGGCGACGTTTATCGAATCGATATCGTCGATAATCTCGGACGCGCCCTTGATACGGATCTCCGCCGGATCGAGCGTGACGTTCACGTTTTTATCGTTGTAATAGCCGTATTTATAATCCACGGTGAGCGGGACGGTCTTGTATTTATGCACCTCTATCCTGACGAGAACGTCGGAAACGGAGCTCGTGACGTAGGGGTTTGAATATACCTTTCCGTAATCGTCGTATAAGACTACGGTGCCGGACGCCGTCATCGAAGACGTGATATAACCGGGTTCGATCGTAACGACTGCTTCCTTGATCTTTGCAAGCTCGTCGGCGGGGCCGCGGACGGTCACGAACGACAGCTCGGGCGTTGATTTTTCAAGCACGCAGTCGAGCTCTACGGAATAATTGCGGAGATTTATGAGGATCGGCAGCTGTTTTGAAGTCGTGGTGCCGAGGTAGATCGTCACCGTGTCGGGATACTTCTCGGATAGCGTCATGCCGCTCGGCAGCGTGACGTTGACAGTGAGAGTATGAAGCCCCGCGTCGACGCAGGCCGACGCGTCGACGTAAGCCGTGATCTCCGCGGCCGTCAGCGCGAGCACTTCGGTGCGTTTGCCGGTGACTTTTATGTCGATCGTATGGTCGAGACCGGAGATCACGGACAGGCCGGTCGGGACGTTCTCGACCGCGACCGCGACGCCGGTGATAGTCCTTTCATAAACGGGGCTGTTCGCGCTGACGGCGTAAAGCCAGATGATGAACGCGAAAAGCACCGAAATGATCTTCGCCGCGAGATCGAGTCCTTTGTTTTTCTTTACGGTGTATTCTCCGGTGGAGGCGACGTAGGTTTCATCACGTTTGCTCATGCGTTTTCACCTCCGTCGTTTTTCTTGTTGTGGAGCTTGAGAGTCCGCGGCTCAGTCACGAGAAGCGCGTAAAGCTGGTTTTTGAGCGAAGTGTAATCGAAGTTGCGCTTCAGCTCGCCGTCGAGCGCGAGCGAGATCGTTCCCGTTTCCTCGCTTACCACGATGACGATCGCGTCGCTGTTCTCGCTCATGCCGATCGCCGCGCGGTGACGCGTGCCGAGATCGCGGAAAATGTCGTTTTTCTGTGAAAGCGGGAGGAAGCATCCGACGGCGCAGATCTTATTGTCCGAGATTATCATCGCGCCGTCGTGCAGAGGCGCTTTGTTGAAGAATATGTTCTTGATAAGAGACGCGTTCGGGTCTGCGGTAAGTACGGTGCCGGTCTTTTCTATATCGCCGAGCTTCGTAAGCCGCTCGATGACGATAAGACATCCGGTCTTCGACGCCGACATGTCGGTCACCGCCTCGCATACGTTCGAGATCATCGAAGTCGTTTCGGCGGACGCGCGCGAATCGGATATGTTCTTGAAGCCCTTAAGCGGCTGCGCTCCGACCTTTTCAAGCCCGGAGCGGAGCTCGGGCTGGAACAGGATGACGAGCGCGATAAGCCCTATCTGGAAAACGTTTGACAGGATAAAGCTCAGCGCGTACATATGCACGACGTCGCTTATAATAAATACGATCAGCAAAAGCACGACGCCGATCGCAAGCCTTGACGCCCTCCTGTTCTTTATGAATTTGTAAGCGTAGTAGATGATGACGGCGACGATTATGATGTCAAGGACGTCGATGATCCTGATCGATTTTATGATCGACCACAGATTCGAAAACTGCCGCGCCACTGTGTTGAAAAACTGGCTCATATCCGCTCTCCCGCAATACGGTATAATATTGGTATCTTATTATAACACATCAAAAATCATATTTCAATACAGAATACCAAATAAATTATTATATTTATTTGTATTCAGTCATGAGGGACGTGTATTTACAAATCCTACAAAAAAAGAATTTTGAAATTTTTTAGTAAATAACTTGCATTTTAACCTTGTGTGTGATATTATAAATAAAATCAATGTTTTTACGGGTCACGGTAATGGGAGAATTTTCGGCGTCAGCTATATCCGGCAGAGTCGTCGTTGTGACGGGTCACTTCGGCTGCGGCAAAACGAACGTATCGGCGGAGCTTGCAAAGCGTCTGTCGGCATACGGACAGACGTATCTTATAGATTACGACAACGTAAATCCTTATTTCCGCGCCGCGGACGCGGAAGGGTTCCTTAAGCCGTACGGCGTGAAAGTCGTTATTCCGGAGTTCGCAAACACGAACGTCGACATTCCGGCGGTCTCGCCGCTCGTAAATACCGCGCTGACGGACGCGCAGAACGGCGCCAACGTCGTGATCGACGTCGGCGGCGATATGCTTGGCGCGATCTCGCTCGGGTATCTGCACGAAAAGCTGCTGACGCTCGACCCGGTCGTCATATACGTCTTCAACGCTTACCGGCCGCTTACCGGCGCGTGGCAGGACGCGCTGAACGTTATGAAGGAGATAGAGGCGGCGTGCGGTCTGACCGTCACCGCGCTCGTCAACAACAGCAATATCGGCGCCGAAACGACGTCCGCCGATATCGAGGCGACGGCGGGATATGCGAAATCTCTGTCGGACGCCGCCGGCGTCGGACTTCTCTTCACTTCGTATATTAACTGCGATCCTCCCGACGTACCGGGAGAAATTCTGAAACTGAGCGATACGACAAAAAAACTTTTTTAAAAGGTGATTGATATGAACAAGGTAATTTTCGAGATCGATCTTTGCAAAGGCTGCGGTCTCTGCGCCGCGGCGTGTCCTAAAGGGATTATCTCTCTTGACACGGCGGTGCTGAACGCAAAGGGCTATCACCCCGCGCAGCTGACCGATGCAAAAAGCTGCATCGCCTGCGCCTCATGCGCGCTTATGTGCCCGGACGCGGTGATCACGGTCATAAGGGAATAAGGAGGAGCGATCAATGGCAAAAGTTCTGATCAAAGGCAACGAAGCCGTCGCAGAGGCGGCGATACGCTCGGGATGCCGCTATTATTTCGGCTATCCCATAACTCCGCAGACGGAGATCGCAGAATACATGGCAAAAAAGATGCCGACAGTCGGCGGGCTGTGCCTGCAGGCTGAAAGCGAAGTCGCGGCGATCAACATGGTATACGGCGCCGCGGCGTCGGGTGTCAGGGTCATGACCTCGTCGTCATCCCCCGGCATAAGCCTGAAAAGCGAAGGCGTCAGTTATATAGTCGGCTGCGATCTGCCGTGCGTTATACTGAACGTTCAGCGCGGCGGCCCCGGCCTCGGCGGCATACAGCCGGCGCAGTCGGATTATTACCAGGCGACCAAGGCGCTCGGTCACGGAGATATGCACCTGTTCGTGCTCGCTCCGTCGTCCGTGCAGGAGATGGCGCAGCTGACCGCGGACGCGTTCGGCATCGCCGATAAATACAGGATGCCGGTGCTCATTCTTGCAGACGGCGCGCTCGGTCAGATGATGGAGCCGGTCGATTTCGACGCGCTTCATTTCACGCCCGAACCCGAAAAGCCCTGGGCGGCGAACGGCCACGGAGGCAAGCGCAAAAAGAACATCCACACTTCTCTTTTCTTAAAACCCGAGGAGCTTGAATCGAACATACTCGAAAGAGCGAAAAAGTACGAACAGGTCGATAAAAACGAGATAAGATACGAGAATTATCTCTGCGACGACGCCGATATCGTGATAGTTTCGTTCGGCATCACGGCGAGGATCTCGAAAGCCGCCGTAAACGAGGCGAGAGCGCGCGGCATCAAAGCCGGACTGCTGCGTCCGATAACGCTTTCGCCGTTCCCGTCGCCCGAACTTCTCCGCCTTGCGGACACGGCTTCAGCGTTCCTTTCGGTCGAGCTCAACATGGGTCAGATGGTGAACGACGTCAGACTCGCCGTTCAGTGCAGACGACCCGTTGAATTCTTCGGACGCACCGGCGGAAGCCTGCCTTCGTCCGAGGACGTGCTCGAACAGATCATAAAGATTTCCGGAGGCCTGAAATGATAGTATATAAAAGACCGAAGGCACTTTCGCAGGTGCCGATGCACTACTGCCCCGGCTGCACGCACGGTATAGTGCACAGACTCGTCGCCGAGGTCATCGACGAACTCGGGATAGAAGGCGATACGATCGGCATCGCGCCGGTCGGCTGCGCGGTTTTCGCGTACAATTACTTTGAATGCGACTTCATCGAGGCGTCGCACGGCCGCGCCCCGGCGGTTGCGACCGGCGTCAAGCGCACGCATCCCGACAAGATCGTGTTCACGTATCAGGGCGACGGCGACCTTGCCGCGATAGGCACGGCGGAGACGGTACACGCTTCCGCGCGCGGCGAAAACATAACGATAATCTTTATAAACAATACGAACTACGGCATGACCGGCGGCCAGATGGCGCCGACGACGATGCCTGGCCAGGTCACCACGACCTCGCCTTACGGCAGACAGAAGCTGATCCAGGGCAACCCGATCCACGTCTGCGAGATGCTCTCCACGCTTGACGGCGTGGCGTACGCGGAACGCGTCGCGGTTAACAACGTGAGAAACGTCCGCGCCGCGAAAAAGGCGATAAAGAAGGCGTTCCAGAATCAGATAGACAAGAAAGGTCTGTCAATCGTCGAGGTCTTATCGACCTGCCCGACGAACTGGGGCATGTCGCCGACGGACGCGCTGAAATTCGTCGACGAGAAGATGATACCGTTCTATCCGCTCGGCGTTTACGTCGACAGAAACGCGATGGGAGGTGATCAGGATGACAAATAAGATCATACTCGCCGGATTCGGCGGCCAGGGGATACTCTTCCTCGGCAAAAAGCTCGCTACCGCCGGCATGGACAAGGACTTAAACGTCACGTGGCTGCCCTCTTACGGGCCGGAACAGCGCGGCGGCACCTGCAACTGCTCCGTGATCCTGTCCGATACCGATATAAGCTCTCCGATCATCGGCTCGCCCGACACGCTCGTCGCCTTCAATATCCAGTCGTATGACAAATTCATGCCGAGGATAACCCCGGGCGGCAGGCTGTTCGCCGATTCAACGCTGATCGACAAGAGGTCTGATAGGAACGATATCGAGTCGTTCTTCGTCCCCGCGACGCAGATGGCGAACGATCTCGGATCTCCGAAGCTCGTCAACGTCATTATGCTCGGATTCGTAATAAAGCACACCGGTCTGTTCGATCGCGACTATATAAGAGGAGTCCTGACCGATTCTCTTCCCGCCTCGAAAGCGGCGCTTCGCGAGGCCAACGGCCGCGCCTTTGACGCCGGTTACGGGTACGAAGGATGAGCAGCGACGTCAAGAAAAGCCCGTACAACAAATTCACGCGGGCTATGAAAAAGCTGTTCGGCGTAGATCACAGAGACTGGTTCAACAGCGCGATCATCGTCGCCGCCGGAGCCGGTACGAGGATGAATCTGCCGGACGGCCAGACGAAGCAGATGCTGTGCATCGAAGGCGTTCCCGTCATCGTGCGCACGGTCCTGCAATTTGAAGCGTGCGAGGATATCGACGAGATAATCCTCGTCGTCCGTAAGGACGAGTTTGACGAATACAGACAGTTTTATAAAAAGTACGGTTTTAAAAAGGTCAGGCATATCGTCGCCGGCGGCGAGACTCGTCAGGCCTCGGTGCTCAACGGTCTTTGCAAAGTCGACAAAAACGCGGATTTCGTAACGATACACGACGGCGTCCGCTGCCTGATAACCCCCGGGATGATCTCCGAGGTCTGCACCTGGGCGTATCACTACGGCGCGGCTACCGCCGTAACGAGACCGGTCGACACGCTGAAGCTCAGCGTGGACGGCGTGTTCATCAAAGAGACGGTTGACCGAGACAAGATCTATCACGCGCAGACGCCGCAGATCTTCAAGTACGATATGTACCGCGCCGCGGCTCTTTCCGCCAAAAAGGACGGTTTTGAAGCGACAGACGACAACTCGCTCGTCGAGAGGCTGAAGTTCAAGATATATATCTGCGATCTCGGCAAGGAGAACATCAAGATCACCACGCAGGAGGACGTTTACTGCGCCGAGGCGATACTGAAAAGCCGCGGAGGTGACAAATGAGCGCGCGCATCGGGCACGGCTACGACGTGCACAGACTCGTCAGCGGCAGGCCTCTGATACTGGGCGGCGTGAATATACCGCACGATAAAGGTCTGCTCGGCCATTCCGACGCCGACGTGCTTATACACGCGGTATGCGACGCGCTGCTCGGCGCCGCCGCGCTGCGCGATATCGGTCAGCATTTCCCGGACAGCGATCCGGCTTATAAAGGGATCGACAGCACGCTGCTTTTGAAAAAAGTCGTTTCCATGATCACGGATATGGGATACAGGATCGGAAACGTCGACGCGACGGTGATCGCTCAGCGGCCGAAGCTCTCCCCGTATATCCCGCAGATGACGGAAAACCTTGCCGCCTGCCTCGGCGTGCCGGTAACGGACGTAAACGTTAAAGCGACGACCGAGGAAAAACTCGGCTTCACCGGAACCGGCAAAGGCATATCCGCTCACGCCGTATGTATCATTGAAAATTAAGATATGACAGAATAACCGCGCATAGCGGTGTACTTCGTAAGGAAGTACACCGCAGCTAAATTCGCCGCGAGCGGCGAGCTAAATTATGCTCCGCATAGCTAAATTTGCTTCGCAAGCTAAATTCGGCTCCGCCGAGCTAAAACAGGCGAATTTAATTTAGCTGAAACTGACAGGTTTCAATTTAGCTGCGAGCGTAAGCGAGCAATTTAGCTGAATAAAAAACCATTTCTGTGTCGGAATGGTTAAGACAAGCTGAAACAGGATAACCCACTATGACACTTTCTATAATTGAAAGGTGTCACAGTGGGTTTGTTTCTTCTTTATATAGCCTCTCCCAACGCGCGGTTTTTTTTGTTTAAAAATCGAAATTTGTCGTAATTTTATCTTGATTATTTCTGTTTTATATGTTATAATACAATATAAAGGCGTATTATGCCTTCTTGATCTGAGGTGCTGCAATATGAAAAAAAGCAACGAAATAAGTCTGACGGAGCTTAAGCGAAAAGCTTTTGACGTCTATTATTCCGCGTTGAACGAAATGCAGAGAAAGGCCGTGTACACAGTAAACGGTCCTCTTCTCGTGCTCGCCGGCGCCGGTACCGGAAAGACGACGGTGCTGACGAACCGTATAGCGCATATCGTCAATTTCGGCGACGCGTATAATTCCGACAAAGTGCCGGACGATCTGGACGAGGCCGATATGAAGATCTTGTCGGATCCTTCGTCGGCGGATCGCGGCGAGCTTTTTGCTACTCTGCGTAAATTCCGCACCGGATCGTGCGCGCCGTATAACATCGTTGCGATAACGTTCACCAACAAAGCGGCGGACGAAATGAAAAACAGACTCTCAGCTATGCTTCCCGAGGATTTCGGCGACATGTGGGTCGGCACCTTCCACTCTGTCTGCGTAAGGATCCTAAGAGCGAACGCTGAGCGCGTCGGACATACCGCGAACTTCACGATATACGACGCCGACGACAGCAAGAAGCTGATACAGGACTGCATGAAGCAGCTAAATATAGACGACAAATATCTGCCGGTAAACAGCGTTATAAAGCGCATCAGCCACGCGAAAGACAAGCTGATCGACCCGGGCGATTTCGCGGCGGAATTCTCCGGCGATTTCCGGGATTCGCAGATCGCGACGATATACGAGCTGTATCAGCACGAGCTTGAAAAGAACAACGCCTTCGACTTTGACGATCTGATCATGTACACGGTCAGGCTTTTCGCCGAAAACGGCGACGTGCTCGAAAAATACACGTCAAAATTCAAATTCATAAGCGTCGACGAATATCAGGATACGAACGTTGCGCAGGCCAAGCTCGTCCAGCTGCTCGGCAGCGGATATAAAAACGTTATGGCGGTCGGCGACGACGACCAGAGCATCTACAAATTCAGGGGCGCGGTGATAAAGAACATACTCGAATTCGACAAGATGTTCAAAAACTGCACCGTTATAAAGCTCGAGAAAAACTACCGTTCGACGATGAACATCCTCGGCGCCGCGAACTCCGTCATCAGGAATAACATGAGCCGCCGCGGCAAAGAACTTTACACCGACGCGGAAGAAGGAAGCAAGGTACATATCAGGCGCATGCCGACGCAGATCGACGAGGCAAGATTCATTATCAACGCCGTCAAGGAAGGCGTTACAAAATACGGTAAGCAGTATTCCGACTTTGCTATTCTCTACCGCATCAACGCGCAGGCGAACGCCATACAGACCGCGTTCAGCCGCAGCGGCGTACCGTTCCGCATCATCGGCGGCAGACGGTTCTACGAAAAGAAAGAGATCCGCGATATGCTCGCGTATCTGACGATAATCAACAACCCGGCTGACGATCAGAGACTTCTGCGCATCATCAACGAGCCGAAGCGAAAGATCGGCGACTCGACGATCGACGCTGTCAGAAACATAGCCGAGGAGCGCGAGACCGATCTGTTCCGCATCATGGCGTCCGCTCAGGATATACCGGCGCTGTGCAAGGTCGCGGGCAAGCTCGAGAAATTCACGTCGATGATAATCGGGCTGAAATCCATGGCGGACACGGTCCCGCTGTCCGAGCTGCTCGAACTCACGCTCGAACAGTCAGGTTACCGCGATATGCTCGAAAACAGCGGCAACGAAGAGGATATGGAGCGCCTCGAGAACATCGAAGAACTTAAATCCTCTATGATACAGTACGAGCTTGAAAACGCCGACAGCTCGCTTGAAGGCTTTCTGCAGAGCATCGCGTTGATCACCGATATAGACAACTACGACAAGACTGCGAACGCAGTCGTGATGATGACGATCCACTGCGCGAAAGGGCTTGAGTTCCCGACGGTGTTTTTGCCGGGCATGGAAGAAGGCGTGTTCCCCGGTCAGCAGAGCGTGAACGATCCGGGCGAGCTTGAAGAGGAGCGCCGCCTCGCTTACGTCGCGATAACGCGCGCGAAGAACGAGATCTATCTGATCCACTGCTCCGAGCGTATGCTTTACGGCAAAACTTCATATAATCCCGTCTCAAGATTCGTGACGGAGATATCCTCCGAATTCACGGACGCCGTGATCAACAAGCGGCCGAATCTTGCCGAGCAGATGCAGTCGTCAGTCCACCGCAAGCACAGCCTGTCAAACGAGATTATGAAAGACTCGTCGAAGATCGTGAACGTCGGAAAGACGCAGGGCTTTGAGACGTTCGCGGAAGGCGACAGAGTTGTGCATATGACGTTCGGCGCCGGAACGGTGCTGACGGTGACGCCTATGGGCGCCGACAAGATGTTTGAGATAAACTTCGACGACTACGGCAAAAAGCGGCTTATGGCAACTTACGCGAAGCTGCAGCGACTTGAATAATTAAGAAAAATTAAGATTTATTAGGAAGTCTTAATAAATCGCACCCGTTTATTAAGAATTATTAAATCGGTGCAAAAGGTATTGATTTTTTCCGGGATATGCTATATAATATCCATAGTCGGAGAGCGCCGGCGGCGTTCAAGTCTGCCGCGCTCCCCGATTTTTATCAAAAGAGACAAGGAGGTCATTATGTGGTGGATAGTATGGCTGGTCGTATGCGTTGTCTGCGCCGCGATTGAAGCCGCCACGCCTCAGCTCACATCGATATGGTTTGCGCTGGGTGCCGTTGCTGCTCTTGTAACGTCGTTCATAGCGCCTGATCTGTGGTGGCTCCAGCTAATCGTATTCATCGTCGTCTCCGCCGTCGCTCTCGTGCTTACGAGACCGCTCGCAAGGAAATACTTAAACAAAAACAAAGTGAGCGTGAACGCCGACAGATTCGTCGGAGCGGAAGGCGTCGTGATACAGCCGATAAACAACGTGCTGGGCGAAGGCCAGATCAAATCTCAGGGGACCGTCTGGTCCGCGCGTACGGAATCAGACGAGGAAACGATCGACGCGGGACAAACCGTCGTCATCAAGCGCATCGAGGGCGTAAAGGTCATCGTTGCATTAAAGTAATGAAAGGAGCAATATCATGCTGAATCTAATTCTTGCGGCGGAAGCCGTCAATTATGTGCCGTACGTCGTCGTGGCGGCGGTAGTGATCTTTCTTCTGATCGTGATCGTATCTTGCATCAAAGTGGTGCCGCAGTCAAAAGCGTACGTGATCGAGCGTCTCGGAATGTACAGGACCACCTGGCAGACCGGTATGCACTTCAAACTGCCGGTGATCGAGCGTATCTCGAAGATCGTATCCCTGAAGGAGCAGGTCGTGGACTTCCCTCCTCAGCCGGTCATCACGCGCGATAACGTAACGATGCAGATAGACACCGTCGTATTCTATCAGATAACCGACCCGAAGCTGTTCGCGTACGGCGTCGAAAGACCGATCGTCGCGATCGAAAACCTGACAGCGACTACGCTGCGTAACATAATCGGCGACCTCGAACTCGACCACACTCTCACTTCCCGCGACACGATCAACGCGAAGATCAGAGTGATACTCGACGAAGCGACGGACGCCTGGGGCATAAAGGTGAACCGCGTCGAGCTGAAGAACATCATGCCGCCGACGGAGATCCAGGACGCAATGGAGAAGCAGATGAAAGCCGAGCGTCAGCGCCGCGAGGCGATCCTTCGCGCGGAAGGCGAGAAACAGAGCAAGATCCTTGTGGCGGAAGGTCAGAAGGAAAGCCAGATCCTCGCCGCGGAAGGTGAAAAACAGGCTCAGATCCTGCGCGCCGAGGCCGTGAAGGAACAGAAGATCCGCGAGGCGGAAGGCGAAGCCGAGGCAATCCTCAATGTACAGAAAGCTGTCGCGGAGTCGATCAGACTTATCAACGAAGCTCAGCCCGCCGAAGGATATCTCACTATCAAGAAGCTCGAAGCGTTCGAAAAAGCCGCCGACGGAAAATCGACGAAGATCATCATCCCGTCGGAGCTCTCCGGCATCGCGGGTCTTGCGTCCGGCGTAAAAGCGATAGTCGAAAAGGACGAAAAAGCACAGTAAATAACCGTAAAGGGGCTGCCGATAAAACGGCAGCCCGTCGTAATAAAATCGGCAAAGATCCGAATAAAACAATATTTCGATAAACACAGGACGTTATTTATGAAGAAAATAGGTTTAAAAATCCTGCGCTATATCCCGGTTTTCGTTCTGCTGATAATTCTCTGCCTGATCAACAGCAGCTCTTTTGCTTACATGAATGCCGGTACAGATTACTTTATACCGGACGTTGCTGCAAATATCATCCTTTGCGTATCCGCAGCTCTGCTGTATTGGTTCTTGCTTCACAACGCTGTATCTTTCGATATAAAAACAGACGAGCGGATATATGACGGCTCGAACGTATTCAGATTCATATCGAAGGATCCCGGACTCTACATATCTACGGGGCTTGTCGTTTTATACGATCTGATCTTCCCTTCGTCAATGTCCAACAGGCTTGCTGACGCGATAAAGGTAAAGCCTGTCGCGATATTGATTTCGCTTGTTTTCATAGTCGCCTCTTCTCTTCTGATGTGGATCACGGGCGAGAAGAATCACAAAAAACAAGAAAAAGTCAAAATATCCGCCGTGCTTCTCGGGTACGTTATCCCTGCGGCGGCGATATGCACGCTGACGTATTTCATACCGCTGATCGCGGTTCAATGGAAAGTGTTCGTATTTCTCGGCAGATTCGTTATCATCGGGCTCGCCGTGTTTATCACGGTAATATTTGCCGTTAAATACTTAAAAGCGCTGACAAACCGTAAAAGGTTCATTGTTTCGCTCAGATCGGCGTGTAAGGAAAAAGGGCTTGAGTTGTCGGAAATACGACGTCCGTATCTGTCGGTATTCCGCGACGACGGAAAGATAAGTTATACAATAAAGAAAAAAGACGTCGCGACGGAACATAAGCTTGCGTGCTGCCTTAACAAATCGTGTAACGTTTTGTTCTTTGAAGAAGGCGGGATCATTAAGGATCTGCCGGTCAAATTCGGCAGAAACAACGTGTTGTTTTCCTTCAGACACAGGATCGACGTCGACAGTCCCCGCTGTTACGTGATCTTTACGTCATCTCCAGACAACGCCGTGAACGGTACGGCAAACGGCAAGGAATATCTTGATAACGGCGTGTCCGTCGGGCCGCTTGTTTACTATACGCCGAGCGGATATCTGAACGATCTTGAAAGAGGGCTGATCAAATGAATGATTCTGAAAAAATTCAGTTTGACGATGAATTCATATCAAAGCGTCTGAAAGACAAAAACCGTTCTTCCGCTGTGCTATACGTATTTGCCGCAATATTGATATTGCTGGCGGTCGGAGTCGTTTTCGTCGTGGTATACGACGTACAAGCATTTGCAGATAAGAAGGTGTTTTTCTACATCTCGTATCTTATCCTGCTTATCATATGCGGCGGCGTTTTTTGTGCATATCTGATAATTCAAGACAGAAAAAACAAAAAAAGATATAAAGTCTCAAAAGGCGGGTTTACGGTAACGCATGACGTCATCCTTCACCAGCAGGTGATTGAAACGTACGGCGCCCGTTTAAAAAGAAACGTTAAATACGTTCTGACGCTCGAAAATCACGGAAAATTCGTAACGTATACTTATGAGCTTGTAGGTTTGTATACTCAGGAGAATGAGAAATGCTACGTCGTTGCGTTCAATGATTCACCGGATATACCCGAGCTCGTGTTCAACGCAAGGATATACGAATATACGGGTCAGCATATAATATAAGTATTATGAATAGAAGAGATCAAAAGGATGCCGTATCATCCGGAAAAACTCAGATTCGGCGACAGATGCTACGCGATAAAGTTCAGGCCGGCGTTACGGTTTGCGGCGGCAGTATATCCCGCCGTAAGATTCAGATACAGCTACGAATAATAAAAACGCCCTCTCGGACGTTTTTATTTTTGTCTTTTTTTATTCTTCGTCTGCCGGCGCCTCATCCTCATCGGATTCTTCCGGTACTTCCTCGTCGTCATCTTCATACCAGGAAAGATCGGGTTCGTCAACGGATTCGGAGTAGGCGTTGAGATCGTCGTCGAAATCGAAGCCTTCGTCGTCGTTGCCGACGGTGTATTCCGCTATTTTCTTCGATATTGCGGGAGCAGCTACTTCTTTATAAAGGAAATAACCGCCTATCGCGCCGCCGATCGCGGAGAGTATGACGATAAGCTTTGGCGCTTTTCCCTTCTTATCCGCCGCAATGGCCGTGATGAGCACCGCGACGAACTGAACGATAAGAGTGAACGCCGTGATGAGATTCACAAGTCTCTCGTTCTGCTTATACTTTTCTTTACCGGCTTTTAAATTCATTTTTACGTTCATGATATTGCTCCTTTCATATCTTTACGAACATTCTGAGATAAGCGTTTATGAAGCCGTCAAGATCTCCGTCCATAACGGCCTGTATGTTACCGGTCTCGTAACCGGTGCGGGTGTCTTTTACGAGCGTGTAGGGCATGAAAACGTATGAGCGTATCTGCGAGCCCCATTCGATATTCGACTTTTCACCCGTGATGTCTTCGATCTTTTCCAGATTCTCGCGCAGCTTGATCTCAACGAGCTTGCTTTTCAGCATTTTCAGCGCGGTCTCCTTGTTCTGCAGCTGGCTGCGCTCCGTCTGACATCCAACGACGATGCCGGTCGGCTTGTGCACGATCCTTATGGCGGACTCGGTCTTGTTTATATGCTGACCGCCGGCGCCGCTCGATTTATGCGTCGTGATCTCGAGGTCCTCGTCGCGGATCTCAATGTCGGCGGTATCGTCCATTTCCGGCGTTACCTCGACCGACGCGAACGACGTGTGACGTCTGCCCGACGCGTCGAAAGGCGACACGCGGACGAGTCTGTGCACGCCGTTTTCGCTTTTGAGATAACCGTAAGCGTTTGTGCCCTCGATCGTTATCGTCGCGCTCTTGATGCCGGCTTCTTCTCCGTCGAGCCAGTCGACGAGCTTGACTTTGTAACCGTTTTTCTCGCCCCAGCGCGTGTACATCCTGTACAGCATCTGCGCCCAGTCCTGAGCCTCGGTGCCGCCGGCGCCGGGGTGGAATGATACGATCGCGTTGTTCCTGTCGTATTCGCCCGAGAGCAGGACTTCGATATTCAGGTGCTCGAGCTTTTCCTCGATGCCCGCGACGTCAGCCAGGAATTCTTCCGTATTGGAATCGTCGCCGTCCTCGATCGACATCTCGATAAGATCGTACGTGTCGTCGACGTCTGCTTTCAGCTTGTCGAAAACGTCGATCTTGTCCTTGACCACTTTCAGCTGCTGCAGGTGCTTCGTGGCGCCCGCCTGATCGTTCCAGAAATCCGACGCTTCCATCGCCGCGTTCATCTCCGCGGCTGTGGCGCGCAGCTCGTCTATCCTGATCGTTTTGCCGTATTCGCTTACCTGGTCTTTGAGCGATCCGAGTTTAAGTTTTGCTTCTTCTAATTGTATTATCATCAGAGCCGTCCTCCGTGTCGTTTCAGCTGTGTTTATCGGCTGCTCCGGTGCGGAGGCAGCTTCGTGCGGCGTCGCCGCCGCGTTTGCCCGTTACGCTTTTGTTTTATAATACGCTATACGGTCCTTTACGCCGGGCATCTCAAGTTCCGTTTTGGGTGAGAACATCGCGTTCTTCAAGTCCTTCGTCGCCTCGTTCTCCGCTCCGATCAGCGCGTACGTCGCGTCGACGAGATGCGCGTAAAGCGGATTGTCGAGCTGGCGGCAAATGAATTCCTGACGCGGCGAGTTGATATCGACGCCGCTTATCTGGAACAGATTGTATCTGTCGCAGTATTCCATCACGCGGCGCAGCTGAGCTTCGGTGTTCCTCGTCGGCATGTAAGTCACCGCGTTGAATCCGAGTTCCTTCAGCGTATCGAACAGAAGCGGCAGATAATCGTCTTCGAATTTCTGCGTCTTCTTGTCGCCGGTAACCGAATCGCCGACGTCGCCGAGATACGCGTAAGCCGAGATCGCCCCGCTCTTTTCGCATATGTCGATATAATCGTAGATCGACGGGCATTCCTCGTCGGCGTCGATGTAGAATTTCTCTACCATCTCGGCTTTGAGAGCGCCCAGTATATCGTACTCGTAGAAGTCGGGCGTGTTTTCACCGTTCAATATCTGCGCTTCGACCTTCGCGCTCATCGCGACGTGCATATCGTTCTTGAAGAAATCAACGACCTGAACGGGCGTCGGATATTTCGCGGTCACTTTCTTTGCGAGCGCGAAAAGTATATGACGCTCGGTCACGGAGCCGCCTTCCGCCGCCTTTGAAAGCGGCAGAACGTCGCGGTCGAAATCGAGATCGAGGCCGTACGGCGCTACAAGTTCCGTTATGTTCTCACACATTTTCCTGTTGCGCTCGTTCCTCTTCGCGCGGTACGGTCTTATGAATTCCTCTATCATATCTATGCTCTGATGAGGGATACCGTGAAGTGCGACGTACGCTACCGATTTCTGGTCCGGGTTGTTTATCTTTTTGCCGTTCAGCGCGGTCTTGCTCATATCCGCGCGTATCTCCATGCCGCAGGTTATGGGCATGCCGAGGATCTTTCCGGCTTCGATGAACTCGCGTATTCCGCCTACGGAATCGTGGTCCATAATGCCCGCGGTCTTCAGACCCGCCTGCCACGCCATATAAAGCGCTTTAGTCGGCGAATACGGGGAGAATGAATACTGCGTGTGGATGTGGTTATTGACGTACTCCGTCTCGGGCGGAAGCGGAAGCTTACCTTCGTCGGTAAGCTTCTTTATCTGCCGCAGAGCGTCAAGTCTGACGCTGACGTCGTTATCGTTAAGCTTCAATACGAGATCGCTCATAAAAGCCTCCGTCAGTTGAGCATTATCTGACCGCCGGTAACGGGGACGGCCTGGCCGGTCTCGTACTTCTGCTCGACCACGTACGTGATCGCGCGTGCGACGTCGGCGGGCAGACAGCCGCGTTTGATCGGCGTTTTGCTCATGTAGAACGCGCGCACGTCTTCAACGGTCTTAGCACCCGGGACTTTGCCGGCGTTGAGGTACTGGACGAACAGACCCTTGACGGGGTCGCTCCACAGCGGACCGTCGAGATAGTTTCCCGGGCATACCGCGTTGACCTTGATGTTGTAATCGACGAGCTCGAGCGCGAACGACTGGGTAAGACCTATGCCGCCGAATTTCGAGCCGGCGTACGCGAAGTTCTTGTTCGAACCTTCAAGACCGGATTTCGAGTTGACGGTCACGATGTCGGCCATGTAATCGGGCGCGAATCTGTGCTGGATCTTCATATATCTGCTCGCGTATTTCGTGCAGAGATAATAACCGGTGTAGTTTATCGCGGTGACGAGTTCGAAGCGCTGCTTCGTCATCTCCTCGACGTTTCCGGCGATCGCGATGCCGGCGTTGGAGACGAATACGTCGATGCCGCCGAAGTTGAGAACGGTCTCGATGAGCAGCTTTTCAACGAGTTCCTCGTTTGAAACGTCGACGTCGAGCGATATCGCCTTGCCGGCTCCGTTCGCTTCGTTTATCTCTTCGACGACCTTGGCGGAAAGCTCAGCCTGCTTCGGGATGTCGGCGATGACGACGTACGCGCCGTCTTTTGCGAGCTCTTCCGCGATGCCCTTGCCGAAGCCCTGAGCTGATCCGGTAACGACCGTTATCTTCTCGGACAGACGCTTTGCGCCGGCGCCGGCAAGAGAAACTTTAGAGCGGTAGGATTCGACTTCCCAGTTTGTGATGAAGTTTATAAGCTCGTCGGTCATCGGGTTGTAACCGCCGAATGATTCGGCGTAGACCGCGATCTTTATCATATCCTGGAAGACTTCCGCGGCGACCGCGGCGTTCTTATGCGTCGTGCCGATGCTGAACATGCCGAGACCCTGTACGAATACTATCTTCGGCTTGTAGCCGAGCTCGGTATTGAATTTCTCGAATCCGGCTTTCAGATCAGCGTAGACCTGTTCGATGTCGCCGCTGTCTTCAACATACAAAGCGTAGGCTTTGCAGTATACGATATGGTCGGGCGAATAGCTCTTGTAGAGCGGCTCGAACGCTTCTCTGCTTTCCGCGAATTTCAGGATCTCTTTGTTCGCGGTGTAAAGCACGCTTGAAAGCTCGGTGTTCGAGTAAAGCATCCTTATCGCGGGAGCGATGAGAGAGGCTCTCTGTCTGTCGGTCTCGACTGGAGAAAGATCGGGATATCTTTTGACGCAGGTCTTCAGCTTGTCCATGACGTCAGCGACGACGCGGTCGAGTTCCTCTACTGAGTCGGCGCCGTAGAATATGCCGTGATTTTCAAGGAATATGACGTTGGGCGTCTTATTATGGGTGTTCACGTATTCGAGAACGGCTTTTCTGCAGTATGCCGCGAGGATGTAGCCGGGCTTTGTGGACGGTACCCAGATCGCATCCGGGAACAGTCTGAACATTGCTTCGGAGCCTTCCTTCGAGCAGGTGAGACCGTTTACGATCGCGGGATGTACGTGAAGCACGAACTGCTGTTTGAGCAGATTGTGCAGAAGCGTTTCAACGCTCGGGCGCTTGGCTTCCTCGCCCTTGCAGCGCGCGTCCATCATATCGGACAGGACAGCCGCTTCTCTTTCGGCTTCGTCGATCGGATACGTCTTCTGCCACATTTCGTTCAGAGCCACGCGGTCCATTTTTACGAACTGCTCGGCTTTGATGGTGGAAAGCGAGGATCCTGAGCCTTTTATGAAAAGGAATTCATCCGTCTTGAAGGAGGTGTTGCCGCCGCCGGCAAGAACGAATTCGGGATTTGAGCCGTACTTATGAGAAAACTCAACAAGTGCGGAGAGACCTTCATTGATCGTCATGATTTATATTCATCCTTTCAGATTATACTTTCAGATCTGTTTAGCGTGCGCAAGCAGATATTTCTCGGCCTCTGCGCTCCAGAGCCCGTTGTATCTGTCGACTATTTCCGCAAGCTTCGCCATCATCGGATCGGTCTTGCCGAGCTCCGCCATGTCGGTAAGTGCGGTCAGCGGCATATCGATGTGCGTGTAAACGAGCTTCTTGCCGCCGGGGATCTTGTCGAGGTCGATCGTGGTGTTGACGACGGCATTGAGTCCGCCGACGTGTGTGATCATCGCGGCGGGATTGAGTCTGCCCTGGTTCATCAGCTCGACGTATTCGAGCATGTCGTCAGTGTTGCCGCCGCTCGTGCCGACTATATGAGTGGAGCTGTAGTGTACGTTGTAGAAGTTGAACATCGCCGAGAAATCCGTTCTCGTCGGGCCGGCGAAGAAGTTGAGACAGCCGTCGGTTCCGAGCAGCGCGTCGCCCTGTTCGACGACGGGTTTGACGGGAGCGAATACGAATACGTCGTCGAAGCCCTTGCCGCCGGTGAGTGCGAGGATGTTCTCGTTCGTGTTGTCGGGATGAGTCTGGAGATTCGTGTTCAGATATACGAGCTTGACTCCGTGAGCCGCGGCGTCCTCAACGGTGAGAATTGAAGCGGCGCGTTCGAGTCTGGCGTCGTCTATATCGGTGACTACGAGCAGTCCGGGGCGTCTGTCGCCGTGGATCGCGTAATCTATCGCGCCGAGTCCCATCGGGCCGACGCCGGCGAGTATCGCGCAGTTTCCGCCTTCGACTATGCCCATGCTGTGCACGTATTTGCCGCGCACGGTATGATAATTGGCATGAAATCCGCCGATTATGCAGGACATCGGTTCAGACAGGCTTCCGTAGAAGAACGCTTCTCCGTTATAGGGGAGCAGGCAGTTGAGCTCCATTACCGGAGCGGGTATTACGACGTACGTCGCGTCGCCGCCGATATACTTGAAAGAATAGCCGGGCGCTGCGAGCGGATCGTCCTTCTGGTTGAGGGCGGGCTGGATCGTGAATTTATCTCCTGCTTTATACTTGTCTGCCCATTTGCTGCCGACGGCTTCTATGACGCCGCAGAACTCGTGACCGATTATAACGGGGTTGTCGGCTACGTCGTTCGGGACTCTCTTGTGATTGGCGCCCTGCATGGCGGCCTTGTGGGAAGACATGCAAATGCTGTCCGATACGATCTTGGCGAGGATCTCGTCGTCCCTGATCTCGGGGAGCTCGAATTCCTCAAGCCTGAGGTCGTTAACACCGTACAGTCTGACTGCTTTTGTTTTCATAACGGTTGCTCCTTTGGTATAAAAATGATATTCATTTATTTTGCAAGATCCTTCGCACGGATCTCGACACGCTTAATTTTGCCGCTCGCGGTCTTGGGAAGCTCGTCTACGAACTCGACGATGCGCGGATATTTGTACGGCGCCGTATGAGTCTTGACGTAGTTCTGTATCTCTTTCGCAAGCTCGTCCGACGGCGTATATCCCTTTGTCAGCACTATCGTGGCTTTGACGACCATGCCGCGTATCTCGTGAGGCACGCCGGTAACGGCGCACTCGAGTATCGCGGGGTGCTCCATGAGG